>NZ_JBEPDM010000005.1:0-297568 GCF_040300305.1 Streptomyces sp. NPDC000410
GGCGCCTGCCGGCATGTCGTACGCCTCCTCACGTGGCTTATGTGGTGGTTTGTGCGGTTCAGGTTAGCCCGTACCGATCCATCGGGCGTCGCCCTCTCACCCCACCGAGTCGTAACCGGTGAAGCCGCTCGGATCGTGGCGGCCGAAACTGCCGTGCTCGAAGATCCCGTACCCCGTCCGCCCCTCCAGCGTGAAGCGAGCCGCGTGGTCGGTGACGCCGTACGCGGCCATGGGATGCGCCGCCGGATCCGAGAGGTCGTACGTCTGCCGGTCGGTCCAGCCCCGCCCCCGCCACGTGCCGTGCTGCCAGTCGGTGGCCGGCGGGTAGCCCGCGCCGACCGCGAGCGGGGAGGAGCAGAGGGTCTCCACGCCCAGTTCCAGCGGCTTGCGCGTGGGGTCCGTGAGATGGATGACGGCCCGCTCGGGGTGGCGGGTGCCGGGACGGTAGCGGATGTCGGTCTGCGGCCAGCCGAGCTGGACGTCGCGCGCGCCCTCGCGCACGAGCACCGCCTCGTTCAGCGTGCGGTGGCCGTCGGCGTCCTCCTGCGCGATGACCATCACGAAACGGTCGTCGAAGCGGACGGGGACCCAGAGCCAGTGGAAGCCCTCCGGGCGGAACTCGTCCCCGCGGCCGGGGTCCTCGCCGGGGATGGGGCGCACGCCCCAGCTGCGGTCGCGGGTGCCGGTCCACTCCCCCGCCGTCACGGCCAGGACCTCGTCGCCCGCGCGGATGGTGCCCGTGCAGTGGCCCGCCTGGACGAAGCGGCGCCCCTCCAGGGTGAGCCGGTCGCCGCGTCGCTGGACGTGGTGGGGTTCCCAGACGGCCGGGAAGTCGGCCTCCCAGACGATGTCGTAGGAGAAGTCGTCCGCCTGGCAGCGCAGCCGCAGCCGGCGCAGCGGCTCCTCCACCGTGATGCTCAGCGGGCCGACCGACAGCCGCATGCGGTCGTCGCCGAGGGCGTCGGACGCCCGTACGGCGTGCAGCTGATCGCCGATACGCAGAGTGGCGTAGGCGTCGATCACCCCGGTGTTGGGGTAGACGCCGAGTCCGGCGATGAGCAGGGCGCGGCCCTGGTGGTCGAGGACGTGGAAGATGCACCGGTCGTAGGCGTTGCGGTCGCCGGTGACGACGTGCTTCATCGAGAGCGGAGCCTGGTGGATCGGGTATTCGTCGAGCCCGATCGGGCGGTCGTCGGACACGCTGGCCTCCTGGTCGGCAAGGGAGTTGACGGTACGTCAGAAACCCTGCGGAGGGCCATACTCGTGTCAGCGAAGAGCGCATGGAGGCACCCCGGGGGCGCCTGGGGACATTCCCGGGTACATGCCGAACTGGCGCTCGAATCAGTACGGCGGTGACCCCTTACGGCCACCGGGCGTTGGCCGGTCATGACCCTGCAGTACCCCACGACCGGCACGGCCGGGACGTACAGCGCAGCCGGCGCGGACGACCAGGTCGGCTCCGTCCCGGTCGGCTCCGTCCCGGTCGGCGGCACAGGACGCCGTCGCTTCACGACTCCGCACGTCGAAGAATCGGTTCCGCATCACGGTGCGCAGCAGGGCGGGCATTCGGCGGACCCGCCCATCTACCGCGCCCTGCTGCACTCCTGGGCGAGCAAGGGCAAAACCCTGCCGGGCCGCCGCGACCAGGAGTGGAACAGGCTCACGGCGGCGCCGGTGTGGACGGACCGGACGGGCTGGGTCAGCGGGACTCTGGTCCCGCGAGGTGACGGGCGATGACCATGCGCTGGATCTGATTGGTGCCCTCGACGATCTGCAGCACCTTGGCCTCGCGCATGAGGCGCTCGACCGGGAAGTCGGCGGTGTAGCCGTAGCCGCCGAGGATCTGCACGGCGTCCGTCGTCACCCTCATCGCCGCGTCCGTGCAGAAGAGCTTCGCCATGGCGGCCTGCCGGGAGAACGGCCGGCCCGCGTCGCGCAGCCGTGCGGCCGCCAGATACAGCGAACGCCCCGCCTCGATCTGCGTCGCCATGTCGGCGAGCATGAAGCGCAGCCCCTGGAAGTCCGCGATGGGGCGCCCGAACTGCTTCCTGCCGGTGGCGTACTCGACGGCCGCGTCGAGCGCCGCCTGGGCGACGCCGACGGCACAGGCCGCGATGCCGAGGCGCCCCGAGTCCAGCGCCGCGAGCGCGATGGCGAACCCCTGCCCCTCCTCGCCGATCCGCCGCGCGTCCGGTACGCGTACCCCGTCGAAGTGCAGCTGGGCGGTGGGCGAGCCCTTCATGCCCATCTTCTTCTCGGGCGCGGCGGCGCTCAGTCCCTCGATGTCGCCGGGCACGAGGAAGGCGGTGATGCCGCGCGGCCCGTCGTCGCCGGTGCGGGCGAGGACGGTGTAGAAGTCGGCGATCCCGCCGTGGGTGATCCAGGCCTTGGTGCCGGTGATCACCCAGTCGTCGCCGTCGCGCACGGCCTTCGTCCGCAGGGACGCGGCGTCCGAACCGGAGGACGGCTCGGAGAGGCAGTACGCGCCGAGCAGCCCGCCGCCGAGCATCGCGGGCAGATGCTCGGCCTGCTGCTCCTTGGTGCCGTACGTGGCCAGGGCGTGGCAGGCGAGGGAATGGACGCTGACGCCGAGGCCGACGGTGAGGCGGGCGGCGGCGAGTTCTTCGAGGACCTGGAGATAGACGGCGTACGGCTGGTCCCCGCCGCCGTGGGCGGAGTCGTACGGCAGGCCGAGCAGGCCGGACTCGGACAGCAGCGAGAAGGTGTCACGGGGGAAGCGGCCCGCTTCCTCCTCCTCGGCCGCGCCGGGAGCGATCTCCCGCTGGACGATGTCGCGGACCAGGGCGATCAGATCCCTGGCCTCCTCGGTGGGCAGCTCACGGTCCACCGGCTGCGGGGCGCGGTCGGGCATGGGGCGCTCTCCTCCCTGTCGGGCGCTGCGGCGGCGCGCGCGAAGGGTTTTGCGGCGCCGCCGGGTCTCACCTGATGCGCCGATGCTGCCCTCCCGGATCACGGAAGTGGCTGACCAGCGGCTGTGGCGGGTTGAGTATGCCCGATCGGAGCGCGTCCGTCACGGGGTCAAGATCCACAGGTCCACTGTCAGGTTTCGGCGGGGTCGGGCGCCGGCCAGTCCGGCTCGAATTCCCCGATCGTGTCGAGCGTGGCGCGCAGCATCCGGACCAGCAGGGCGCACAGGGTCTCGCGGGCCGGCTCCTGGTGCCCCAGCCAGTCGAGCGTCATGCCCTCCACACTGCTGAGCCAGCCCAGCAGCGCGAGCCGGGCGAGCAGCGGGATGTCGCGACGGCCGTACGCGCCCTCGGCGATGGTCGCGATCAGCTCCTCGCGCACCGCGTCCCGGATCGACTGCACCTGGGTGTCGAAGCCGACGCCGCCGGTGACGATGGTGCGGTAGGCGGCCTGGTGGTTCTGGGCGTAGCGGAGGTAGCCGTCGACGGTGCGCTGGACGCGTTCGCGGCGGGGCAGGTCGGTGCCGTCGGCCGCGCGGGCGACGAGGTCGGCGACGGATTCCTCGACGATGGCGAGGTAGTAGCCGCGTTTGCTCCGGAAGTAGTAGTAGATCAGCCCCTTGGCCACACCCGCGTGCCGGGCGATGTCGTCCATCGACAGGGCGTCGTAGGAGGTGTCGGCGAACAACTTGCGTCCGATCGCGATGAGTTCGGCCCGCCGGAGCTGGGACCTTTCGGTCCTGCCGGAGGTCGCCCCGCCGCGTTGTTGACTATTATTCAAATCCGGCCCTACTCTCCCACTGCCACAGAATCCCCGCAGTATGGCAGCCACGCGGCGCAGCCGCCCATGGACACCACGGGAGGATCAAGTGAGCACATCCACAGGGCCGTTACCGGCGTCACGGCCGCCCCGCGAGGGCCGCACCTCCTGGAAGAAGTCCGCCGCGGTGGCGATGCCCGCGGTGCTGGCGGTCGGGGTGATGGCGGGGGTGATGGCCGAGGGCGCGCTGGCCGCGTCCTTCGCCGTCTCCGGGACGAACTTCCAGGTCGCGTCGGGAAAGCTGAGCAGCCAGGGGCTGGCGTCGTACGTCCAGACGGACCGCTCGGTCGACGGCAAGGGGCATCCGGTCGCCCTGCTGGGCATCGGTGAGGCCCGCCTCAGCGACATCTGCCAGGCCGCGGAGGTGGACACCCCGGTGGGCAAGGTGGTGTTCAAGCTGACGGCGGGCGGCAAGGCCGGCGAGGTGACCGCGAGCAATCTGATCATCGACGGGGAGGACCTCGTCGGCGACGCCCGCTTCGGCACGGCCCAGATCGGCCGGGACGCCTCGACGCTCGACTCGGTGGACGGGGTCAAGGGGCCGGCGGGGAAGTTCGGTCTCCAGGCCGGGGACATCGAGGTGGTGGGCGTGCGGTCGCACGCCTGGTCGGCGACCGGCGGCAACTTCCGGCTGAAGGGGCTGCGGGTCGACGTCAGCCTGGACGGCAAGAAGTGCTTCTGAGCGGCGGCGGTCGCGAGGGCGCCGACGGGCGCGAGGATGCCGACGGGCGCGAGGATGCCGACGGGCGCGAGGATGCCGGGGGCCGGAGCGTGTGGAAATCCGGTCGCCCGGCCCGGTCCTCGGCCGCCGAGGGGGCGGCCGACGGGCACGGGCCGCGCTTCGCGCGGTGGCGGGCGGCGTTCCGCGCGTGGCGGCGGACCCGGCCGTTCTGGGGCGGGCTGCTGCTCGTGCTCGGCGGGGCCGAGCTCCTGCTGGTGCCGCTGTCGCCGCTGACCGTGCTGGTCAGCCTGGGGATCGGCGGGCTGGCGGCGATCGGTATCGGGCTCGGGCTGATCACCGCTGGGCTGTTCCTCTGGTTCCTGCCGCACACGCACCATTACGTCTCCGTGCACGCGCTGATCCTGTCGGTGCTGTCGTTCGCAGCGACCAACCTCGGCGGGTTCCTGGTCGGCATGGCACTGGGCATCGCCGGCAGTGCGATGGGCTTCGGCTGGACGCCGGTCAGGGACACTCCCGGCCGGCCGAAGACGCTCGCCGCCGCACTGCCGGTCGTCCTGCTCGCCACGATGAGCGGACCTCCCTCGCAGACGCGGACGGGTCCGGTCACCGTCCCCCGGGCCGCGCCGACCGTGACCACGACGCTCTTCGCCCCGCGGGGCTTCACCCTCGCCGGGGTCACGGAGGTGCCGAGCGTGGCCGGTCCCGTGAAGGTGATGGTGCTGCGGATGCGCGCCGCCTCGCTCACGGACTACCGGCTCATCACGCGCGACGGCGGCGACGAACTCTCCCTCGGCGCCGACTCACTCGATCTGAGCGGGGACGTCACGCTCTATCTGACGAAGTTCAGCGGATGCCTGGAAGGCGTGCTCTGTCTGACCTTCACCCCGGACGGGCTGCCGGTGCCGCCCGTCGTCCCGCCGTTCGTGTTCATGACGGACGTACGCGCGGAGCAGGCCCTGGTCACGTCCGACCTGATCGTCGCGGACGGGCTGACCCTGGGGGTCAGAGCAGGCCGGTCCGGGTGACGAACATGGCGATGACGACGACGAGGATCCAGCCCATGATGTGCTCGACGATCTTCGGGCCGTCGTCCTTGGGGCCCCCGGTGCCGGCCCGGGTCGCGGTGAGAGTGCTCGCGGTCATGGCTTCCACAGTGCCAGCCGCGGCGGCCCGCGCGGGCGAGACGTTCGTCACGGCCCCGCACGGGCCCCGGGCCGGCTAGCGGATGCCGAGGGCGGCCAGCGCCTTGCGCTGCGCGGCCGTCGGGCTCTCGGGCCAGTAGAGGTAACAGACGCCTCCTGTGCCGGAGACCACTTTCCCGCTCGCGTTGTACCGCTTGGTACGGAGCCAGATGTTCTCCCACTCCCGGCGGCGGTACACCCGTCGTACGGCCTCGTTGCTGTCGGACGCCGGATCGTTCGCGATCACATCGCCCTCGGCCGTGAAGCCGACGACCGTCATCAGATGACCGGACGTGCCGTACCCGGCGCCGGTCAGTTCCTCCTTGAGGAACGACTGAGACGTTATGGCCGGGATGCCCGCCTTGATCAGGGTCTCCAGTTCCCCGAGGGACCGTAGCCGGGTGACGACGGCGTTCATGTCCCGGTACGTGGCGGCGTAGGCGGCGTTGAAGGGCCAGTTGCCGCAGCCGTTGTACTGGTAGTCGAAGGTGTACCGGGCGGCGTGGCAGACCTGCGGATCGGCGAAGTCGGGATTGACCCAGGCGAGGTCCTCGGCCGTCGGCTTGCGCCCGTGGTACTCGATGATCATCTGCGAGGAGGTGGGGCTGCACCAGGCCTCGCCGCCGTTGTCGTACTCGGGGTACTGGCCGATGTGGGTGTTCTGCGAGTAGCGCGGTACGGGCAGTTCCACGGCGAGCCGGGGTGCGGAGGCGGGCACGGTGAAGCGGTCCGGGATGTCGGAGGCCATGGCTCCCGCCCGCCACACGGTGGGGGTGAGCTTGCTCCCGGGCGCCCGGTACAAGGTGAGGCGCAGCCGGTACGCGCTGAGGCGCAGCCCGCTCGCCGGGTCGTCGACGGAGAAGGTGTCCGTCCAGATCGTGCTCTTCCCGTCGGTCTGGTCGTCCACGGAGGTGCGGCGGATGTCGGAGGCCCCGTCGCCGGAGGACCAGCGGCCCATGACGAACCAGGGGGTGGCGGTGCCGTCCGAGTACGTTCCGGACAGTGCCACCTGCAGCCAGGTACCCGCAGGGGTGGCGGCGTTCCAGGAGGCGATGACCTCGGTCGCGGGGACGCGGGAGCGGTGCAGCGGAGAGGTCCAGGTCGCGTACTCCCAGGCCGCGGTCTTCCCGGTGTGCGGGTCGGCGTACTCCGTGCGGCCCGCGGGGGTGGCGATGACCAGGCCGGGGCGGCGGCCGGCGACGGCGCGGGTACCGGCGAGCGCGCCGCTCCGCCAGTCGGCGTACGAGGTCCAGAAGCGGTTGTCGACGAGCGCACTCACGGCGTGGCGGGGCACGCCCGCGGCCGTGGCGGTGGAGGACAGTGCGCTGCCGCCGGCCACGGCGGCGACGGCGGCGGTCAGTACGGTTCGGCGCGAAGCGGGTCTGGTCATGAGACCTCCGTATCGGGCAGCGCGGGACACGTGGATGAGGCACGAATGAGGCAACTATCCCGGGCCGCGTACGCCTTCGGCCAGACACCGGGCCCGCGTCGCGCCACCAATATTGGTCTCGACCACTGGCGTGACCTGCGGGCGCCTTTAGGGTGACCCGTATGAGCCACGCCGCCCCCCTCGATCTCGACCGTGCCGCCGCCGCACTGCGCGCCCTGCCGCCGTCCTGCGGACCGGTCCGGCTGATCGCGGTCGACGGTCACGCGGGCTCCGGGAAGAGCACGTTCGCGGCCCGGCTCGCCGGGGCGCTCGGCGGCGCTCCTGTACTCCATCTCGACGATCTGGCCACGCACGATGAACTGTTCGAGTGGACGGACCGGATGCTCGACCAGGTGATCGGGCCGCTGTCGCGCGGCGAGAGGGCCCTGTACGACCCGTACGACTGGAATCTGCGCCGCTTCGCCGCCCCGCGCCCGCTGCCCGCCGCGCCGGTCGTCCTCATGGAGGGGGTCGGGGCGGGCCGCCGGGTGCTGCGGCCGCATCTCGCCGGGCTGCTCTGGATGGAGCGCGAGGCTCCGGCGTCCTGGGCGCGCGGGCGCCATCGCGACGGTCCGGCGCTCTCCGACTTCTGGGACGGCTGGACCGTGGCGGAGACTCGCCATTTCGCGGATGATCCGTCCCGGCCTTTCGCCGACACCCTGGTACGGGAGTGTCCTGAGGGGTACGAGTGGCTCCCGGGGCGGTACGAGACGGCGGGATCGCACCACTTCCTCACGGAACGTGACCAGCTCAGCCCTCCGTACTGAGCAGTCGGAAATCAGCCCCATAAGTGCCTCAACTCTGCTTGACCCAAGGGCCATACAGGTCTTACGTTCTCAATGTGCGGCTTTTCGGAGCCGCCCGGACGCGAAGCCCCCGGTTGTTCCCCCGTGATCGGGGGCTTCGTTCTGCCCTCTTTCCCCTCCCCCGGCGTCGATCCGGCCCCCCGCGCTCACCCTCGGTCACCGTCTGCGGGACGCTCACGACACCCTTAAGCAGCCACTGCCGCGCAGGTACGATGCCTCTCGGTGCGGTCAAAACCCGTCCGCGGCAAGGTGGTTCAGCACGCTCCGACGGGCGCCCGCCCGGCGGGAGGCCACGGGGGCACGTTTTGTGGGGGACCCGATGGATATCGGCACGCAGGGCGCGCTCGCCCCGGCCGACCTCGCCTGGGTGCGCGGTGTGGACGCCTACACGATGGGCGCGTATCCACAGGCGGAAGAGGAGTTCAGAGCCGCCGTCCGGCTCGACCCCGGGATGGCCGACGGCTGGCTCGGCCTGCACGCGCTGCGCGTCGACACGACGACCGCGCTGCTGCGGATGTTCCGGGGCCGGGAGCGCTTCGGCGAACAGCGGGCCCGCCACCGGCGCACGCTGAACTCCTGGTACTGGCTCGGCTGGTGGGTGCAGCCGGTGCTGGAGAGCCCGCGCGATCTGCTGCTCGCGCACGCCTCGCACTGGCTGGACGGCCGGCATGTGCCCGAGCTGGACCAGGCGCTCGCCGGACTGCCCCCCATCGACACCGATCCGCAGGTGCGGTTCCTGCACGCGTGCCGCGCGTATCTGGTCAAGGACTGGGAGCAGCTCGTACGGCACACCGAAGCGCTCGTCGACGATCCGCTGCTCGGCATCGAGGCCGGGCTCTTCGGCGGGATGGCGCGGGTCAGGCTGGAGATGTACGGGCACGCCGAGCCGCTGCTGTCGACGGCGCTGATGCGCTGCCGCAGTGAGCAGCCGCAGCGCAAGGAGCTGCGGTACTGGCTGGCCCGCGCCCACGAGGGCACCGGGCGCAGCGCCGCCGCGCTGCCGCTGTACCGCGCGGTGCACCGGGTCGATCCGGCGTTCATGGACACCTCGGCCCGGCTCGCCGCGATCGCGGAGTACGACGGGATCGACGGGCCCGACGAGCCGGCCGGGCTCGCGGCGGTGTCGCTGGCCGGGGCCGGCGTGGGGCAGGACGCGGTGGACTCCCAGGCCGATGCGGAGGCGCCGCCCACGCCGGAGCCGCGGTTCGGGCCGGACCCCCAGACGCCGCCGTTCGGCGCGGCGGGCCCGGCCGCGCCCGCCGCCCCGGCCGACGGCGTACGGGAGAAGGCGGCCGTGCCGTCCCAGCCGACGCCCGCGTCGTTCCCGGGCGGCCCGACCGATCCGGTGCTGCTCGCCGACGCGCTCGCGGAGCTGGAGCGGATGGTCGGCCTGGAGCCGGTGAAACGGCAGGTCAAGGCGCTCTCCGCACAGCTCAACATGGCCCGGCTGCGGGCGGCCCAGGGACTCCCGGTGCAGCCTCCGAAGCGGCACTTCGTCTTCTCCGGCCCGTCCGGCACCGGGAAGACCACCGTGGCGCGGATCCTCGGGCGGGTGTTCTACGCGCTCGGGCTGCTCGGCGGCGACCATCTGGTGGAGGCGCAGCGATCCGATCTGGTGGGTGAGTTCCTCGGCCAGACGGCGGTGAAGGCGAACGAGCTGATCGACTCGGCACTGGGCGGGGTGCTGTTCGTGGACGAGGCGTATTCGCTGTCGAACACGGGGTACAGCAAGGGCGACGCGTACGGCGACGAGGCCCTTCAGGTGCTGTTGAAGCGCGCCGAGGACAACCGTGACCATCTGGTGGTCATCCTGGCGGGCTACCCGGAGGGCATGGACCGGCTGCTCGCCACCAACCCGGGGCTGTCCTCGCGGTTCACCACTCGGGTCGACTTCCCCTCGTACCGCCCGCTGGAGCTGACCTCGATAGGCGAGGTGCTGGCGGCGGCCAACGGTGACCTGTGGGACGAGGAGGCGCTGGACGAGCTGCGCTCGATCAGCGGGCACGTCGTGGACCAGGGGTGGATCGACGAGCTGGGCAACGGGCGGTTTCTGCGCACGCTGTACGAGAAGAGCTGCGCGTACCGGGATCTGCGGCTGTCGGGGTACCCCGGTACGCCGACGCGGGACGATCTGGCGACGCTGCGGCTCGCCGATCTGATGCAGGCCTACGGGGAGGTCCTCTCGGGCCGGGGGCCCGTGGACCCTCCCCGCCCGCCCGGCGCCTGAGGACGGACACACGGTCCGGCGCCGGACGGGCACGGAGGGCGGGCGGTCACCCCGTGAGCGCACCCTCCGCGGGAGCACGGCGGGGTCCCGGGGCCGGAGCCCCCCGGTGGGACGGGTCCCTCACCTCGCCCACCAGCATTTCCAGGACGTCCTCCAGGGCCACGAGCCCGAGCACGCGGCCCGACGCGTCGGCGACCTGGGCCAGGTGGGTGGCCGCGCGGCGCATCACCGTGAGGGCGTCGTCGAGGGGGAGCTCGGCCCGCAGCGTGGACAGGGGGCGCCAGATGTGCTGCGGTACGGCCCGCTCGCGGTCCTCCAGGTCCAGGACGTCCTTGACGTGAAGGAAGCCCATGAACGGGCCGTTGCCCTCGCCCCGGACCGGGAAGCGGGAGTAACCGGTGCGTACCGTCAGCTCCTCGATCTGCCGGGGCGTGACCGACGGGGGCACGGTCACCAGGGCCGAACGGGCGATGAGGACGTCCGTCACCGGGCGGCTGCCCAGCTCCAGCGCGTCCTCCAGACGCTCCTGCTCCTCCCGGTCGAGCAGCCCCGCCTGCCCCGCGTCCTCGACGAGCTGCCCGAGCTGGTCGCTGGTGAAGACGGCCTCCACCTCGTCCTTCGGCTCGACGCGGAACAGCTTGAGCACCAGCCGGGCGCAGGCGCCCAGCGACACGGTCACCGGGCGGCACAGCCGGGCGAAGCCGACGAGCGCCGGGCTGAGCCAGAGCGCGGTCTTCTCCGGTGCGGCCATCGCGAGGTTCTTCGGGAGCATCTCGCCGATGACGAGGTGCAGGAAGACGACGACGGCCAGCGCGATCACGTACCCGAGCGGGTGGATCAGTGCCCCGGGGACGTGGACGGCGTGGAACACCGGCTCCAGCAGGTGCGCCACGGTCGGCTCGGCCACCGCGCCGAGGGTCAGCGAGCAGACGGTGATGCCGAACTGCGCGGCGGCCATCATCTGCGGCAGGTTCTCCAGACCGTGCAGCACCTGGCGGGCCCGCGAGGAGCCACCGGCGGCGAGCGGCTCGATCTGGCTGCGGCGTACCGACACGAGGGCGAACTCGGCGCCGACGAAGAAGCCGTTGGCGAGCACGAGGAGCAGCGCGAACAGCAGTTGGAGGACGCTCATCGGGCCGCCTCCGCACGGTTCGTCACATCGGCGGTACGTACCAGCTTGACCCGTTCCGCCCGGTAGCGGTCCACCTGGCGCACGGACAGCCGCCAGCCGGGCAGCTCGGCCCGGTCGCCGGGGGCCGGGATCCGGCCGAGCAGGTCGGCGACGAGCCCGGCGACGGTCTCGTACGGACCGTCGGGCACGTCGAGGCCTATCCGCCGCAGCGTCAGGACCCGGCAGCTGCCGTCGGCCTCCCAGGCGGGCTTCCCGTCCTCGGGTGCGATCGCGGCCAGTTCCGGCCGCCCGTCGGCCTCGGCGTCGTGCTCGTCGCGGACCTCGCCGACGAGCTCCTCGACGATGTCCTCCAGGGTGACGACGCCTGCCGTGCCGCCGTACTCGTCGACGACGACGGCGATGGGCTGCTCGCTGCGCAGCCGTGCCAGCAGCTGCCGCACCGGCAGGGTCTCGGGCACCAGCAGCGGCGGGACGGCGATGCGGCCGACCGGGGTACGCAGCCGCTGATGGCTCTGTACGGCCAGCGCGTCCTTGAGGTGGACCATGCCGACGATCTCGTCGATGCGGTCGCGGTAGACGGGGAAGCGCGAGAGGCCGGTGGCCCGGGTGAGGTTGAGGACGTCCGCCGCGGTCGCGTCGGACTGCAGGGCGCTCATCTTCACGCGCGGGGTCATCACGTGCTGGGCGGTGAGCCGGCCGAGTGACAGGGTCCGTACGAACAGATCGGCCGTGTCCTGCTCCAGGGCTCCCGCGCGCGCCGAATGGCGGGCCAGGGAGACCAGTTCGCCGGGGGTACGGGCGGAGGCCAGCTCCTCCGTGGGCTCGACGCCGAACGCCCGCACGAGCCGGTTGGCGACGGCGTTGAGCACCGCGATCACGGGCCGGAAGACGACCGAGAAGCGGTGCTGCGGTCCGGCCACGAACCGGGCGACCTGCAACGGACGCGATACCGCCCAGTTCTTCGGGACGAGCTCGCCGATCACCATCTGGACGGCGGAGGCGAGCAGCATGCCGATGACCACGGCCACGCCGGGGACGATCCCCTCCGGTATGCCCACCGCGGTGAGCGGGGCATCGAGCAGCTGGGCGAGCGCGGGCTCGGCGAGCATGCCGACGACGAGCGAGGTGATGGTGATTCCGAGCTGGGTGCCGGAGAGCTGGAACGACAGCTCGCGCAGGGCTCGTACGACACCCCGGGCGCGGCGGTCGCCCTCGGCCGCGGCGCGCTCGGCGTTCGCGCGTTCGACGGTGACGAGGCCGAACTCGGCCGCCACGAAGAAGCCGTTCGCCAGGATGAGAAGGAATGCCGCGAAGAGCAGCAGTAGCGGGATGATCATGCCGCCGCCTCCTGGGAGGGGGCGGCGCAGGTACTACCGGACGATCCGTCCATTGCCGGAGGGAGTCACTCCTCGGTTCGCAGGTGCCTCACGGGCCACCGTGGCCGCGCGGGTGTGAGGCGGAGGCGCACCCGGCGCCTCCGCCTCAAGAGTAATCACGACCCCGCCTCGCGGGGCAGGGGCACAGGGCCCGACTTTCAGCGGTGATCCGTGCCGGTGCCCCGGGTTTCGACGAGCGCGCGCAGCGCCCGTGCGTCGCGGACGGCGTGCTGCCGGGCGATCCCCGGCTGGATGCCGAGGACCGGGAGGCTGGTGCCGTCACTCAGATCGAGGAAGACCCAGGGGTCACCCGGACGGAGGTTCACCCGGAGGATCTCCGCCCATTCCAGCCGCCGGCTGCGGGTGAGATTGACCACGGTGACGCCCTGGTCGTCGGCGTCGACCTTGGGGCGGCTGAGCAGGGCCAGCACACCGAAGAACAACAGCGCGGTCAGGATGAAGCTGATCCGCTCCCCGGGGTTCAGCTTCTCCAGTGCCAGGGCGACGGCCGTGATGACGGCGAGCATCGCCGTTCCGACGGTCAGCAGGACGGCCCGGGTGCGGGTCGGCCGGAAGGTGACGGGAAGGGCGGGCAGTTCCTGCTGCTCCACAGACATGATCCGGTCCGCCGATCAGAGACGGCAGGCGTGGATCGCCGTCGTCAGGATCGCGCGGGCGCCCAGCTCGTACAGATCGTCCATGATCCGCTGCGCCTCCTTGGCCGGAACCATCGCGCGGACGGCGACCCAGCCCTCGTTGTGCAGCGGGGAGACGGTCGGCGACTCCAGTCCCGGGGTGAGGGCGACGGCCTGCTCCAGGTTCTCGACCCGGCAGTCGTAGTCCATCATCACGTAGGACCGGGCGACGAGGACGCCCTGGAGGCGGCGCAGGAACTGCTGCACCTTCGGGTCGTCCGCCTTCGCGCCCGTGCGGCGGATGACGACGGCCTCGGAGGTCAGGATCGGCTCGCCGATCACGCCGAGGCCGGCGTTGCGCAGGCTGGTGCCGGTCTCCACGACGTCGGCGATGACCTGGGCCACACCGAGCTCGATCGCCGTCTCGACGGCGCCGTCGAGGTGGACGACGGAGGCGTCGATGCCGTTGTCCGCGAGGTGCTTGGCGACGATGCCCTCGTAGGAGGTGGCGATCGTCAGCCCGCCGAAGTCCTCGACTCCGGTGGCGGTGCCGGGCTTGGTGGCGTAGCGGAACGTGGAGCGGGCGAAGCCGAGCTGGAGGATCTCCTCGGCGTTGGCGCCGGAGTCCAGCAGCAGGTCGCGGCCGGTGATGCCGATGTCGAGCCGGCCCGAGCTGACGTAGATCGCGATGTCGCGCGGGCGCAGATAGAAGAACTCGACCTCGTTCTCCGGGTCGACCAGAACGAGTTCCTTGGAGTCCTTGCGCTGCTGGTAGCCCGCCTCATGGAGCATCTCCCCCGCAGGTCCGGACAGTGAACCCTTGTTGGGGACGGCGATGCGCAGCATGAGGTGGGCTTCCTTCGCTTGGGAGGGTGCGGGCTTGCGGGGGGGGTGCGGGTCGGGGCTCGACGGCTCAGAGGTGTGCGTAGACGTCGTCGAGGGAGATCCCGCGCGCGACCATCATCACCTGGACGTGGTACAGCAGCTGCGAGATCTCCTCGGCGGCGGCTTCCTTGCCCTCGTACTCGGCCGCCATCCAGACTTCGGCGGCCTCTTCGACAACCTTCTTGCCGATGGCATGGACCCCCTTGTCCACCAGCTCGGCGGTGCGGGAGGTGGCGGGGTCGCCGTTGGCGGCCTTGTGCTGGAGCTCGGTGAAGAGCTCCTCGAAAGTCTTCTTGGACATGGTGGTCCCACCCTACGCGGAAGTGGCTCCTCCTCAGCGCCAGGGTTCAGATACTGAACGCAGCGTCGCCGCGGTGGCCACGGCGGCGGTGACCGCCTCGTGTCCCTTGTCCTCGTTCGAGCCCTCCAGGCCGGCCCGGTCGAGGGCCTGCTCCTCGGTGTCGACGGTCAGTACGCCGAAGCCGACGGGAACGCCCGTGTCGACGGAGACCTGGGTGAGGCCCTGGGTGACGCCCTGACACACGTACTCGAAGTGCGGGGTGCCGCCGCGGATGACGACGCCGAGCGCGACGATCGCGTCGTAGCCGCGCCCCGCCAGCACCTTGGCGACGACGGGGAGCTCGAAGCTGCCGGGGACCCGCAGCAGGGTCGGCTCGTCGATGCCCAGCTCGTGCAGCGCACGCAGGGCACCGTCGACGAGGCCGTCCATGATCTTCTCGTGCCACTGGGCCGCGATGACGGCCACGCGGAGGTCTCCGCAGTTACGTACGGACAGTTCTGGCGCGCCCTTGCCGCTCACGTTCTCTCCTCGGGTCTTTCTTCGACCGTTTGCTTTACCGATTGCCTGACGGATGTGCTTACTGGTTGCCGCAGGTGGACGCGGTGGAGCCGTCCAGCCAGGGCAGGTCGTGTCCCATACGGTCCCGCTTGGTCCGCAGGTAACGCAGGTTGTGCTCGCCCGCCTGGACCGGCATGGGCTCGCGGCCCTCGACCTTCAGGCCGTACCGCACCAGCGCGCTGATCTTCTCGGGGTTGTTGGTCATCAGCCGCAGGCTGCGTACGCCGAGGTCGACGAGGATCTGCGCGCCCGCGGCGTAGTCCCGGGCGTCGGCGGGCAGGCCGAGCTCCAGATTGGCGTCCAGCGTGTCACGGCCGCGTTCCTGGAGCTCGTACGCCCGCAGTTTGGACAGCAGGCCGATGCCGCGGCCCTCGTGCCCGCGCAGGTAGACGACCACACCGCGGCCCGCCTCGGTGATGCGCTCCATGGAGGCCTGGAGCTGGGGGCCGCAGTCGCAGCGCAGCGAGTGGAAGATGTCGCCGGTCAGGCACTCGGAGTGGACCCGGACGAGCACGTCCTCGCCGTCGCCGATGTCGCCGTGGACGAGGGCGACGTGCTCGACGCCGTCGACGGTGGACCGGTAGCCGTACGCGGTGAACGCACCGTGCGCGGTCGGCAGGTTGACCTCGGCCTCGCGCCGGACGGTCGGCTCGGAGCTGCGGCGGTAGGCGATCAGGTCCTCGATGGAGATGATCGTCAGGCCGTGCTTGCGGGCGAACGGGATCAGCTCGGGCAGCCGCAGCATGACGCCGTCCTCGCCGGCGATCTCGACGATCGCCCCGGCGGGGCGCAGGCCAGCGAGCCGGGCGAGGTCGACGGCGGCCTCCGTGTGGCCGTTGCGCACGAGGACCCCGCCGGGCTTGGCGCGCAGCGGGAAGATGTGGCCGGGGCGGACGAAGTCGGTCGCCTCGGCGCGGCCGCTCGCCAGCAGCTGGAGGGTGGTGGCACGGTCGGCGGCGGAGATTCCGGTGGTCACACCGTGCACGGGGGCGGCGTCCACCGTGACGGTGAAGGCCGTGCGCATCGACTCGGTGTTGTTCTCGACCATCTGGGGCAGCTGGAGCCGCTCCAGTTCGTCGCTCTCCATGGGCGCGCAGATCATTCCGCGGCACTCGCTCATCATGAAGGCGATGACCTCGGGGGTGGCCTTCTCGGCCGCGATGACGAGGTCGCCCTCGTTCTCGCGGTCCTCGTCGTCGACGACGACGACGGGCCGGCCGGCGGCGATGTCGCGGATGGCCTGCTCGACGGGGTCGAGGGAGAGGTCCTCCTCCGCGTACCAGGTGGGCAGTGCGCTCATGCTGCCGCTCCTTCCAGGGCTGGGGACGTACGGGACCGGAGCCACCAGTCGCGCATGCCCCACAGGACGAGCGCGCCGTAGATGACGTAGACGAATCCGGAGAAGGCGTAACCGTTGGCGAAGTTCAGCGGGACGCCGACCAGGTCGACGAGCAGCCAGGCGAACCAGAACTCGACCATGCCGCGGGCCTGGGCGTACATGGCGACCAGGGTGCCGACGAAGATGTACGCGTCGGGCCAGGGGTCCCACGACAGCTTCGGGTACGCGGTGAAGAGGAGGGCGACGGCGACGGTGCCGAGGGCGGCCGCGGCGACCATGATGCCGCGCTCGCGCCAGGTGGCGAACCGTACGCCGATCGAGCCGTCCTGGGCCTGCTGCCGGCCGCGGCTCCACTGCCAGAAGCCCCAGGCTGCCACTGCCATGACGACGACCTGCTTGCCGGCGCTGCCGGTCAGGTGCGGGGCGAACGCGATGAACAGGATGACACCGGCCAGGAACTGGGCGGGCCAGGTCCATATCGAGCGCCGCCAGCCGAGGGCGAGGGCGGCCAGGCCGATGATGTTGCCGATCATGTCGGACCAGATGACGTGCTGTCCGAAGGCCGTGAACGCCTCGGAGTTGAGCCAGCTGACGGCGCTCACTTGGCGCTCTCCTCGGCGTCGGCGCCGAGCAGCCGCTCGACGTACTTGGCGATGACATCGACCTCGAGGTTGACCGGGTCGCCGGGCTGCTTGATGCCGAGCGTGGTCAGCGCGAGGGTGGTGGGGATCAGGCTGATGGTGAAGTGGTCGCGCCCGGCGTCGACCACGGTGAGGCTGACTCCGTCGACGGTGATGGAGCCCTTCTCGACGACGTAGCGGCTCAGGCCGGCGGGGAGGGAGATCTTGACGAGCTCCCAGTTCTCGGACGGCGTGCGCTCGGCGATCGTGCCGGTGCCGTCGACGTGTCCCTGCACGATGTGCCCGCCGAACCGGCCGTCGGCCACCATGGGCCGCTCCAGGTTGACGCGGGAGCCGACGGTGAGCGCCCCGAGGCTGGAGCGCTTCAGCGTCTCGGCCATCACATCGGCGGTGAACTCGCCCTCACCGGTCTCCACCACGGTGAGGCAGACGCCGTTGACGGCGATCGAGTCGCCGTGCTTGGCGCCTTCCGTGACGACGGGGCCGCGCAGGCGGAAGCGGGAGGAGTCGTCGAGTTCCTCGACGGCCGTGACCTCGCCCAGCTCTTCGACGATTCCGGTGAACACTCAAGCTCCCCTGCTGGTTGTGCTGACGGTGGCGGTGACCCGCAGATCGGGGCCGATGCGTACGGCCTCGGTCATGTCGAGCCGCAACGCCTCGGTGATGGTGGTGATTCCGGCGTCGGCGAGGGCGGGGCGGCCCGCGCCGAGGAGTACGGGGGCGAGGTATCCGACGACCGTGTCGACGGCACCCGCTTCGACGAACGAGCCGGCGAGCGCCGGGCCGCCTTCGAGGAGTACGGAGCGGACGCCGCGCTCGTACAGGGCTGCCAGCAGCGCGGGCACGGAGAGGCCGTGGCCGTCCCTGGGGAGCCGTACGACGTCCGTGAGGTCCGTCGCGGCGTCCTCGGCGATCGCGATCAGGGTCGGCGCGGCGTCGTCGAGGACCCGGGCGCCGGGCTTGACGGCGGTCGCCTCGGTGTCGACGACGACCCGGAGGGGCTGTACGGCGCCTTCGATGCCCCGGACCGCCAGGTGCGGGTCGTCGGCGCGGGCCGTGCCGGAGCCGACGATCACGGCGTCGGCCTCGGCGCGCAGCCGGTGGACGTCGGCACGGGACTCGGGGGAGCTGATCCAGCGGCTGGTGCCGTCGGCGGCGGCGATACGGCCGTCGAGGGTGGCGGCGTACTTCCACAGGACGTAGGGCCGGCCGAGGCGGACGGAGCTGAGCCAGGCGATGTTCCCGGCCTCGGCCTCGTCGGCGAGGAGGCCCCGCTCGACCTGGACGCCGGCCGCGCGGAGTGCGTCCGCACCGCCGGTGGCCTGCGGGGTCGGGTCGGCGACGGCGTACACGACCCGGGTGATCCCGGCATCGATGAGCGCCTGCGCGCAGGGGCCGGTGCGACCGGTGTGATTGCAGGGTTCGAGCGTGACGTACGCGGTGCCGCCACGGGCGCTCCCGCCGGCCTCGCGCAGTGCGTGGACCTCGGCGTGCGGCCCTCCGGCGCGCTGGTGGAACCCGGCGCCCACGGTCCGTCCGGCGGCGTCGGTGATGACGCACCCGACGACCGGGTTGGGGCTGGTGGAGCCGAGTCCGCGGGCGGCGAGCGCGATGGCTCGGCGCATGGCGTCTGCGTCGACTGCGGCTTCGGTGGCCACCGGATCCTCCTGCCTCTTCGGGCACGGACTCCGGGGCTGTCGACGAACGACAGAGCAAAGCGGAACAGACACCTCACGGGAACGCCGAGCCCGATGGAACCGGTCGGCCGTCATCAAGGACGCCGATCGGCCACAGACGGCCGACGAACCACGAGGGTCGCCCGCCGCGCACTGCCTCCCATCCGGACTTTCACCGTCGGTCCAGGAATTTCACCTGGTCAACCGGCCGCTGGATGCGGACGGGTCGCGGACTGTAACCGCCGGTTCGGAATTACACCGACCCCGGAGTGCGCTGCTGCTGATACAGGGCCAGTGTGCCACGCCCGATCGCGGGCCATGCGGGTGAATACCTGTGGGCTGGCTCACAGGGCTCGCGAAAGCGCACACCGGAGGGCCATGGCCGGAGCCCGCTCATGAGCGCTCACCACCCCCGGAAGGCCAGGCTCCGCATTCTCGGCATATTCACTGACGCACCGTCATATGCGCGTCCCACCACGGGGGTTAGCCACAGGTGAGCAAGAAGATTCTCCTGGCGGCAGGATGCGCGTGTGCCACATCGACCTCACCGCCGATCTCAGCCCCCTGCACGACTGCAGCGGGTGGAGCGAATGGATCAGCATTGACTCCGGCAGCCCGCGCTGAGCCCTGACGCGATGGCCCGCCGGTTCACCCGGCGGGCCGTTTCGCATGCCGGCGGCGGGTGCCCCGCCGCCGGATCAGGCGCTGCTCACGACGGCGGGGTCGTCGCCCTGGCGGCGGATTCGGCGCAGACGACGACATGCGCGGTGCCGGGCCGGGTGGCCTCGAGGCGCCGGTAGTACTCGGCGGTCTCCTCGCAGGTCATGCCGTACGCGCCGTCGCAGGAGACGGGGTTCTTCTCGGGGGGATCACAGTCCGGCACCGAGGGGGACGCGTAGGGGGCCGGCGGGGGCGTGGCCGCGGGGGTGGACGAGATGACCCATGAGGTGGCCGCGTATCCGGCCGTGCCGATGACGACGACCGCGCACACGTACAGGCGCAGCATGCGGTGTTTCACCAGGCCGCCCCCGCCTGCTCAGTCGACCACGGTGACGGTCGTGCCGGCGGTGCCGAAGGTCCAGACGGCGTCGCCGTCGGCGGGGCGCAGGCGGATCCCGCCGGTCTGGGCTCCGGGCGCGGGCTTCGGCGACGAGCCGTCCACCGCCTGGGAGAACCCGATGGAGACACCGGACTTCGTCGCGAAATAGACGATGTTCTCGATCTCCACCCCGTCGGAACCGATGCCCTTGTCGCGCCGGAAGGAGACGGCATAGCTGCCCTTTGCCGGGCTCAGTGTTCCCGGCCAGACGGTGAAGGAACGCTGAGCGCCGTTGTTGGCGTCGACCAGCCACACCCGCTGCTGCCCGAGCGAGTAGACCATGCGCCGGCCCTGTCCCGAATCGGCGGGAATCGCCACCGGTGCCGGCTGTCGGGGCTTGGTGGAGCGCTCGGCACCCGGGGACGAGGAGGGCCGCGCCTTGTCGTCCGTCGGACGCGGCGGGGTCGCGTGACTGGCCTGCACGGCGAGCATGGCGACAACCGCGATGGCCGCCGAAGTGAGAGCAGTGACCCAAACCCACGAGGTCTGCCTACGGGCTTCCACGGGTGCGCGTCTCCTCAACTCTAGGAAGTCCGAGCATCGTACAAGGTGAAAACCGCCCGACGATCAGCAGCTTCGAGCCCCCGGACCGGGGGGTTCGGGGGCGCCGACGACGTCCCGCATCTCAGGACCGCGGTGCGAACAGGTCGCACCTCCCGGCCGCGGTGCACACAGGTCGTCCCTCAGGGCCGCGGCGCGAACAGGTCGTCCTGCGCCGCGTCACGGGCGGTGAGCAGCGCGCCGCGGAGGACCGCCTGGCCGCCCAGGGCCGCCGGGCGGATCACCGTGTGCAGCGGCGAGAGCGCGGCGACGCGGGCCTCGACGCGGGTGGCGAGGGCGGGGCCGCCCGCGTGGCCGATCTCGCCGCCGAGGACCACGCACCCGGGGTCGAGTACGGCGGCGACGGCCGCGGCGCCGATGGCGAGGCGGTCGGCGAGGGCGTCGAGGAAGGCGGCGGAGCGGTCGACGGGCGATGGAGCGTACGGGAGCGGAGCCGCCCGCGGTCCGTTCGCACCCTCACCGGGAGTCCCCTGCAGTCCGTTCGCGCCCGCGCAGCCCCCGTCCGGTCCCGCCTGCGGCCCGTTCGTCCGCGCCCCGCCCCCGTCCGGTCCCGCCTGCGGCCCGTTCGTCCGCTCCCCGCCCCCGTCCGGTCCCGCCTGCGGCCCGTTCGTCCGCTCCCCGACCTCGTCCGGTCCCGCCGAGGCGGCGGCGGTGCGTACCGCCGCTTCCGCGTCGCCCTCGATGCCGTACCGGACCGCGAGTTCGCGGACCGCGGCCGCTGCGGCCAGGGCGTGGAAGCCGCCGTCGCAACCGGTGGCCGACGGGAGGCCGCCGGTGCCGGGGACGGGCAGGAAGCCGACCTCGCCCGCCCCGCCGGAGGCTCCCCGGCGGACCTTGCCGCCGAGGACGACGGCGGCGCCCACCCCCTGACCGAGCCAGAGGAGGACGAAGTCGTCCCGGTCGCGGGCGGCGCCGAGGCGCTGTTCGGCGACGGCCGCGAGGTTGGTCTCGTTCTCGACGAGCACGGTCGCGGGGAGACGTTCCTGCAGGGCCGCGACGAGGCTGCGGTGCCAGGCGGGCAGGCCCGTGGAGTCCCGCAGCTCGCCGGTGACGGGGTCGATCAGGCCCGGCGCCCCGATCCCGACGCTGTGCAGGCGGGCGACGCCCGCCTCGCGCGCCGTGCGTTCCAGGAGCGCCGCGGCCCGCTCGACGGCCGGGCCGGTGCCGGTGTCGCTGCCGATGGGGAGGGTGGCCTCCGCGAGGGTGCGGCCGAGGAGGTCGGCGACGACGACCGAGACGCCCTGGGTGCGGACGTCGAGGGCGGCCAGATGGGCACGGTCGGCGACGATCCCGTACAGCCGGGCGTTCGGGCCGCGGCGCTGCTCACCCGCCTCGCCGACGACCTGGACGAGCCCCGAGCCCTGGAGCCGCTCCACGAGGTCGGCGACGGTCGGGCGGGAGAGGCCGGTGAGCGACTTCAGCTGAGTCGCCGTCAACGGGCCTTCCTGCTGGAGCAGTCGCAGGGCGAGCCGGTCGTTGATGGCTCGGGCGGTGCTCGGGGATGCTGGCATGCCGGGAATCCTCCCAGATCGTGCTGCTGCCGCTTCTATTTATCAGGCAGGGTTCCTGATAGTTTACGGGAATGCCCATCGACGTGGCCTACGACGAGCGACAACTGACCAGAGCCCGGTACGCCGTGGCCGCCGTCTTCTGTGTGCACGGAGCCGTGACCGGCAGCTTCGCCACCCGAATCCCCTGGATCCAGGACCACGCCGGGGTCGGGGCCGGCCAGCTCGGACTCGCGCTCGCCTTCCCCGCGATCGGCGCGTCCGTCGCCATGCCGCTCGCCGGGCGCATCAGCCATCGCTTCGGGGCCCGCAACGCACTGCGCGGGCTGATCGCCCTGTGGACGCTCGCGCTCGCGCTCCCCGCCCTCTCCCCCGACGTGTACGCGCTCTGCGCCACGCTGTTCGTGTACGGCGCCACCGCCGGAATGGCCGACGTCGCCATGAACGCGCTCGGCGTCGAGGTCGAGAACCGGCTCGACCGTTCGATCATGTCGAGCCTGCACGGCATGTGGAGCGCGGGCGCCCTCATCGGCTCGGCCGCCGGCACGCTCGCCGCGCACCTCGGCAGCGACGCCCGCCTGCACCACCTCCTCGCGGCGGCCGTCCTCACCGCGCTGGGCCTGCTGGCCTGCCAGGGCGTACTGGACCTGCGCAGCACCCCGGACGAGGAGCCTCCGCCGCGCTTCGCGCTGCCGCCGCGCTCCGCGCTGGTCATCGGGGCGATCGGATTCTGCGGGGTGTTCGCGGAGGGGGCCAGCCTGGACTGGTCGGCGGTGTATCTGCGCAACGAGCTGGGTACGTCGGCGGGGCTCGCGGCCGCCTCCACCACCGCGTTCGCGCTGACGATGGCGGTCGCCCGGCTCCTGGGCGACCGGGTGGTGGACCGCTTCGGGCCGGTGCGCACCGTCCGGGTGGGGGGTGTGCTGGCGACGGCCGGCGGGCTCGCGGTGGTGCTGGCGACCCATCCGGCCGTGGCGATGCTGGGGTTCGGGTGCATCGGGCTCGGTGTCGCCGTCGTGGTGCCGCTGGCGTTCGCGGCGGCGGGGCGCAGCGGTACGAATCCGAGCCTGTCGATCGCGGGGGTCGCGACGATCACGTACACCTCGGGGCTGATCGCGCCGTCGGCGATCGGCGGTATCGCGGATCTGACGTCGCTGGTCGTGTCGTTCGCGCTGGTGACGGTGCTGGCGTTCGGGCTGGTGGTGGGGGCGGGGGTGCTGCGGGGCAGTGCGCGGGGCGCGGCCGCGGCCGGCTCGGGCGGGGAGCCCGCCCCGAAGCCCCCGCTCCTCAAGCGCCGCGAGGGCTGATGTCCCGGCGGGCGGAGTCTCAGCCCTTGATCGAGTCCAGCCGCTCCGCCTCCGGCCGCGGCGCCCATACGTCCCGCCCGGCGGCTCCTCCAGCACTCCGACCGGGCACCTGGATGCGATTCATGAACGAGGCCGTGTGAGCGTCATGAACGAGGCCGTGTGAGCGGAGGGCCGCCAGGTGCCGGTGACCATGCCGTTCGCGCGATGCGCGCATCGGATCCGGGCGACGGCGTCCCCGTACGATTGCGCTGATCTTCGGCCCCTCCCACCCCCCCTCTGAACTGGAGCATCCATGGACCTCGGCGTGCGCTGGCGCCTGCACGGCGACGGACGGACACCCGCACCCGGGGCCGTCGTCCGCCCCGACGAGCGGCTGTCCTGGCCGCGTACGGCAGGGCTCGGCGCGCAGCACGTCGTGGCCATGTTCGGGGCGTCGTTCGTGGCGCCCGTGCTCATGGGGCTCGACCCCAACCTCGCGATCATGATGTCCGGCGTGGCGACCGTGATCTTCTTGCTCGCGACCCGGGGCCGCATCCCCAGCTATCTGGGCTGTTCGCTCTCCTTCGTCGGCGTTGCCGCGACCATCCGCGCCACCGGCGGCGACAGTGCCACCGTCACCGGAGCGGTCCTCGTCGTCGGCGTGGCGCTCTTCCTCGCGGGCCTCGCCGTGCAGCGCTTCGGCGCGCGGATCATCCACGCCGCCATGCCGCCGATCGTCACGGGCGCGGTGGTCATGCTGATCGGCTTCAACCTGGCGCCGGTCACGGCGTCCACGTACTGGCCGCAGGACCAGTGGACCGCGCTGCTGGTGATGCTGTTCACCGGGCTGGCCGTGGTCTGTCTGCGCGGCTTCTTCTCCCGCATCGCGATCTTCCTCGGGCTGATCTTCGGCTACGCCGTCTCCTGGGTCTTCGACCGGATCTTCGGCAAGATCCACTCGACGACGGGCGGCGCCGAGGCGGTGGACCACTGGCGCCTCGATCTCTCCGGGGTCTCCAAGGCCGACTGGATCGGTCTGCCGAGCTTCCACGCGCCGAGCTTCGAATGGTCCGCGATCCTGGTGGCCCTGCCCGTCGTCATCGCCCTGATCGCCGAGAACGCCGGGCACGTCAAGGCCGTCGGAGAGATGACCGGCGACCCGCAGGACGACAAGCTCGGCACCGCCATCGCCGCCGACGGCGCCGCGTCCGTCCTCTCCACCGCCGTGGGCGGCCCGCCCAACACCACATACTCCGAGAACATCGGCGTCATGGCCGCCACCCGCGTGTACTCGACGGCCGCCTACTGGGCCGCCGCGGGCTTCGCGCTCCTCTTCGGGCTCTGCCCGAAGTTCGGCGCGGTCGTGGCCGCGATCCCCGGCGGCGTGCTGGGCGGGATCACCGTCATCCTGTACGGAATGATCGGCCTGCTCGGGGCACAGATCTGGATCAACGCCAAGGTGGATCTGCGCAATCCGCTCAACCTGGTACCGGCGGCGGCGGGCATCATCATCGGCGTCGGTGGCGTCAGCCTGAAGTTCACCGAGAACTTCGAGCTCAGCGGGATCGCCCTGGGCACGATCGTCGTCATCACCGGCTACCACGTGCTGCGCGCGTTCGCGCCCGCGCACATGAAGGGGCAGGAGCCTCTGCTGGACGCCGGTACGTCCACCTACGACGAGGGCGACAGCCGGCCAGAGGTCAAGGCGTAGGCGTAGGCGTAGGCAGGGGTGAACGTGCCCGCCGCGCCCCCGCAGCCGTCCAACTCACCCGCACGTTCCGCCGCCCGCTCGGGGCTCCGCCCGTAACGGAGCCGTCCCCCGTTCTGGGGAAGCCCCGGCAGGGCGGCACCTGTCCGAGCGCAGGGCTGGGACGCTGCCCCCATGGCGCAGATCGAGGAGTTCGCAGCCCGGCCCGGACCCCTCCGCCTTTCGGTCGGGTCGGTGGTGGCGCGGATGCGGGCGCTCCACTCCGGCTGGCCGGCGGCGGACGGGGTCGCGGTCTTCAACCGGGTCTATCTGGCCGTCACCGAGGAGCTCGACCGGCGCATCGACCGCGGCGACTTTCCCGACCGGCGGGCGGCCGGCACGCTGGCCGTTCTCTTCGCCGAGCGCTATCTGACGGCCGTCGACACGGTCGCCGGGGGCGCGCGGCCGCCCGCCTGCTGGCGTCCGCTGTTCCAGCACCGCCGCCATCCCGGCGTACGTCCGTTGCAGTTCGCGCTGGCCGGGATCAACGCGCACATCGGGCACGATCTCGCGCTGGCGGTCGTGGACACCTGCCGTACGCTCGGCTGCGAACCTCCGGCGATGGAGAGGGAGTTCGACCGTGTGGGCGACATCCTCACGATGCTGGAGGAACGGATCCGCGAGGATCTGATGCCCGGTCCCGATCTGCTGGAGATCGCCGATCCGCTCACGCATCTGCTGGGCTCCTGGAGTCTGGAGCGGGCCCGCGACGGCGCCTGGTCGGCGGCGCGGCTGCTGTGGCGGCTCCAGGAATTTCCGGAGCTTGCCGATGAGTTCACCGAAAGGCTGGACACGGGTGTCGGGCTCGTCGGGCGCTGCCTGCTCACCCCCTGGCCCTGACACGAACTGACGCGAACCGCACGCGAACCGCACGCGAACCGACCACGCACTGACGCGCACCGACGCGAAGGAGTACAGCATGGCGATCCGGCTCGGACTCGGGCTCCCGCAGATGAAGCAGTACGACATCGGCCGCGACATCCCCGGGGTGGCCGCGGCGGCCGAGGAGACCGGCTACGACAGCCTGTGGGTGTTCGAACGGGTGCTGTTCCCGGAGCCCGCGACCCAGGGACTGTACGGAGTTCCGGGCCTCCCCTGGCCCGACCAGTACCGCGGTGTCGCCGAACCGACCGTATCGCTGACCCTGGCGGCTGCCGCGACGAGCCGGGCGCGGCTCGGCACGAGTGTGCTGATCGCGCCGCTGCACATTCCCTTCCAGCTGGCGCGTACGCTCGCCACGCTCGACGCGGCGAGCGGCGGCCGGGTCGTGGCGGGCTTCGGCACCGGCTGGTCCCTCGACGAGTACGCCGCCGCGGGCGTCGCCCCGTTCGAGAAGCGCGGCGCGGTCCTGGACGAACTGCTGGACGTGTGCCAGGCCGTGTGGGGCGCGGACCCGGTCACGTACGAAGGCGCGCTGACGAAGATCGCCCCCTCCGTCGTCGGCCCCAAGCCCGCCCGGCCCATCCCCGTCCTGCTGCCCGGGCACAGCCCGCGTGCGCGGCGCCGGCTGGTGGACAGGGCGGACGGCTGGATGCCGGTCGCGGCGGGCCCGGAGCAGCTCGCCGAGGACTGGCGGCAGATCCAGGAACTGGCGGCCGAGCGGGGCCGCGAGAAGCCCCTGGAGGTGGTCGTACGCGCCAACGCGGCGTACCGCGCGAAGCCGCTGGACAGCGGTGACCGTCAGCCGTTCCACGGCAGCGTGGACCAGATCGTGGAGGACCTCGCGGCCCACGCCGCGCCCGGTCTCGACGAGTTCCTCGTCGATCTGTCCGCCGGCGCACGGGACGCGGAGGAGCTGAAGGACGCCGCGGCGGCGGTCTACGAGGGCGTACGCGCCGCGGGCATCTGACCCCACGACGAAGCCGCCGCCGACCGGGGTTTCCGGCCGGCGGCGGCTCCATGACCACCCGGGGCCGACCGGGTCACGGCCGGCGGCGGGGGCGAATTCATAAGGCTCGGCGCCCCGGGGGGGGCGAGTGAGCCGAAGGGGCGCGCGGCTGCCGAAAGGGAGAACGCGAGGAACGAGCGACCGAGCACGATCGACCGTCGGGAGCCGCTTGAGCGCCCCGGTGGGGGTCCCCCCGGCCGGAGGCCAGGGGGAGAACCGAGCCACAAAAAGGATCAGTCCTCAGGCAGCTCCACCGGGGCGATCTCGTCGAAGACGTCACCGGGACCGGGGTTGGTCGCGTCCGTGTCGCCGCCGAAGTGGTGCATGACGCCCCACACCGCGTTGAGAGCGGTCTGCACCGCGCCCTCGGCCCAGCCCGCCGTCCAGGAGATGTCGTCGCCCGCGAGGAAGATGCCGCGCTTGTCCTCGGGGAGGCGGTCCTGCATGAAGTGGGTGAACAGGCGGCGCTGGTAGCGGTAGTGACCCGGCAGGTTGGCCTTGAACGCGCCCATGAAGTAGGGCTCGTTCTCCCAGGAGACCGTCACCGGGTTGCCGATGATGTGCTTCCGGATGTCGGCCTTCGGGTAGATCTCGCCGAGCGACTTGAGCATGACCTCCATGCGCTCGTTCGCGGACAGCGGCAGCCACTTGAGGCTGTCGTCGCACCACGTGTACGAGAGGCAGATCACGGCCGGCTTGTCGGGGCCTTCGTCCAGCAGGTACGTGCCGCGCGTCATCCGGTCGGTCAGCGTCATCGACATGACGTCACGGCCGGTCGGATTTCCCCTGTCGTCGACGGCCTTGTCCAGCCAGAACGGCCGGTCGACCGGAACGAAGAGCTTGCTCGACTCCATGTAGTGCGTGCGCTCCATCGCCGTCCAGTGGTCGATGGGGAAGAGCGAGTCGTCGCAGGCGATCTTGGAGAGCAGCATCCAGGACTGCGCGGTGAAGATGGCCGCCTGGTACGTGCGGATGTCGCCGGAGGCGTCCGTGACGGTGACGCGGTTGCCGGCCGTACGGTGCAGCCGGGTCACCGCGGGGCGCGGCGCGCCCTCGTGCAGCGTCGACAGCGACGTGCCCTGGGCCCAGTGCACGATCTTCTCGGGCTCGCGCTCCCACAGCCGCAGCGGCAGCTGCTGCGAGCCGCCGACGATGCCGCGGTGGTGGTCGTCGGCCTCGGTGTAGACGACGCGGAGGATCTCCAGGATGGAGTTGGGGAAGTCGGTGTCCCAGCCGCCGGTGCCGAAGCCGACCTGGCCGAAGATCTCGCGGTGCCGGAAGGACTTGAAGGCCTCGGACTCGCAGAGGAAGCCGTAGAAGGTCTGGTTGTCGAGCTTCTCGACGAGCTTCGCCCAGATCTCGCGGATGCGCGGGACGTCCCGCTCGCGCATGGCGCGGTTCATGTCGGAGAAGTCGGCGCCCTCCTCCAGGCAGGCGTTCCACGCGTTCATCACGTCGCGGTAGACCTGCGGGAGGTCGTCGATGGTCTCGGCGTAGTGCGACTCGCCCTTGAGGTCGACGACCGTCGAGGGGGTCGACTCGGCCAGCGGGTTGGGGAACGCCTTCGTCTCCAGGCCCACCAGGTCGATGTAGTACTGGAGCGCGGTCGACGAGGGCGGGAAGCGCATGGCGCCCATCTCGGCGGTCAGCCCGTCCGTGCCCGTGCCCTCGAAGCCGACGGTGCGCAGCCGGCCGCCGATCTGGTCCGCCTCGTAGACGACCGGCTTGAGGCCCATCTTCATCAGCTCGTACGCGGCGATGATGCCGGAGAGGCCACCGCCGATGACGGCGACCTCGGCGCCGTGCTCGGTCGCGGGTATCTGGCCGATGCCCGCCGGGTGGGCGAGGAAGTCGTCGTAGGCGTACGGGAAGTCCGGCCCGAACATGGTGATGGGCGGCTGCTGCGCGTCGGCGTGCGGGACGGCGGTGGTGGGCACCGTGGACGTCATGGGGCTGTGACTCCTGGGTTCTGCTGATGCGGCGGGTTCAGCGGTTCAGCGGGTGAGGGACGCGTACAGGCCGGGGCGGCGGTCGCGCAGATACGGGTTGGCGGCGCGGGAAGCGGCGAGGAAGTCCGGGTCGGCGTCGCCGACGACCAGCTCCTCACCGTGGCCGGCGCGGGCCCTGGCGATGCCGTCGGGGCCGGCCAGGCAGCTCAGCCCGACGAAGTCGAACTCGCCCTCGGGACCGGTCCTGTTGACGTACGCCACGTACATCTGGCTCTCGAAGGCGCGGACCGGGACGAGCTTCTCGGCGACGAACTGGAAGGGGTGCATCTGGGCGGTGGGCACCACCAGCAGATCGGTCCCGGCGAGGGCGTGGCCGCGTACGTTCTCGGGGAACTCGACGTCGTAGCAGATCATGATGCCGACGCGGAGGCCGCCGAGCTCGGTCTGGACGACGGGCTCGTCGCCGGGCGTGAACCACTCCTGCTCGAAGCAGCCGAAGAGATGCGTCTTGCGGTAGTTCGCGAGGCGCGTGCCGTCGGCGCCGATGAGCTGCGCGGCGTTGTAGACCAGCTCCGCCTGCTCACCGGTGCCCCGCTCGGGGTAGCCGTAGAGGACGGCGAGACCGTGGCGTACGGCGATCTCGGCGACGGCCTGTGCGGAGGAACCGTCGGCGGGCTCGGCCAGGCGGGGTACGTCGGCGCCGATGGCGTAGCCGGTGAGGAACATCTCGGGGCAGACGAGCAGCCCGGCGCCACAGGCCGCGGCGCGGGCCGCGTGGGTGTCGAGGATCTCGAGGTTCTTGGCGATGTCGCCGGGGGTCCCGGAGCTCTGGAGCAGGGCGGTGCGCAGCGGCGGCATGGACGTACCTCGGAAGGGAGTGGCGGGGGTGTCAGGGCGACGCTAAAGACGGTACGTTTCGGCGTTCTGCCCGGACAAGGCGCGACTGTTGCGGACCGAGTGTTGATCCATTGCGTGGTTCAGGGGGTCGGCGGCGATTCGTTGCGTGCCACCGGGGCGGGGTTTCAGCCACCCCGGGGCCGGCCGGTGTCAGGCGGGCGAGCCGGACGAGAACCGCCGCAGCAGGGGCGACAGCACCAGCACGGACTTGGTGCGGTCGACGTACGGCTCGCCCGCGATGCGCTCCAGGACGCGCTCGAAGTGGCGCATGTCGGAGGCGAAGACCTGAACGATCGCGTCCGCCTCACCGGTGACGGTGGAGGCGGACGCGACTTCCGGGTACCGCTCGAGACCACGTCGGATGGTCTCGGGCGAGGTGTTGCTGCGTGCGTAGATCTCGATGTAGCCCTCGGTCTCCCAGCCCATCGCGGCCGGGTCGACGCGGACGGTGAAGCCGGTGATGACTCCGTCCGCCCGCAGCCTGTCCACGCGCCGCTTCACGGCGGGCGCGGACAGGCCGACGAGCGAGCCGATGTCGGCGTAGGAACGACGCGCGTCCTCGGCGAGGGCGTGCACGATGCGTTCGTCGAGATCGTTCAGTCGCACAGGGGGTGGATCACTTCTCTGCTGATACCGGTGTCTCCGGCGTTGCCAGTCGGGAACGGCGCAGGCCGTACAGGAAGTAGAACACGAGCCCGGCGACCATCCAGCCACCGAAGTACATCCAGGTGGCGGGCGGAAGGCTGAACATCATGTACGCGCAGAACCCGAAGCCCAGGATCGGGGTGACCGGGAACAGCAGCACGCGGAAGGTGCGGTTCATGTCGGGCCGCGTGTAGCGCAGGATGATCACGGCCACGTTGACCAGGGCGAACGCGAAGAGCGTGCCGATGCTGGTGGCGTTGGCCAGTTCACCCAGCGGGATGAAGGCCGCGAGGGCGCCGCAGAAGACCGAGACGATCACGGTGTTGGCACGCGGGGCGCCGGTGCGCGGGTTCACCTTGGCGAACACCTTGGGCACGAGTCCGTCGCGGGACATGGCGAAGAGGATGCGCGTCTGGCCGTACAGCACGGCGAAGACGACGCTGGCGATGGCCACGACCGCGCCGGCGGCGAGCACGACGCCCCAGAAGCTCTGGCCGGTGACGTCGGTCATGATCTGGGCGAGTGCCGCCTCGGTGCCCTCGAAGTCCTCCCACGGCATGGCGCCGACGGCGACCAGGGCGACGAGGCAGTAGAGCACGGTGACGACGAGCAGCGACAGCATGATCGCGCGCGGCAGGTCCCGCTTGGGGTTCTTGGCCTCTTCACCGGCGGTGGAGGCGGCGTCGAAGCCGATGTACGAGAAGAAGAGGCTGGCCGCGGCCGCGCTGATGCCGGTGACGCCGAGGGGGGCGAGCGGGGCGTAGTTGCCGGCCTTGATGCCCATGAAGCCGATGCCGATGAAGAGCAGCAGCGTGACGATCTTGACGCCGACCATGATCGAGTTGACGCGGGCGCTCTCCTTGGCGCCGCCCATCAGGAAGACCATGGCCAGGAGCACGACGACGAGTGCGGGGAGGTTGATGTAACCGCCCTCGCCGAGCGGGGCCGATATGGAGCCCGGGATGGTCACGCCGATGGTGCCGTCGAGCAGCTCGTTGAGGTACTCACCCCAGCCGACCGCCACGGCGGCGACCGAGACGCCGTACTCGAGGACGAGGCACCAGCCGCAGATCCAGGCGATGAGCTCGCCCATCGTCGCGTACGAATACGAGTACGAGGAGCCGGACACGGGGACGGCTCCGGCGAGCTCGGCGTACGAGAGGGCCGAGAACAGGGCGGTCAGGCCCGCGACGACGAAGGAGATCGCCACGGCCGGGCCGGCCAGCGGGGTGGCTTCGCCGAGGACGACGAAGATGCCGGTGCCGAGCGTGGCACCGATGCTGATCATGGTCAGCTGCCACATCGAGAGCGAGCGGCGCAGACTGCCGCCGTCACCCTGGCCGCCCTCGGCGACGAGTGTCTCGACGGGCTTGCGTCGCATCAGGCGGCTGCCGAGCCCGGGGGCGCGCTGCGGCTGGGGAGTGACGGGTGGCGCTGCGCCATGATCCAACACTGGGGAGGCTCCTTATCGCTGCCTATCGGGAGGCGGCGACCGGGCGAATCTCCTGTGCGGTTGCGCGGGCATGGCTGAGCAGGCCTGAGCGGTGGGATTCGCCGAGCAGGCGGTCCCCGCCACTCCACGTACAGGGAGCGACCCTACGAGGTGGGGGTTCCCGACCGTAATGCACGAGCTTTGCGCACCTGCGTAAGATCGTTGCGTCATTCGGGCGGTGGCAGAGGAATGTTGCACAGCCACGCAAAACCGTTCAGATCTGGCCCGGATCTCCGCCCGGATCCCGCTCAGATCTCGCGGAGCCGGTCGGCGATCTCACGCAGCAGCGCCGGCTCCCCCGGCCCCGTGCGAAGCGCCGGGGGCACGACCCTGACCAGCCCCGCCTCGACCAGGTCGACGAGCAGCACCCGGACGACCGTGAGGGGCAGATCAGCGTCGGCGGCGATCTCCGCGACCGGCCGGACGCCTCCTCGGCGCACCAGCTCCAGCAGCAGGGCGCAGGCATGGCCGAGCCTCGGTGCCGATTGCTCGGGACCCTCCGGCGCGACGGCTGTGACCTGCGACATCAGGTCGATGTGGTGCTCCGCGGCGGGACGGGTCCGGCCCCGGGTCACGGTGTACGGCCGCACCATCGACCCGGTTTCGTCCTCGTACCAGTGCTGCTCACTCACGGGTCAGGCGTCGGTCGCGTCGGATACGTCGGTCACGTCGGTCGCCTCCGCTTCCGCGGTCGCCGCGGTCGCCTCAGCCGTCTCAGCCGTCTCAGTCGCCTTCGTGGCCTCGGATGCCGAGCGCGCCGGGACGGACATGTGCCGGCCCACGCGCCTGACCAGCAGCGTCATCTCGTGGGCGAGCTGTCCGACGTCGGTCTCGACATCGCTGAGCACGGCGAGGCGGCTGCCGTCGCCCGCGGGGGTGATGAACAGATAGCCACGATCGAGCATGACCATGGTCTGCCGCACCTTCCCCGCCCCGAAACGCGCGCCGGTCTCCTTGGCGAGGCCGTGGAAGCCCGCGCACACGGCGGACAGATGCTCGATGTCCCGCATGGGCATCCCCCGGGACGCGCAGGTGACCAGCCCGTCGGCCGTCAGCAGCACGGCCTGGCGGACGTGGTCCGTCCTGGCCACGAGGTCGTCGAGCAGCCAGCCGAGGCCACCGGGGTAGTCGTCGTCGCTCGGGTCAGTCATCGTGGCCCGTCCCTTCGTCGGTCGTACGGGTCCTGGGCGCGTCGTCACCGGCCGGTCCCGGCCGGTCGGCCCTGCGGCCTCGGTCCAGCCCCCGCTGGAACGCCCCGAAGATCGCCCTCATCTCCTCCGGGCCGACCTCCCGATCGGGCTCCCCCCGCCCTGCCTCGACCGGCTCTTCCCTCGGCGGCGCCTCCCGCAACGGCTCGGCCAGCGACGCCTGCCGTACGCGCTTCGGCAGCGCGCGCGGCCCGGCGGCCGGGGGGACCGCCCCCGGCACGGACGGCTCGACGTCCCCGCGGGTGTCCGCCCCGGTGCGGGTCCCGGTGTGCGCCTCGGCGCCGGTCCCGGTCCCGGTGTCCGCCCCGGTGTCCGTCGCGGTGCCGGTCCCGGTGCCCGCCCCGGTGTCCGTCGCGACGCTCGTCTCGACAGCCGTGTCATAGCTCGTGCCGACAGCCGTCTCGACAGCCGCCTCGGTGGCCCGGGGCACCGCGGGCCCGAGCGCGAGCGGGGCACGCCCGCCGCCGTGCGCACCGGCGCCCGGCCGCACCGCCGTGGCACCCCCGCCGGACCGGGACCGGCGGCCCCGTATCGGCAGGGTGCGGACGACCGCGTCGTCGTCGGCGGGCGCCACCGGGGCCGTGATCGTGTGCGGGAGGAGGACCACGGCCGTGGTGCCGCCGTACGCGGAGCGGGTGAGGGAGACGGTGATGCCGTGGCGGCCGGCCAGACGGCCGACGATGTAGAGGCCCAGGCGCTGGTCCTGGACCGGGTCGAAGTCGCCGGGGCGGGCGAGGGTCCGGCGCGCGCGGGCGAGTTCGTCCGCGTCCATGCCGAGGCCGCGGTCGTCGATCTCCAGGACGAAGCCGTTGCGGGCCGGCCCGGTGCGCAGGGTCACCTGGGTGTGCGGCGGGGAGAAGACGGTGGCGTTCTCGACGAGTTCGGCGACGAGGTGGACCACGTCCGCCACCGCCTCGGCGGCGACACCCACGGGCGGCATCGGCGGGATCTCGACCCGGGTGTAGTCCTCGATCTCGCCGGCCGCCGCGGACACGACGTCGACGAGCGGCACGGGGCCCCGCCACCGCCGGCCCGGCGCGGCACCGGAGAGGATGATCAGGCCCTCGGCGTGGCGGCGCATACGCGTGGTCAGGTGGTCGATCCGGAACAGGTCCTCCAGCGTGTCCGGGTCGCTGGTGCGCCGCTCCAGGGTGTCGACCAGCTTCGACTGCCGGTGCACGAGCGCCTGGTTGCGCCGGGCGATGTTGAGCAGCACCGCGAAGATCCCGCGGCGCAGGGTCGCCTGCTTGACGGCGGCCTCGACCGCGGCCCGGCGCGCCGCGTTGAGGGCCCGGCCGACCTGGGCGATCTCGTCCGCCCCGCGCTCGTCGTCGCCGAAGTCCAGCGGCGGTGCGACGGCGGCCGCGTCGACCTCCTCGCCCGCGCCGAGCCGCTCCATCACATCGGGGAGCTGACGGGTGGCCAGCAGGTCGGCGGCGTCGCGCAGTTCCTCCAGCCGCCGCGCGATCCGCCGTCCGGCCGAGACCGAGAGCCAGATGGACAGGACGACGGCGACGAGCCCGACGACGCCGACGACCGCCGCCTTGACCATCTCGCGGTACGCGAACGCCTTCCCCCGGTCCGCCGCGTTGATCGCGGACTGGGTGCACAGCAGCATGTAGCGCCGCACCGCCCGGTCCGTCGTCGTCCGCCAGGAGTCCGCCGCGACCGCCTCCCCCGCACCTGACGCACCGGCGCGCAGCAGGGCGTCCTCGCCCGAGGTCAGGGCCCGGTACTCGGCGCCGCGCTGGAAGTCCGTGAACAGGCCGCGGGAGTCGGCCGGCAGGTCGGGGACGTACGTACGGTGAAAGACCCGCCGGTCCTCGATCGTCGCGGTGAGCATGTCGTACTCGCGGTCGGTGAGGCCACCGGAGGCACGCGCCCCGGCCACGAGCGCGTCCTCGCGGGACACGAACTCCCGCACCCGGACCAGCTCCACCACGACCTGCGCCTCCCGGGCCAGTTGCCCGGCCTGCAGCGCCGTGAGCGTGGACTGTACGTCGAACGTCGGCTCGACGATCTCCGTGTACGCGTCCACCGCCCCGCTCCAGGAGACCGTCCGGGCGAGCACCCGCTCCCGCAGCCCCTCAAGGTCCCCGGCCGCCCCGGCCATGGCGTCCAGGGACTCGCGCTGCCGGTCGGAGAGGTCCTCGCGCAGGTCCTGGTCGCCGATCGCGTCCCGCATGGCCCGGACGGCGCGGTCGGTCGCACGCTGCTGCTCCAGGAGCGCGGCGAGGTCGGCGTGCCCCCCTCCGCCCAGATACGCGGCGGCGAGCCTGCGCTCGATCTGGATCTGCCCGACGGCCGTGTCGACGGGGGTGCCGAAACTCTCGTACACGCCCTGGAGCCGGAACAGGGCCCGCAGATCGCCGGTCACGGACACCATGGCGAAGCTCCACAGCGTCACCAGGGCGATCACCGGCAGCACGGTGAGGGCCACGATCCGGCCACGGATCGTGGGACGGCGCAATCGCCGGCGCATGGGCTCCCCACAGGTTAGTGACGGCTGACCAGGGTGGTTACCGCGCGGTAGGGGCAGTCAAGCTACGCGATCCGGCCACGCGGACGCAACGCTTCCGCCGGTAACCCGGACCGTGCACCTCCCTTCCTGCGCGAGGGAGGGGTAGGAGTGAAGTCCGCGCGTCACCACCGGCCGAACGATCGGAGGACCCACGAGATGACCTGGCTCGATCCCGGACCCTTCCTGCGCGGCGTGGCCTGGCGGGACGGCGACCGCGTGGTGCGGGCCGACCCCGCCGATGCGGGCCGGCTGGCGTGGGACATCTGCGAGCGGGCGGCACTGCCCATAGGCGTACGGCTGGAGTTCACCGTGCCGGACGGGGCGCGGGCGATCGAGGTGCGCTACCGGGCCCGGCTGCCCGGACCGGGCGACGCGCTGCGCGAACTCGCGCACGGCTTCGCGCTGTGGCGGGGCGGGCACTGCGTCGGCGAATCGTTCGCCGCACCCGCCGAGGAGACGGCCGTCACGATCCAGCTCCCTCCCGACGAGGGCCCGTTCACCCTCCATCCGCCCGAGTCGCACGCGCCCGTGATCCTCGGTCTGCGCGGGGTGGGCGGGAGCGTGCTGCCCGCGCCGGCACGGCCCCGCTGGCTGGTGCACGGCGACTCCATCACGGAGGGCTGGTGGTCCACCCGCCCCGCCCACTCCTGGCCCGCGACCGCCGGCCGCGCCCTCGGCCTGGACCCGGTCAACCTCGGCTACGCCGGTGCGGCGCGCGGTGAACTCCCCGTGGCACAGCAGCTGGCGACCCTCCCCGCCGAACTGCTCACCCTCGCCTTCGGCACCAACTGCTGGTCCGGGATCCCGTACTCGGCCCCGCTGCTGTACGAGACGACCCGCGCCTTCGTCACGCTCGTACGGCAGGGACACCCGCGCACGCCCCTGTTGCTGCTCTCCCCCGTGCCGCGCCCCGAGGCCGAGTCGACGCCCAACGCGCTGGGTGCCACGCTCGCCGAGCTGCGTACGGCGATGGAGGAGGCGGCCCGGGACCTGGTCGCGGCGGGCGACGCACGGCTGGCGGTGCTGTCGGGCCGGGGCCTGCTGACGGCGGAGCACCTGGCGGACGGTCTCCATCCGAACGACGCGGGCCATGCCGTGCTGGCGTCGGCGGTGGCGGACGCCCTGCGCGCCGCGGGGTTCGTCAGGCCCTGAGGCACGGGAACGGCCCCCGGGAAGACATCCCGGGGGCCGTTCAAAAGAGCGATGGAGACTAGCTCCAGCTGGCGTGCAGCGGCTTGCCCTCGGCGTAACCGGCGGCGCTCTGGATGCCGACGACCGCCCTCGCGGCGAACTCCTCCAGCGAGCCCGCGCCCGCGTACGTGCAGGAGGAGCGGACGCCCGCGATGATCGAGTCGATCAGGTCCTCGACGCCCGGACGCTGCGGGTCGAGGAACATGCGCGAGGTGGAGATGCCCTCCTCGAAGAGCGCCTTGCGGGCCCGGTCGTACGCCGACTCCTCGCTCGTACGGTTCTGCACGGCGCGTGCGGAGGCCATGCCGAACGACTCCTTGTACGGACGCCCGTCGGCGGTGTGCTGGAGGTCGCCCGGGGACTCGTACGTACCCGCGAACCAGGAACCGATCATCACGTTGGACGCACCGGCGGCGAGGGCCATGGCCACGTCGCGCGGGTGACGGACACCGCCGTCGGCCCACACGTGCTTGCCGTACTTCTTCGCCTCGGCGGCGCACTCCAGGACGGCGGAGAACTGCGGGCGGCCCACGCCGGTCATCATGCGGGTGGTGCACATGGCGCCGGGGCCCACACCGACCTTGATGATGTCCGCGCCGGCCTCGATGAGGTCCTTGACGCCCTCGGCGGCCACGATGTTGCCCGCGACGATCGGGACGTGCGGGTCGAGCGCCCGCACGGCCTTGATCGCGCTGATCATCGACTCCTGGTGGCCGTGCGCCGTGTCGATCACGAGCGTGTCCACGCCCGCGTCGAGCAGCTGCTTGGCCTTGCCGACGAAGTCGCCGTTGATGCCCACGGCGGCGGCGATCCGCAGCTTGCCGTTCGCGTCGGTGGCCGGCGTGTAGAGCGTGGCGCGCAGGGCGCCCTTGCGGGTGAGGAGGCCCGCGAGCCTGCCGTCCTTGTCGACCGCCGGGGCGATCTTGCGGTTGGCGTTGTCGAGGGTCGTGAACGCCTCGCGCGGGTCGATGTCCGCGTCGATCAGCAGCAGGTCCTTGGACATGACCTCGGACAGCTGCGTGAAGCGGTCCACACCGGACAGGTCGTGCTCCGTGACGACGCCGACCGGGCGCTGCTCGGCGTCGACGACGACGCCCGCGTTGTGCGCCCGCTTGGGCAGCAGCGAGAGCGCGTCCGCGACGGTCTGGTGCGGGGTCAGCACGATCGGGGTGTCGAGCACGAGGTGACGCGTCTTCACCCAGGAGATGACGTCGGTGACGACCTCGATCGGAATGTCCTGCGGGATGACGACGAGACCGCCGCGGCGGGCCACGGTCTCGGCCATCCGTCGGCCGGCGATCGCCGTCATGTTGGCGACGACCAGCGGGATGGTGGTACCCGTGCCGTCCGGGGCGGAAAGGTCGACCCCCTGGCGGGAGCCCACGGCCGAGCGGCTCGGCACCATGAACACATCGTCGTACGTCAGGTCGTACGGCGGCTTGAGGTCATTGAGGAAACGCACGTGCTGTACATCCCAGTCGATCGGAGGGGTCCCGGAAGTTCATCCGGGGGAAAACGCACGTACTTCATTGTCCCATGACGGGGGGATGGAACGACCCCGGCCATTCATCCAGGACCGTGCGGCTTGCCTTCGTCGGTTCCTCCAAGGGCGATCAGTACGGCCAGTCGTCCCGGGAGCGTGTCGACGGCCTGGGCGAAGACTTCCTGGGCGATCGACCAGTCGTGGGGGCGGGCGGCGGCGAAGCCCTGCCAGCGGGACACGAGGACGAGCGTGCCCTCGTCGCCCGGCAGATCGGTGAGGCAGTCCGCGAGCGCGTCCCAGTTGCGGCCGAACCAGGCCGGGAGCTCCAGGTCGCTCGCGCAGCGGTCCATGAGGGACGCCTTGTCCGTGACCCCGTGGAGGTCGAGCACGACGACGTTCCGGCCGGGGACGGCACCGAACAGCGCGGCGAGGGGACCGTTCCTCATCGGAGCACTTCCCTGAACGTCTCGTAGTGGTCGTCGGTGTAGTAGATCTCGCCGTCGCGTCCCGTGACAATGCGGCGTGCTCCACGGTCGCTCTCGCCGGGCGTGGGGACGGTGTACTCGCGGTAGTGGCCGCGCTCCCGCTTCGGCAGACGCCCCTCGAAGTTCCCGAAGACCGCGCCGTCCTTCTCGTACGGGAACGGTCCGCCGCGGTCGATCAGCCGCAGGGTCTCGCGGGCCTCGGCGGGCAGCTCGGACGCGCCGACGGTCGCCGTGGCCCGGGTGCGGGTGCTCGGCGCGTCGGTGGCGGTGGCGCAGCCGGTCAGCATGATCCCCAGGCAGGCGAGGAGCACCAGGGCGGCGAGGCGGACGGGCCGGTACGGCATGGCGCCGATGGTGCCACCGGGTGCCCGGACGCGCGAACGGGGCACACGCGTGATGAACGCGGGGGGCCATGGGTAGGGAATGCCCGTGCAGCAAATTGATCAGACGCATCAGCAAACACAACAGACCGCGCGGCACGAGGCGGCACGGCTCACTGCCGAGGGCGTGCACGGGGTCGCGCTGACCTGGGTGGACAACGCGGGCATCACCCGGGTCAAGGCCATCCCCGTCGACCGACTGCCGCAGGCCGCGACGCGCGGCGTCGGCATGTCGCCCGTCTTCGACGTCTTCCTGGTGGACGACTCGATCACCACCAGCCGTCACATCGGTGGCCCGGACGGCGACCTCCGGCTCGTACCGGACCTGGACCGGCTGACGGTCCTGGCGGCGCAGCCGGGCTGGGCGTGGGCGCCCGTCGACCGCTTCGACCAGTCGGGACAGCCGTACGCGGCCTGTCAGCGGCTGTTCGCGCGGCGGATGGCGCAGCGCGCGGCGGAGCGCGGTATCGAGCTGAGGATGGGCTTCGAGACCGAATGGACCGTGCTGCGGGACGGGGAGCCCGCGGGCTCCGGGGCCGCGTACGGGATGGCCCGGGTCGTCGAGCTGTCGGACTACCTGGACGAGGTGCTGCGGAGCCTGGTCGCGCAGGGCGTCGACGTCCTGCAGATCCATCCCGAGTACGCACCCGGGCAGTTCGAGGTGTCGGTGGCGCCGTCCGACCCGGTCGGCGCGGCGGACCTCGTGGTGCTGGTCCGCGAGACGATCCGCGCGGTGTCGTCGCGGCACGGTCTGACGGCGCTGTTCGGCCCCGCTGTGGTGGCGGGCAGCGTCGGCAACGGCGGACACCTGCATCTGAGCCTGTGGCGCGACGGCCGCAACCTGTGCCGGGGCGGTTCGGGCCCGTTCGGGATGACCGTCGACTGCCAGGACTTCCTGGCCGGGGTGCTGGAGGCACTGCCCGCCCTGCTGGCCATCGGCGCCCCGTCCCCGGCGAGCTACCTGCGTCTGGAGCCCTCACGCTGGGCGGGTGCCTTCCAGTGTTGGGGCCTGGAGAACCGCGAGGCCGCCCTGCGCTTCATCACTGGCGCCCCCGACGACCCCGACGCCGCCAACGCCGAGGTCAAGTGCTTCGACGCGGCGGCGAACCCGTACCTCGTCACGGGCGCGGTCATCGCGGCGGGCCTGGCGGGACTCGACTCCCGCCCACCCCTGCCACCCCCGGTCCAGGGCGACCCGGGGGCGAGCGCGGACGCCCTGCCGGCCGCCACCGACCACCCCTCGGACCCCGACACCCCGTCGGGCCGGGCCAACTCGGTCGCGGGCCTGGGCGCCCTGGCAGCCGAGGCCGACCGCGAGCTGGGCTCGGGAGTCCCGACGGGCACGGGCGCTGCCGCAGCGGGGCAGGCCCACCGCGACTCGGGGCCGGGCGCTGCGGCGGGTCGGGCCCGCTCCGCCGTGGGCCTGGGCGCGCTGGAGGGTGAGGCCGACCGCGAGACGGGTTCAGGCGCCCCGGCGGGTCGGGGCAACTCGGTCGTGGGCCTGGGTGGCCGGGCGGCTGAGGCCGACCGCGAGACGGCTTCGGGGGCCCTGGCGGCCGCAGACGCCGCCACGGCGGGTCAGGCCCGCTCCGCCGGGGGCCTGGACCGCGAGACGGGTTCGGGTGCCCCGACGGGGCAGACCCACCGCGGCTCGGGGTCGGGCGCTGCGGCGAGTGGCGCGCCACGGCCGGGCGCGGACGGCCCGGCGGTCCTGAGCGACCCGATGGCGCCGGCGGGTGACGTACCCGGACCGGCGGAGCCGAGCCACCTCTCCGGAGCCGGGCGCGCGCCTGCCCCGGCGGCCGTCTCGATGGCCGGGATCGACCCGGCGGCCATCTCGGCCGCACCACTCGGCCCCGGCGACCCGGCTGCGGGCGCCGCGTCCGAACCGGCAGAGCCTCACCCGGTCCCCGACAGAGGGCACGCGGCCGTCAGCGCGGCCGCCGCGCCCGGTGAAGGCCACCCGGCCCAGGTCACCGCCCGTATCGAGCCCGGCCGCAAGGGGTCGCGTAACAAGGGTGCCTCGCGCCAGGGAAGCCCGGCGCCCGAGGAGGCCGAACCGCCGCCCCTGGCCCGCGCCAGCCTCTCCACAGGAACGGCAGGCGGGCCGACACCACCGCAGGCCGCGGCCCCGGCGGCCGTCCCCGCGCCGGGCGGCGAACCCACGAACGCCCCGGACGCGGCGTCGGCCAACGGACACAGGACCGCTCCCCGGGCGGCCGACGAGCCGCAGCCGGGCCCCGCCCCGGTCTCCGGCAGCGTGCCCGCACCGGGCGGCGAAGCCACCCCGCCCGCAGGCGCCGCGCACAACGTCCCCGCACCCGGCAGCGAGGCCGCCCCGGACCACGCACCGACGTCGGACAGGTCCGCCGGCGAGCCCGTACCGGGCTATGGAACCCGGACCGCCGCCGAACCTCCGACCGGCGGCGGCCCGCCCCGGCTCCCCCGGTCCCTGCCGGAGGCCCTGGCGCACTTCAGCCGCTCGGAGGTGCTGCGAGAGGCCCTCGGGGAGGCGCTGTTCGAGGCGGTCATCGCCGTACGCCGGGCGGAGAGCGAGCTCTTCGCGGGGCGCACCCCGCAGGAGATCGCCGACGCGACCCGCGGGCGGTACTGATGCGGCTCGCCCTGCCACCGCTGGTCGACCACCACTGCCACGGCGTCGTGCGTCACGGTCTGGAGGACGACGGGGCGTTCACCTCCTACCTCACGGAGTCGAACGCCCCGCCGGCCCCCGGCACCAGCTTCTTCGACACCCAGCTGGGCTTCGCCGTGCGCCGCTGGTGCCCGCCGCTCCTCGGGCTCGACCCGCACTGCCCGCCGGAGCGCTATCTGGCGCGCCGTCGTGAACTGGGGTCCGCCGAAGCGGCCCGGCTGCTGCTGCGGGCGAGCGGGACCGGCACATATCTGGTCGACACCGGCCTGCCGGGCGATCTCACCGGTCCCGGCGAGCTCGCGGAGCTCGGCGGCGGGTCCGCGCGGGTGATCGTACGGCTGGAGTCGCTCGCCGAGCGGACGGCGGACGCGACCCCCGACCCCGACGGCTTCCTCGAAACGTTCGGCACGGCCTTCATAGCCTCCGCGCGGACCGCGGCCGGGTTCAAGTCGATCGCCGCGTACCGCTACGGCCTGGCCCTGGAGCCGGACCCGCCCACGGCGGGCGAGGTCCACGCCGCCGCCGAGCGCTGGCTCGAGGACCGCCCGCCGGGCGGCCGGCTCACCGACCCCGTGCTGCTGCGGCATCTCCTCTGGTCGGCGGTCGGCACCGGGCTGCCCCTCCAGCTGCACACCGGCTTCGGCGATCCGGATCTGCGCCTGGACCACTGCGATCCGCTGCTGCTGACGGACTTCATCCGGGCCGTGGGGCCCGGCGGCTCGCCCCTCGTCCTGCTGCACGGCTACCCGTACCACCGGCACGCGGCGTACCTCGCCAACGTGTTCACACATGTGTACGCGGATGTCGGCCTGGCGCTGTCCCATACGGGTGCCCGGGCCGAGGCCGTCCTGGCCGAGGCGCTGGAGCTGACCCCGTTCGGGAAGCTGCTGTACTCGAGCGACGCGTACGGACTTCCGGAGCTGTACGTCGTCGGCGCCCGGGTCTTCGAGGACGCGCTCGGCCGTCTGCTCGACGGCTGGACGTCCTCGGGCGCCTGGTCGCCGCAGGACGCGGAACGGGTCGCGCACCTGCTCGCGGCAGGCAACGCGACCCGTCTGTACGGACTCACGGCCGACTGAGGAGCAGGACCGCAGCCCCGGCCCTCGGTCAGCCCGTCCGCCCGGTCAGTCGTCCGGGTCGGACCGCTCAAGCGCCGGGCGCGGGCCCGGCGCCGACTCGGTCAGGAGGAAGTCCGCGGCCGCCGTGTCCGTGACCAGGCTGGTCACCAGCCCGGACCGCAGCACCGCCCCGATCGCCGCCGCCTTGCGCTGGCCACCCGCGATCGCCACGACCTCCGGGATGCGCCGCAGCCTGTCGGCCTCGACCGTGATGCAGCGTTCCCCGAGGTCACGGCCGACCCGTCGGCCCTCCGAGTCGAAGAGATGGGCAGACATCTCGGCGGCGACGCCGAGCGAGGCGTAGTGCGCCCGCTCCTCGTCCGTCAGCATGTCGTGCACCGTCGAGATACCCGGCTCCCAGGAGCCGATGGAGACGCAGGCCACCGTCACCTTGTCGAAGTACTCGAAGGCGCGGGCGATGCCGGTCTGGTTGCGCAGGGCCGCCGCGGTCGCCGGGTCCGGCAGCAGCATCGGCGCGTAGATGGGGTGCGCCTCACCGCCGGAGACCTGGGCGGCCCGCCGGACCGCCTCCACGGAGCCGCGCTCCGCGGTACCGGCGTCGTACACCCCGGTCAGCTGGACGACCGTGCAGGGCGGCAGCCGGTCCAGCGCCGCCGCCATGTGGATCGTCGAGCGGCCCCACGCCAGCCCGAGCACGTCCCCCTCGGCCACCAGCTCGCCGAGCAGATCCGCGGCGACCTCGCCCAGGTTCTCCGGGTCGGGGGACGACTCGTCCTCGCCGCCGGCCTCGGACGACGGGGACTCGACGACCACCGCGTGGCGCAGGCCGTAGCGGGCGCGGAGCGCGTCGGAGCGCTCCGCGTCCAGTTCCGCGGGGACGCGGATCTCGATGCGTACGAGATCGCGTTCGAGCGCGGTCTCCAGGACCCGCGCGACCTTGAAGCGGCTGACGCCGAACTCCTCCGCGATCTGGATCTTGGACTTGCCCTCGAGATAGAAGCGACGGGCCATGGCCGCCGCCTGCACCAGTTCCGCGGGTCCCATCCGCAGGGCTGGTCGTCCCGCCGACATACCAGACACCGCGATCTCCTCACTGCTGTTCACACTCCGGAACCGTCATCCTGTCAGATTCCGGGGTGATCGATCAGCCCTGTCGGGGGCCGTTCACTTGGCTGTGGCTCAGTGGTCGCATGCCCAGGGTGCCGAGGCGATCGTCCGGGCCGCCTTCTCGCGCAGCGAGCGCACCGCCTCGGCCGGGTCCTCGGCTCCGTATACGGCGGAGCCGGCGACGAAGACATCCGCGCCCGCCTCCGCGCACTGTTCGATCGTGGCCTCGGAGACACCGCCGTCGACCTGAAGCCACAGTTCCAGTCCGTGCTTGGAGATCAGCTCCCTGGTGCGCCGGATCTTCGGCAGCATGATGTCCAGGAACGCCTGGCCGCCGAAGCCCGGCTCCACCGTCATGATCAGCAGCATGTCGAGCTCGGGAAGCAGGTCCTCGTAGGGCTCGACGGGCGTCGCGGGCCTGAGCGCCATCGAGGCGCGCGCGCCCTTGGCCCGGATCTCCCGCGCCAGCCGCACGGGCGCCGCCGCCGCCTCCACGTGGAAGGTGACGGAGCCGGCGCCCGCCTCGACGTACTGCGGGGCCCAGCGGTCCGGGTTCTCGATCATGAGATGGCAGTCCAGCGGGGTGTCCGTCGCGCGGCTCAGCGACTCGACGACCGGAACACCCAGCGTCAGATTGGGCACGAAGTGGTTGTCCATGACGTCGACGTGGAGCCAGTCGGCACCTTCGACGGCCTTCGCCTCCTCGGCGAGGCGGGCGAAGTCGGCGGACAGGATGCTGGGGTTGATCTGGGCCATGTGCCAAGACTGCCATGCCCGCGACCGCTTCCCCTCCCCGGGCCGGATCACGATCCGGTCAGCGGGCGGGCGGGGGCCCACGGATCCGGCCACCACCGGTGGGTCACCCCGTCCACGGCCACGCGACGCGCGCCCCGCTTCCCCACAGCCCTGTACGCCGGCCCGTCAGCCCGTCCGTCGCAGCAGCGCCAGATACATCGCGTCCGTGCCGTGCAGATGCGGCCACAGCTGGACGTCGGGACCGTCGCCCAGCGCCGGTACGCCCGGCATGAGCGGCCGGGCGTCGATCCACTCGGCCTCCACCGGCGACGCGCCGCCGCGGCCCTTCAGGACGTCCTCCACGACGATGCGGGTCTCCGCGAGATGCGGCGAGCACGTCGCGTAGCCGACGACGCCGCCGACCCGGACCGCCGCCAGCGCCTCGCGCAGCAGCGCGCGCTGGAGCGGGGCGAAGCCGTCCAGGTCCGCGAGGCGGCGGCGCCAGCGGGCTTCGGGGCGGCGGCGCAGTGCGCCGAGGCCGGAGCAGGGGACGTCGACGAGGACCCGGTCGAAGGAGCCGGGGCGCCACGGCGGACGGGTGCCGTCCGCCGTGATGACCTGGTACGGGCCGGGGTTGCCGGCCAGCGCGCGGTCGACGAGGCGGGCACGGTGGGGCTGCTTCTCGGAGGCGAGCAGGAAGGCGCCGCGGTCGGCGGCGAGCGCGCCGAGGAGGGCCGCCTTGCCGCCGGGGCCCGCGCAGCCGTCGAGCCAGCGCTTGTCGGGGCCGTCCACCGGTGCGTTGGCCAGGGCGATCGCCACGAGCTGGCTGCCCTCGTCCTGGACGCCGACGCGGCCCTCGCGCACGGGGTCGAGCGCGCCCGGTTCGCCGCCCTCGACGAGCCGGACCGCGTACGGGGACCAGCGCCCCGGCAGCCCGCCCTCTTCCCCGAGCAGTTCCAGCAGCTCCGCGGTCGTCGCCCGGCCGGGGCGGGCGACGAGCGTCACCTCCGGCCGTTCGTTGTCGGCCTCCAGCAGGTCCTCGATGCCGGCCCGGCCGCCGCCCAGCGCGTCCCACAGCGCGGAGACGATCCACCGCGGATGCGAGTGCACCACGGCCAGGTGGTCCTCGGCGTCGTCCTCGTACGGCGGAGCGACCTGTTCCAGCCACCCGTCGAGATCATGCGCCGAGATCTTCCTGAGCACCGCGTTGACGAACTTCGCACGTCCGTCCCCGAGGACCACCCGCGCCAGTTCGACCGTCGCGGAAACGGCCGCGTGCGTGGGGATCCGCGTCCCCAGCAGCTGATGCGCCCCGAGCGACAGCACATCGAGCACCGGCGGGTCGACCTCACGCAGCGGCCGGTCGACGCACGCGCTGATGACCGCGTCGTACGTCCCCTGCCGCCGCAGCGTCCCGTACACCAGCTCTGTCGCCAGCGCGGCGTCGCGGCCGTCGAAGTCCCCCTGCTCGCGCGCCTTCTTCAGCAGCGGCGGCAGTACGAGGTTGGCGTACGCGTCCCGCTCGTCGACGGCCCGCAGCACGTCGAAGGCGAGGATCCGCACGGCGTCCTTCTTCGGGCGGCGGTACGGCTTGTGGGGACGGCGACTGGTCTGCTCGCTCAAAAGGTGCTCCGCGTTCGAAAGGGTTCAGCCCTTTCAGCCTACGTCGGGGCCCGCGAGCTTCTCACCGGGGGCGATCCGCACCCCGCGGGCCCAGTCGGCGGCACGCATCGGCTTCTTGCCCTGCGGCTGGACCCAGAGCAGCTCGACGGCGTGCGAGCCGGTGCCGACGTACACGTTGTTCTTGCCGACGGCGAGTTCGCCGGGGGCGAGGTCCGTGCGGTCGGGGACCAGGGCGACCTGAACGAGCTTCAGCCGCTCGCCGCGGAACACCGTCCAGGCACCGGGCGCGGGCGTGCAGCCCCGCACCACCCGGTCGACCCGCAGGGCCGGAGCCGCCCAGTCCACGTGCGCGTCCTCGACGTTGATCTTCGGGGCGAGGGTGATGCCGTCGACGGGCTGCGGCACGGCCTTGAGCGTGCCGTCCTCGATCCCGTCCATCGTCGCGACGAGCAGCCCCGCCCCGGCGAACGCGAGGCGGGTGAGCAGGTCACCGCTCGTGTCGGTCGGCCGCACCTGCTCGGTGATCACCCCGTACACCGGGCCGGAGTCCAGCCCCTCCTCGATCTGGAAGGTCGACGCGCCGGTCATCTCGTCCCCGGCGAGGACCGCGTGCTGTACGGGCGCGGCGCCGCGCCAGGCGGGGAGCAGCGAGAAGTGGAGGTTGACCCAGCCGTTCGCGGGGATGTCCAGCGCGACCTTGGGCAGAAGCGCGCCGTACGCGACGACCGGGCAGCAGTCGGGGCCGATCTCCCGCAACCGGGCCAGGAACTCCTCGTCGCGGGGCTTGACGGGCTTGAGGACCTCGATCCCGGCTTCCTCGGCGCGCTGCGCGACCGGACTCGCCACCAGCCGGCGTCCGCGACCGGCGGGAGCGTCCGGCCGCGTGACGACGGCGGCGACCTCGTGCCGGTCCGAGGCGATCAGGGCGTCCAGGGCGGGTACGGCGACCTCGGGGGTGCCTGCGAAGACAAGTTTCACTGGAGATACCTCGCTCTGTATGCCGGGGACGCGCGACGCACCAGTCTATTTGGCCGCACCGACAGGGGGCGCACAGACGTCCGCGCGCCCTGCGCATATGCCCTTGCACCTCTGCACCGTGACCACAACGCCGGGTGGCGCGTTGGTCAAGAGAGATTGACCGAAACGGGCCGCCCCGGTGCGGCCCGATCCTTTTCAACGCCGGTTCGAGAGGCTTGTTCATGGCCGACCACGCAACCCACGACGCCCAAGCCCGGGCAAGCCTGCATCTGTTGGTGCGGGACATCGAGCGGGTCCGCCGGCAGGTGGACGCACTGCGCACGCTCACGGCCCAGTTGGGCAACGTCTACCGTCCGCGTCGCTCCGGCCCGTCCACGGGCTTCGTCGTCTACGGAAGGGCTCCGGCCCCGACCGTCCGCCTCGCGCAGGAACTGCGGGACAGCGTCGAGACATTGGTGACCGCGGCGGTGGACTTCGACCGTTCGCTGGGCTTCTCGTGGGACGCGGTGGGCTCGGCGCTGGGCGTCACGAAGCAGGCCGTGCACCGCCGGTACGGGTCGCGGCGGGCGACCCCGCAGCCCGCCGTCGCGGCGGAGGCCGAGCCCGGCACGACCCGCACGATGCCGGTCGCCGCGCCGGCCGTGCCGGTGGTGCCCGCCGTCCCCGCGGCCCGCTCGATGCCGCCCCAGCCGACGTCGAGCGCCGCGTCCCTGCGCGACGAGGTCCGCCCGAGCGCCTTCCCCGGCCCCCGCAACGGCTGACCTCCGCCCAGGCCGCCCCGCCGTACCACCGGGTACGCCGGGGCGGCCGCACGCCGGGCACCTCGGATGCGTCGGCTCAGCCGATGTCCAGCGGGTCCACCCGGATGCGGACGGGATCCGGGCCACCCGGATGGTGGTCCACCACCGCCTGCCCCGCACCTCGCAGGCGCCCACTCAGCCGATGTCCAGCGGGTCCACCCGGATGCGGACCGGGTCCGGGCCGCCCCGGGCCAGCCGTGCGGCCTGCGCCGACTTCAGCGCGGTCGCCAGCGCCGCCCCGCTCCCCGGCGGGACCCTCAGCAGGGCTCGCTCCCACCGCTCCCCCGCCTGGGGTCCCCCATGCGCAGCCAGGGGAGGGTCCCCGGCTCTCCGGGGCCGCCCGGGGGAAGGCGGCGGCAGCGGCACCGGGCCGAGGATCTCCGCGTCCCCCGGCAGGTCCGCCGCGGCGAGGAACGACGCCAGCGCCTCCTCTCTGCCCTCCACCGACGCCATCCGCGACACCGGCGGGAACCGCAGCTCCGCACGCTCGGAGAGCTCTCTCAGCGCGTGCCCCACCGGATCCCACCGCACCAGTGCCTGAACCGGCCGCAGGGTCGGCTCGGCCATGACCGCCACCTGGCCCTCCCCCCGGACCAGCGAAGCCGCGCCGATCCAGCGCCGCAGGGCCTGCTCACCGGCCCGCAGGTCGGGGAAGCCGAGCATCGCCCAGCCGTCCAGCAGCAGCGCCGCCGCATAGCCCGGGCCGTCGGCCACCGGCTCCGCTCCGGGCGTGGCGACCACGAGCGCCGGGCTGTCCGGCACCCGCTCCAGCACATGGTCGCGGCCGGACGTCCGCACCGGCACCGCCGGGAACGCCCGCCCCAGCTCCTCGGCGGTCCGCCGGGCCCCGACCACGCTCGCCCGCAGCCGGAACGACCCGCATTCCTCGCAGTGCCACGACGGCTCCGACCGCGCGCACCAGCCGCATGCGAGCTCCCGCTCGTCCGGCGCCTCCAGGGGCCCGGAGCACTCCCGGCAGCGGGCAGGCGTCCGGCACCTCTCACACGCCAGCCGTGGCACATAGCCGCGCCGGGGCACCTGCACGAGCACCGGGCCGGTCTTCAGCCCGTCCCGTACGGTCTCCCAGGCCAGGCTCGGCAGCCGGGCGACCCGCGCCGCCTCGTCCCGGGCCAGCAGTTCGTCGCCTACGGTCCGGATCCGGGGCGCGGCCTCCCGTACGGTCGCCCGGTCCGCGATCAGTGGTCGCGCCCAGCCGGTCTCGACCAGCTGGGCCGCCTCCACCGTGCAGCTCGTACCGCCCAGGAGGAATCCGCAGCCCTCGGTCATCGAGCGCAGCTCCAGCACCTCCCGGGCATGCGGGAAAGGCGCGCGGTCGTCGCTGTGACTGGAATCGCCGTCGTCCCAGAGAGCCACCAGGCCCAGGTCCCGGACCGGGGCGAACATCGCGGCCCGGGTGCCTATGACCGCCCGGACCGATCCCCGGTGCACGGCGAGCCACTGCGCGTACCGCGTCTCGGGACCGGACTCGGCGGTCAACAGCGCGTGGTGCCCCGGTCCCAGCAGTGCGGTGAGCGCCCGGCTCGCCCGGTCCACCGCCCGTCCGTCCGGGAGGACGGCGAGTGCGCCGCGGCCCGCGGACAGCGTCGCCGCCATCGCGCGGGCCAGCTCGTCGGGCCAGCCCGGTCCCGGCAGCGCGGTCCACACCGCGCGCGCACCGGCGCCGGAGGCCAGCTCCCGCAGGAAGGCGGGCCCGGCCGGGTAGCGCGCCCAGCCGCCGGGGTCCGGCGCGGCCGGTCGCGGCAGGGGGTCCGGCGAGGGACGCTCTTCGGCCTTGCCGTGCCGGGGCGGGATGGCCAGTTGCAGGACGTCGGCGAGGCTGCCCGCGTACCGGTTGGCGACAGCCCTGGTGAGGGCCAGCATCTGCGGGCTCAGCACGCGCTCGGGCGACACCACCTGGGCCAGGGCTGCCAGCGGACCGTGGTAGTCCGTCTCGGCGACCCGTTCGATCACGAAGCCGTCGATCAGGCCGCCGCCCTCGCGCCGTCCGTCACGCACGTTGCGGTCGCCCGCCCCGAAGCGCACCCGGACCCGGACGCCCGGCTGAGCCTGCTCGTCGAGTTGTTCGGGGACGGCGTAGTCCCACGTCTGGTCGAGGTGCAGGACTCCCTTGTTGACCAGGATCTTGGCGACCGGCAGGTGCTTGGCGAGCCGTGCGCCACGCCACGTGCGCGGCCTGGCCTTGGGCGCCTTCGCCTTCGCCTCGGCGACCATCCCCCGGATGAGCGCGAGCTGCTCCGGCGGTCCGCCCGCTGCCTCGGATTCGTTGTCGCTGCTCACAGCTGCATTCTTACCAAACCGCACTGACAGCGCCGAAGGCCCCGGACCATCCCGGTCCGGGGCCCTCGTGCACAGCGGAGCGACTGGTCTACAGACCCGCCGCCGCGCGCAGCGCGTCCACGCGGTCCGTGCGCTCCCAGGTGAAGTCGGGGAGCTCGCGGCCGAAGTGCCCGTACGCCGCGCTCTGGGCGTAGATCGGGCGGAGCAGGTCGAGGTCGCGGATGATCGCGGCCGGGCGGAGGTCGAAGACCTCGGAGATGGCGGTCTCGATCTTCTCGGTGTCGACCGCGGCGGTGCCGAAGGTCTCCACGAACAGACCGACCGGCTCGGCCTTGCCGATCGCGTACGCGACCTGGACCTCGCAGCGCGAGGCGAGGCCGGCGGCCACCACGTTCTTGGCGACCCAGCGCATGGCGTAGGCGGCCGAGCGGTCGACCTTGGACGGGTCCTTGCCGGAGAAGGCGCCGCCGCCGTGGCGGGCCATGCCGCCGTAGGTGTCGATGATGATCTTGCGGCCGGTGAGGCCGGCGTCGCCCATCGGGCCGCCGATCTCGAAGCGGCCGGTCGGGTTCACCAGCAGGCGGTAACCCTCGGTGTCGAGCTTGATGCCGTCCTCGACGAGCTGCGCCAGGACGTGCTCGACGACGAACTCACGGATGTCGGGCGCGAGCAGCGAGTCCAGGTCGATGTCGCTCGCGTGCTGCGAGGAGACCACGACCGTGTCGAGGCGGACGGCCTTGTCGCCGTCGTACTCGATGGTGACCTGGGTCTTGCCGTCCGGACGCAGGTACGGGATGGTCCCGTTCTTGCGGACCTCGGAGAGACGGCGCGAGAGGCGGTGCGCGAGGTAGATCGGCAGCGGCATGAGCTCGGGGGTCTCGTCGCACGCGTAGCCGAACATCAGGCCCTGGTCGCCGGCGCCCTGCCGGTCCAGCTCGTCGTCGTCACCCTCGACCCGGTTCTCGTACGCCGTGTCGACGCCCTGCGCGATGTCCGGGGACTGCGCTCCGATGGACACCGAGACACCGCAGGAGGCGCCGTCGAAGCCCTTCTTCGAGGAGTCGTAACCGATCTCGAGGATCTTGTTGCGCACCAGGGTCGGGATGTCGGCCCAGGCCTTGGTGGTCACCTCGCCGGCGACATGCACAAGACCGGTGGTGATCAAGGTCTCCACGGCGACGCGGGAGGTCGGGTCCTCGCGCAGCAGTGCGTCGAGGATCGTGTCGCTGATCTGGTCAGCGATCTTGTCGGGGTGACCTTCGGTCACGGACTCCGAGGTGAACAGGCGGCGGGACACATCGCTCCCTGGGGTTGCAGCGGCTGCTGGCTGATCATTGGCGGACCGGCCGGGGGGCTGCGCCCCGCGTCGTTCCGAGAACAGTTTATCGGGCGTATTCGACGGTTGGACCACGTGTCTCGCCAAGTGGGAGTCACGCTTGGACAGAAAGTACCCGCGCGGACACACGGATGAGGCCTCCCCTGCGGACGGAAGGCCGGTTTTCCGGGCTTTTGGCGGCGCCGCCGGGATGAATGAGAAATTCATCCCAGCTTCACGCACCGACATCAGGCCAGGCGCGGGGCCACCAGATCCCAGACCGTCTCCGCGAGGGCTTCCTTCGGACCGTACGGCACCGGTGTCTCGCCGCCGTCGGCCGCCAGGATCACGGCCTCGTTCTCCTCGGAGCCGAAGGTCTTGCGCTCGCCGACCTCGTTGACGACGAGCAGGTCACAGCCCTTGCGGCGGAGTTTGGCTCGGCCGTTGGCGAGGACGTCGTCGGTTTCGGCGGCGAAGCCGACGACGACCTGTCCGGGGCGGGCCCGGTCGGCGGAGATCTCGGCGAGGATGTCCGGATTGCGTATCAGGGTGATCGGCGCGGGCTCCTGCCCGTCCTTCTTCTTGATCTTGCCTTCGGCGTACGCGGCGGGGCGGAAGTCCGCGACGGCCGCGGCCATGACCACCGCGTCGGCGTCGGAGGCGGCCTTGAGCACGGCCTCACGCAGCTGTACGGCCGTGCCGACGTGGACCACGTCGACGCCGGCCGGGTCGGCCATGCCGGTGTTCGCCTCGATCAGAGTGACCCTGGCTCCCCGGGCCGCGGCGGTGCGCGCGAGGGCGTACCCCTGCTTGCCGGAGGAGCGGTTGCCCAGGTAGCGGACGGGGTCGAGCGGCTCACGGGTGCCGCCCGCGCTGATGACGACGTGGCGTCCGGCGAGGTCGGGAGCGGCGACGCCGCGGGCCAGCACCCTGCGGCAGATCTCGAAGATCTCCCCGGGGTCGGGCAGCCGCCCCTTGCCGGTGTCGACGCCCGTGAGCCGGCCGACGGCGGGCTCGATGACGACGGCGCCGCGCCGGCGCAGCGTGGCGACGTTCTCCTGGGTGGCGGGGTGCTCCCACATCTCGGTGTGCATCGCGGGGGCGAAGACCACGGGGCAGCGGGCGGTGAGCAGCGTGTTGGTGAGGAGGTCGTCGGCGAGGCCGTGGGCGGCCTTGGCGAGCATGTCGGCGGTGGCGGGGGCGACGACGACGAGGTCGGCGCTCTGCCCGATCCGTACGTGCGGGACCTCGTGGACGTCGGACCAGACCTCGGTGGAGACCGGGTGCCCGGACAGCGCCGACCAGGTCGGGGCGCCCACGAACTGCAGCGCGGACGCGGTGGGGACGACGCGCACGTCATGACCCGACTCGGTCAGCCGCCGCAGCAGCTCACAGGCCTTGTACGCGGCGATGCCGCCGGTGACCCCCAGAACGACCTTCGGCTTGTCCACAGCCTCTCCCCGCACTCTCGACTCGGTATCCATGACACACCACAGGCCCGGCGGGTGCTCCGCCGGGCCTGGACTGACGTGCAAAGGCGCCTACTGCGCCGGGCCCTCGATGGCCTCGGAGGTCAGCAGACCCGCGTTGATCTCGCGCAGGGCGATCGAGAGCGGCTTCTCGTGGACGTGGGTGTCAACGAGCGGACCGACGTACTCGAGCAGACCCTCGCCGAGCTGCGAGTAGTACGCGTTGATCTGACGCGCGCGCTTGGCCGCGTAGATCACGAGGCTGTACTTCGAGTCGGTTGCCTCGAGCAGCTCGTCGATCGGCGGGTTGATGATGCCCTCGGGCGCGGTGATGGAAGAGGACACGCTCTACCTTCCGAAAGGTGGGAAAAGATCAAACAGGAAAAAGATCAAACAACTGACATCAAGGCTAGCAGCTCACGTGCCACGTCCTCGACGGAGGTGTTGACCAGGGTGACGTCGAACTCCGATTCAGCCGCGAGTTCGACCTTTGCGGCCTCGAGCCTGCGCTCGATGACCTCGGGGGGCTCCGTGCCCCGCCCGGTGAGCCGGCGGACCAGCTCCTCCCAGCTCGGCGGGGCGAGGAAGACCAGCTGTGAGTCCGGCATGGACTCCTTGACCTGCCGGGCGCCCTGGAGGTCGATCTCCAGGAGCACCGGCTCACCCGCTTCCAGGTGCTCCAGCACCGCACGGCGTGGGGTGCCGTAGCGATTGCCCGCGAATTCTGCCCATTCCAGCAGCTCACCGTTGGCGACCAGCTTGTCGAATTCCTCGTCGGTGACGAAGAAGTACTGGACTCCGTGGCGCTCGCCGGGGCGCGGCTTTCGGGTGGTGGCCGACACCGAGAGCCAGACCTCGGGGTGGACCTTGCGCATATGGGCGACGACCGTGCTCTTGCCCACCCCGGAGGGGCCGGAGAGCACGGTCAGCCGCGGACGTACCTCTGCTGCCATGCAGCGATTATTCCAGTTTCTCGGCAGTGCCCCCGACTCAGGCGCCGGTGCTGCCGAACTCGCGCTCAAGAGAGGCGATCTGGTTGGAGCCGAGACCCCGGACTCGGCGGCTCTCGGAAATACCGAGCCGCTCCATGATCTGCTTGGCGCGGACCTTGCCGACGCCGGGCAGGGACTCGAGCAGGGCGGAGACCTTCATCTTCCCGATGACGTCGTTCTCCTGGCCCTGCTTGATGACCTCGTGGAGGCTGGCGCCGGAGTGCTTGAGTCGATTCTTGACCTCGGCCCGCTCCCGGCGAGCCGCGGCGGCCTTTTCGAGCGCGGCTGCGCGCTGTTCAGGGGTAAGGGGCGGAAGAGCCACGCCTACGTCACCTCGGATGTCGAACTGTCGGATACGGACCGGTGAGGAACCTAGTCGCCCCACACCAGGCGAGCAACGAGCAACGCAATCTCCGCTGCAACGCTGACTCTCGTCGGAGACTAGCGGCCAAGACCGCTCCAGTCAGCGAGAACAGCGGAAAAGTCCTGGTCAGGATCGACCGACCTGGATATATCAGACAGATCGACCATGATTTCTGTCAAGAAGTCGTCGGTGAGGACCGCGGGACGCCGGCTACGCGCCCTCGACCGCTGCCCGCACCTCGTCGGCGAAGCGTGCCGCCGAGTCGCGCAGCGCCGCGATGTCCGGACCGTGCCGCAGTACGCCTCGGCTGACGCTCGGCACCACGTTGCCCACCGCCGAGCCGAAGACACCCGGCAGATCGGCCGGGGTCGCGCCCTGGGCTCCGATCCCGGGGGCCAGCAGCGGACCGTTGATGGCCAGGTCGACGCCGGCGTCCCCCAGGGTGGCGCCCACGACCGCTCCGACGGAGCCGAGCGGCGAGGCGCCCGCGTTCTCGTCGGCCATGTGGTTCAGCATGAGCTGGGCCAGCGAGACACCCCCGCTCGCCACCGAGCGCTGGACCTCGGCGCCCTCCGGGTTGGAGGTCAGGGCCAGCACGAAGACGCCGCAGCCGTTCAGGACGGCCGCGTCCAGGGCGGGGCGCAGCGAGCCGAAGCCCAGGTACGGGCTGACGGTGACGGCGTCGGAGAACAGCGGGCTGCGCGGGTCGAGGTAGGTGGCGGCGTACGCGCCCATGGTCGAACCGATGTCGCCGCGCTTGGCGTCCATCAGCACCAGCGCGCCCGCGGCCCGCGCCTCCTCGACGGCCTTCTCCAGGACCGCGATGCCGCGCGAGCCGAAGCGCTCGAAGAACGCCGACTGCGGCTTGAGGACGGCGACCCGGTCGGCGAGCGCCTCGACGACCGTACGGGTGAAGCGCTCAAGCCCGGCGATGTCGTCGTCCAGGCCCCACGCGGTGAGCAGCGAGGCGTGCGGGTCGATGCCGACGCAGAGCGGCCCGCGTGTGTCCATGGCGTGGCGAAGCCGGGTGCCGAAGGGCTCGGGAGTGTCGCTCATGGGGGAATTCCTCCGTGGTGTGTTCACGCGGCTTCGGCTCACGCGGCTTCGGCGCCGACCGCCTCGGCGAGGGTGGCGTAGGGGCTTGCGGCGAGGCGCTCGGCCAGGCCCTTGTGGATGGCGCGGGCGTAGAACGGGCCCTCGTAGATGAAGGCGCTGTAGCCCTGGATGAGCGTGGCGCCCGCCAGGATGCGCTGCCAGGCGTCGTCGGCGGTCTCGATGCCGCCGACGCCGACGAGCACGAGCCGGTCGCCCACGCGCGCGTACAGGCGGCGCAGCACCTCCAGGGAGCGCTCCTTGACCGGGGCGCCGGACAGTCCGCCGGTCTCCTTGACCAGCTCCGGAGAGGACTTCAGGCCGAGGCCGTCGCGGGCGATGGTGGTGTTGGTGGCGATGATCCCGTCGAGCCCCAGCTCCAGCGCGAGATCGGCGACGGCGTCCACGTCCTCGTCGGCGAGGTCGGGCGCGATCTTGACGAGGAGCGGGACGCGGCGGTCGGTGACCGTGCGGTCGGCGGCTTCGCGTACGGCGGTGAGCAGCGGGCGCAGCGATTCGGTGGCCTGGAGGTTGCGCAGGCCGGGGGTGTTCGGGGACGAGACGTTGACCACGAGGTAGTCGGCGTGCGCGGCGAGGCGCTCGGTCGAGGTGACGTAGTCGGCGGCGGCCTCGGACTCCGGTACGACCTTGGTCTTGCCGATGTTGACGCCGACGACGGTCCTGAAGACCGCGCGACGGGCGGCGAGACGGGCGGCCACGGCCGCCGAGCCCTCGTTGTTGAAGCCCATGCGGTTGATCAGCGCACGGTCCGGTACGAGCCGGAAGAGGCGCTTCTTGGGGTTGCCGGGCTGGGCCTGCGCGGTGACCGTACCGATCTCGACGTGGTCGAAGCCGAGCATGCTCATGCCGTCGATGGCGACGGCGTTCTTGTCGAAGCCGGCCGCGAGCCCGAAGGGGCCGTGCATGCGCAGGCCGAGCGCCTCGGTGCGCAGCTCCTTGTGGCGGGGGGCCAGGACGGCGGCGACGAACGTACGCAGTACGGGGACGCGGGCCGCCAGGCGGATCCAGCGGAAGGCCAGGTAGTGGGCCTCTTCCGGGTCCATCCGCTTGAAGACCAGGTTGAAGAAGAATTTGTACATCTCAGTGGTGTCCTGTGTGTCCTCACGAAGAGGGGGACACCGTTTCGACGGTGTCCCCCTCGTGGGCTGCTAGGCGCGGGCCGCGGTCAGGTGTTCGGCGTGTTCCTGGAGGGAACGGACGCCCACGTCACCGTGGTTGAGCGCGTCGATGCCCTGGACGGCGGCGGCGAGCGCCTGGACCGTCGTCAGGCACGGCACGGAGCGGGCCACGGCCGCCGTACGGATGTCGTAGCCGTCGAGGCGGCCACCGGTGCCGTACGGGGTGTTGACGATGAGGTCGACCTGGCCGTCGTGGATGAGCTGGACGATGGTCTTCTCGCCGTTCGGGCCCTCGCCCTCGGACTGCTTGCGCACGACGGTGGCGTTGATTCCGTTGCGCTTGAGCACCTCGGCGGTGCCGGAGGTGGCCAGCAGCTCGAAGCCGTGGGCGACCAGTTCGCGCGCGGGGAAGATCATCGAGCGCTTGTCACGGTTGGCGACGGAGATGAACGCCCGGCCCTTGGTCGGCAGCGGACCGTAGGCACCGGCCTGCGACTTGGCGTACGCCGTGCCGAAGACCGTGTCGATGCCCATGACCTCGCCCGTGGAGCGCATCTCCGGGCCGAGGACGGTGTCGACGCCGCGGCCGTGGATGTCGCGGAAGCGCGACCACGGCATGACGGCCTCCTTGACGGAGATCGGGGCGTCCATCGGCAGCGTGCCGCCGTCGCCGTTCTCCGGGAGCAGGCCCTCGGCGCGCAGTTCGGCGATGGTGGCGCCGAGCGAGATCCGCGCGGCGGCCTTCGCGAGCGGCACCGCGGTCGCCTTCGAGGTGAAGGGCACGGTCCGGGAGGCGCGCGGGTTGGCCTCCAGGACGTACAGGATGTCGCCCGCCATCGCGAACTGGATGTTGATCAGGCCGCGTACGCCGACGCCGCGCGCGATCGCCTCGGTGGAGGCGCGCAGGCGCTTGATGTCGAAGCCGCCGAGCGTGATCGGGGGCAGCGCGCAGGCGGAGTCGCCGGAGTGGATACCGGCCTCCTCGATGTGCTCCATGACGCCGCCGAGGTAGAGCTCGGTGCCGTCGTAGAGCGCGTCGACGTCGATCTCGATGGCGTCGTCGAGGAAGCGGTCGACCAGGACCGGCCGGTCGGGGCTGATCTCGGTGGACTCGGCGATGTACGACTGGAGGCGGGCCTCGTCGTACACGATCTCCATGCCGCGGCCGCCGAGCACGTACGAGGGGCGTACGAGGACGGGGTAGCCGATCTCGTCGGCGATGGCCTTGGCCCCGGCGAAGGTGGTCGCGGTGCCGTGCTTGGGCGCCGGGAGACCGGCGTCGGCGAGAACGCGGCCGAAGGCGCCGCGGTCCTCGGCGGCGTGGATCGCCTCGGGGGACGTGCCGACGATCGGGACGCCGTTGTCCTTGAGCGCCTGCGACAGACCCAGCGGGGTCTGGCCGCCGAGCTGGACGACGACGCCGGCGACCGGACCGGCCAGCGTCTCGGCGTGGACGATCTCCAGCACGTCCTCGAGCGTCAGCGGCTCGAAGTACAGGCGGTCGGAGGTGTCGTAGTCCGTCGAGACGGTCTCCGGGTTGCAGTTGACCATCACGGTCTCGTAGCCCGCGTCGCTCAGCGCGAAGGAGGCATGGACGCAGGAGTAGTCGAACTCGATGCCCTGGCCGATCCGGTTCGGGCCGGAGCCCAGGATGATCACGGCGGGCTTCTCGCGCGGCGCGACCTCGCTCTCCTCGTCGTACGAGGAGTAGAAGTACGGGGTCTTGGCGGCGAACTCGGCGGCGCAGGTGTCGACCGTCTTGTAGACCGGGCGCACGCCGAGGGCGTGCCGGACCTCGCGGACGACGTCCTCGCGCAGGCCGCGGATCTCGGCGATCTGGGCGTCGGAGAAGCCGTGCCGCTTGGCCTCGGCGAGCAGCTCGGGGTCGAGCTTCTCGGCGGCGGCCAGCTCGTCGGCGAGCTCCTTGATCAGGAAGAGCTGGTCGACGAACCAGGGGTCGATCTTCGTGGCTTCGAAGACCTCTTCCGGAGTGGCGCCGGCGCGGATGGCCTGCATGACGGTGTTGATCCGGCCGTCGGTCGGGCGGACCGCGAGCTCCAGCAGCTCGGCCTTGTCGCCGGGCTCGCCGGTGAAGGCGAACTGCGAGCCCTTCTTCTCCAGCGAGCGCAGGGCCTTCTGGAGCGCCTCGGTGAAGTTACGGCCGATGGCCATGGCCTCGCCCACCGACTTCATGGTGGTAGTGAGCGTCGCGTCGGCGGACGGGAACTTCTCGAACGCGAAGCGCGGGGCCTTGACGACCACGTAGTCGAGCGTGGGCTCGAAGGACGCGGGCGTCTTCTCGGTGATGTCGTTGGGGATCTCGTCCAGCGTGTAGCCGACGGCGAGCCGGGCCGCGATCTTCGCGATCGGGAAGCCGGTGGCCTTCGACGCGAGCGCGGAGGACCGCGAAACCCGCGGGTTCATCTCGATGACGATGATCCGTCCGTCGTCGGGGTTGACCGCGAACTGGATGTTGCAGCCGCCGGTGTCGACGCCGACCTCGCGGATGATCGCGATGCCGATGTCGCGCAGCCGCTGGTACTCGCGGTCGGTCAGCGTCATCGCCGGGGCGACGGTGATCGAGTCACCGGTGTGCACGCCCATCGGGTCGAAGTTCTCGATGGAGCACACGACCACGACGTTGTCGTTCTTGTCGCGCATCAGCTCCAGCTCGTACTCCTTCCAGCCGAGGATGGACTCCTCCAGGAGCACCTCGGTGGTCGGGGAGAGCGTGAGGCCCTGACCGGCGATACGGCGCAGCTCCTCCTCGTCGTGCGCGAAGCCGGAGCCGGCGCCGCCCATGGTGAAGGAGGGGCGGACGACGACGGGGTAGCCGCCGAGCGTCTCGACGCCCTTCAGGACGTCCTCCATGGAGTGGCAGATGACCGAGCGGGCGGACTCGCCGTGGCCGATCTTCTTGCGGACCTCCTCCACGACGTCCTTGAAGAGGTCGCGGTCCTCGCCCTTGTTGATGGCCTCGACGTTGGCGCCGATGAGCTCGACGCCGTACTTCTCCAGCACTCCCTGCTCGTGCATGGAGATCGCGGTGTTCAGCGCGGTCTGGCCGCCGAGGGTGGGCAGGAGGGCGTCGGGGCGCTCCTTGGCGATGATCTTCTCGACGAACTCGGGGGTGATCGGCTCGACGTACGTGGCGTCGGCGATCTCCGGGTCGGTCATGATCGTCGCCGGGTTGGAGTTCACCAGGATGACGCGCAGGCCCTCGGACTTGAGGACCCGGCAGGCCTGGGTGCCGGAGTAGTCGAACTCGGCGGCCTGGCCGATGACGATCGGGCCGGAGCCGATGACCAGGACGGACTGGATATCGGTGCGCTTAGGCACGCTGGCCCTCCATCAGGGAAACGAAGCGGTCGAACAGGTACGCGGCGTCGTGCGGGCCCGCGGCCGCCTCGGGGTGGTACTGGACACTGAAGGCCGGCTGGTCGAGCAGCTGGAGGCCCTCCACCACGTTGTCGTTCAGACAGACGTGGGAGACCTCGGCGCGGCCGTAGGGGGTCTCGGAGACCTTGTCGAGCGGGGCGTCGACGGCGAAGCCGTGGTTGTGCGCGGTGACCTCGACCTTGCCGGTCGTCCGGTCCTGCACGGGCTGGTTGATGCCGCGGTGGCCGTACTTCAGCTTGTACGTGCCGAAGCCGAGCGACCGGCCGAGGATCTGGTTGCCGAAGCAGATGCCGAACAGCGGGGTCTTCCTGGAGAGGACCTCGCGCATGACGGAGACCGCGTGGTCGGCGGTCGCCGGGTCACCGGGGCCGTTGGAGAAGAACACACCGTCGGGGTTGACGGCGTAGACGTCCTCGGCGGTGGCGGTGGCGGGCAGGACGTGCACCTCGATGCCGCGCTCGGCCATCCGGTGCGGCGTCATGCCCTTGATGCCGAGGTCGACGGCGGCGACGGTGAACTTCTTCTCACCGATGGCGGGGACGACGTACGTCTCCTTGGTGGCGACCTCGGCGGAGAGGTTCGCGCCCGTCATCTCGGGGGCCTGGCGCACCTCGGCGAGCATCGTGCCCTCGTCGGGCAGCGCGTTGCCGGAGAAGATGCCGACGCGCATGGCGCCGCGCTCGCGCAGATGGCGGGTGAGGGCACGGGTGTCGACGCCGCTGATGCCGACGACGCCCTGGTGGGCAAGCTCCTCGTCCAGCGAGCGCTTGGCGCGCCAGTTGGAGGAGACGCGGGCGGGGTCGCGGACGACGTAACCGGACACCCAGATGCGGGAGGACTCGGGGTCCTCGTCGTTGACACCGGTGTTCCCGACGTGCGGGGCGGTCATCACGACGACCTGCCGGTGGTACGACGGGTCGGTGAGGGTCTCCTGGTAGCCGGTCATGCCGGTGGAGAACACGGCCTCGCCGAAGGTCACCCCCACGGCCCCGTAGGCGCGGCCGCGGAAGATACGGCCGTCCTCCAGGACGAGTACGGCGGGAACCCTGGTTCCCCTGGTGGAGGTCGTCATCGTGCGGCGCCTTCCGTCGTTTTCGTGTGGTTCAGGGAGTTGATGGCTTCGACCCAGGCGGCGTGCTCGGCCGCCTGGTCGGAGCGGAAGCCGGAGTCGATCTGCTTGTCGCCGTGCGCCCAGGTGACGATCAGCAGTCCGCCTTCGGCGAGGACCTTTCCGGCGATGCCCTTGTCGAGGCGGGCCTCGGTCAGGGCGGCGGCCGGGATGAAGAAGTCGGTGGCCCCGGGGCGTACGACGTCGATTCCCGCGTCGGTCAGCGTCAGCTCGACGCGGCTGCGGTTGCCGAGGCCACGCGCGACGATCCGGTCGAGCCACTGCCCGGCGGTCGTGGAGCCGTGGTAGCGGCCGCTCAGCGTGAGCTTCGGCTCGCCCTGGGTCCCGGGCGAGGCGGGCAGCTCCGGCAGCCCCGACTGGAGCTCACCGCGCCACTTCCAGCCCTGGCGCATCAGCCAGTAGACCAGGGCGATGAAGGCCAGCAGTCCGGCCACCCAGCCGAGGCGGGCGGCCCAGTCGGTCACTTCCGCCGACCGCTGCTCCGCCGCCAGTCCGACCGCCGGGTTGATCAGTGCAGGTGTCACGCCAGCTTTCCGTCCATGAGCGTCGCCCGGCCCCGCAGGAAGGTGTGGGTGACGCGACCCGGCAGCTCGCGCCCCTCGTAGGGGGTGTTGCGGCTGCGGGAGGCGAAGCCCGCGGGGTCCACGGTTCCACGGTATGACGGATCGAGCAGCGTGAGGTTGGCGGGCTCACCTGCCGAGACGGGACGGCCGTGGCCCTCCGCGCGGCCGATCCTGGCGGGGGCGAAGGACATCCGGTCGGCGACGCCCTCCCAGGTCAGCAGGCCGGTCTCGACCATCGTCCGCTGGACGACCGACAGGGCCGTCTCCAGGCCGACCATGCCCATGGCGGCCGCGGCCCACTCGCAGTCCTTGTCCTCGTGCGGGTGCGGGGCGTGGTCGGTGGCGACGATGTCGATCGTGCCGTCGGCCAGGGCCTCGCGCAGCGCCATGACGTCGCGCTCCGTGCGCAGCGGCGGGTTGACCTTGTAGACCGGGTTGTACGTCCGTACCAGCTCGTCGGTGAGGAGGAGGTGGTGCGGGGTGACCTCGGCGGTGACGTCGATGCCGCGGGACTTGGCCCAGCGGACGATCTCGACCGAGCCGGCGGTGGAGAGGTGGCAGATGTGGACGCGGGAGCCGACGTGCTCGGCGAGGAGGACGTCGCGGGCGATGATCGACTCCTCGGCGACGGCCGGCCAGCCGCCGAGGCCCAGCTCGGCGGAGACGACGCCCTCGTTCATCTGGGCGCCCTCGGTGAGCCGCGGCTCCTGGGCGTGCTGTGCGACGACACCGCCGAAGGCCTTCACGTACTCCAGCGCGCGGCGCATGATCACGGCGTCGTCGACGCACTTGCCGTCGTCGGAGAAGACGGTGACCCCGGCGGCGGAGTCGTGCATCGCGCCGAGTTCGGCGAGCTTCTTGCCCTCCAGGCCGACGGTGACGGCGCCGATGGGCTGCACGTCGCAGTAGCCGTGCTCCTTGCCGAGCCGCCAGACCTGCTCGACGACGCCGGCGGTGTCGGCGACGGGGAAGGTGTTGGCCATGGCGAACACGGCCGTGAAGCCGCCACTGGCGGCCGCGCGGGTACCGGTGAGGACGGTCTCGGAGTCCTCGCGGCCCGGCTCGCGCAGGTGGGTGTGGAGGTCGACCAGGCCGGGCAGGAGGATCTTGCCCTCGGCCTCGACGACGGTGGCGTCGTCGGCCGGGATGGCGGGGGCGACCTGGGCGATGGTCTCGCCCTCGATCAGGACGTCCTGCGCCTCGCCGCCCAGTACCTTCGCGCCTCGGATAAGGATCTTGCTCATGGGTTACTTCGTCTCCTCGGTACGGGCGGGCGTGGCGTTGCTGACGGCGGATTCGTTGCCGCCCAGCAGCAGGTAGAGGACGGCCATCCGGATGGACACGCCGTTGGCGACCTGCTCGACGGCCGTGCAGCGGTCCGAGTCGGCGACCTCGGCGGTGATCTCCATGCCACGGTTCATCGGGCCGGGGTGCATCACGATGGCGTGCTCGGGCATCTTGGCCATCCGGTCGCCGTTCAGGCCGTAGCGGCGCGAGTACTCGCGCTCGGTCGGGAAGAACGCGGCGTTCATCCGCTCGCGCTGCACCCGCAGCATCATCACGGCGTCGGACTTCGGCAGCACCTCATCCAGGCCGTACGACACCTCGCAGGGCCAGCTCTCGACGCCGACCGGCACCAGCGTGGGCGGGGCCACGAGGGTGACCTGGGCGCCGAGGGTGTGCAGCAGGTGCACGTTGGAGCGGGCGACCCGGCTGTGCAGGACGTCGCCGACGATCGTGATCCGGCGCCCCTCCAGGTCGCGCCCTATACCGGCGTCCGCGCCGACGAGGCGGCGGCGCATGGTGAAGGCGTCCAGGAGGGCCTGGGTGGGGTGCTCGTGCGTGCCGTCCCCGGCGTTGACGACGGCGCCGTCGATCCAGCCGGAGGTGGCGAGGCGGTAGGGGGCGCCGGAGGCGTGGTGGCGGATGACGACGGCGTCGGCGCCCATCGCCTCCAGCGTCAGCGCGGTGTCCTTGAGGGACTCGCCCTTGGAGACCGACGAGCCCTTGGCGGAGAAGTTGATGACGTCGGCGGACAGCCGCTTCGCGGCGGCCTCGAAGGAGATCCTGGTCCGCGTCGAGTCCTCGAAGAAGAGGTTGACGACGGTACGGCCGCGCAGGGTCGGCAGCTTCTTGATCGGCCGGTCGGCGACCCGGGCCATCTCCTCGGCGGTGTCGAGGATGAGGACGGCGTCGTCGCGCGTGAGATCGGCGGCCGAGATGAGGTGACCGGGGGTCCGGGGGCTCACCCCGGGAAGGTGCAGCATCTGGGTGTGCTCCGGTGTGTGGCGGTTGGCTGGGCGTGCGGGCGGGCAGGCACGGGCCCGTAGGGCTTCGGTTTCCGGCTCCGGGTTCCGGCTACGGCCGGGGGGCTTCGGCCGGGGCGCCTCTGCCGCGGCCTCGGAAGGCCGTACGGGTGCTACTGCTCGCCGGCCGTAGCGGTCTCGCGGACACCGAGCAGCACGGTGTCGCGACCGTCCTCCTCGGCGAGATGGACCTTGACCGTCTCCCGCAGCGACGTCGGGAGGTTCTTGCCGACGTAGTCGGCGCGGATGGGAAGTTCGCGGTGGCCGCGGTCGACGAGGACCGCGAGCTGGACGGCGCGCGGGCGGCCGATGTCGTTCAGCGCGTCGAGGGCGGCGCGGATGGTGCGGCCGGAGAAGAGCACGTCGTCGACGAGGACGACCAGACGGCCGTCGATGCCGTCGGCGGGGATGTCCGTGCGCGCGAGGGCGCGGGCCGGACGGAGCCGCAGGTCGTCGCGGTACATGGTGATATCGAGCGAGCCGACGGGAATGGAGCGGCCGGTGATCTCGGCGAGCTTGTCGGCGAGCCGGCGGGCAAGATAGACACCGCGGGTCGGAATGCCGAGGAGCACGACGTCCTCGGCGCCCTTGGCGCGCTCGACGATTTCGTGCGCGATGCGGGTCAGTACCCGCGCGATGTCGGGGGCCTCGAGAACGGGGCGCGCGGCATCACTGCCGTCGGCGGTGCTGATGCTGTTGCTGCTGTGTGCGTCCATACGAAACGGACCTCCTTCTCCGCCTCACGGGACGGACCTTAAAGGACGTCGGAATTGCGCCGTCCACGCTACCAGGGTCCGGAGCCGACACTGCTCACACCCCTCGGGAGGGTCGTACGGACCATTCGGCTTGACGCAGCCTTGTAACGCTGCGTAACCTCACAGTGAGTGACCAGCCGCGCGGCGGAGCCGCACGTCGTTAGAGCGTCCGGGGAGCTATATGTCCAGCGAATACGCAAAACAGCTCGGGGCCAAGCTCCGCGCCATCCGTACCCAGCAGGGGCTCTCGCTCCACGGGGTGGAGGAGAAGTCCCAGGGCCGCTGGAAGGCCGTCGTGGTCGGTTCGTACGAGCGCGGGGACCGCGCTGTGACCGTGCAGCGGCTCGCCGAGCTGGCGGACTTCTACGGTGTCCCGGTGCAGGAACTCCTGCCGGGCACCACGCCCGGCGGCGCCGCCGAGCCGCCGCCGAAGCTCGTCCTGGACCTGGAGCGCCTCGCCCACGTCCCGGCGGAGAAGGCCGGCCCGCTGCAGCGGTACGCGGCGACGATCCAGTCGCAGCGCGGTGACTACAACGGCAAGGTGCTGTCGATCCGTCAGGACGACCTGCGCACCCTGGCCGTCATCTACGACCAGTCGCCCTCGGTCCTCACCGAGCAGCTGATCAGCTGGGGCGTCCTCGACGCGGACGCGCGGCGCGCGGTCGCCCACGAGGAAGCCTGACCCAACACCAGCAGAAACGTGCCGCCGGAGGGTGGTCCCGGAATTCCGGGACCACCCTCCGGCGTATCCGGGACGGTGCCGCCTCGGACGTGCTCGTGCGGACCCGGGGAGCCTGAGCGGCACCGTCCCGGGCGGCTTCCGCCCGGACCGACCGCAGCTCCCGGTTCGGCCGCCCCTCGGTTTCGTGGAACCGGCCGTGGGGTCCGCGAGCCTCGGCCCCGGGAGGACCAGCCGCGCTCGGGCGGGGGCAGAGCGATCCCGAGTGGCATCTGCGGAGCGCCTGCCCGGTGCGCCGGGCGCGGCCGGGCAGGGCGTCCGAGGAAGTGCGGGGCGCCGGTGGGGTGGGCCTCCCCCGCGTGCCGCGCGGGCCGCGCTCATGCGGAAGGGCCCGCAGCGCATTCGCTGCGGGCCCTTCCGCATGGCCGGCTGAAGCGGTCAGTCCCTGCGCAGGCTCGGCTTCAGTTGCTTGAAGCGGGCCAGCAGGCCGTTCACGAAGGCCGGGGAATCGTCGCCCGAGAACTCCTTCGCGAGCTGCACGGCCTCGTCGATCGCCACCGCCTCCGGGGTCTCGTCGCTCCACAGCAGCTCGTACGCCCCGAGCCGCACGATGTTGCGGTCGACGACCGGCATCCGGTCGAGCTCCCAGTCCACCGCGTAGGTGCTGATCAGCTCATCGATACGGGCCGCCTTGCCGGCGTACCCCTCGACCAGCTCCATCGTGAACTCGGTGACCGGCGGCTGCCGGTCGTCGCTGCGTGAGTGACGGATCCAGTCCGCCAGCACCTCCGTGACGGAGACCCCGCGCTGGTCGGCCTCGAAGAGGATCTGGAAGGCGCGCTTTCGGGCCTTGCTCCGGGCAGCCACGGTTAGCTGTTCACCCGGCCGAGGTAGTCGCCGGAACGGGTGTCGACCTTGATCTTCTCACCGGTGGTGATGAAGAGCGGGACCTGGATGATGTAGCCGGTCTCCAGGGTGGCGGGCTTGGTGCCACCCGTGGAGCGGTCACCCTGGACGCCGGGCTCGGTCTCCTGGATGACGAGCTCGACGGCCGCCGGCAGCTCGACGTAGAGCACCGCGCCCTCGTGCGTGGCGACGGTGGCGGTGAAGCCCTCGATGAGGAAGTTCGCGGCGTCACCGACGGCCTTGCGGTCGACGTGCAGCTGGTCGTAGGTCTGCATGTCCATGAAGACGAAGTACTCGCCGTCCATGTACGAGAACTGCATGTCGCGGCGGTCGACGGTGGCCGTCTCGACCTTCACACCGGCGTTGAACGTCTTGTCGACGATCTTGCCGGACAGCACGTTCTTGAGCTTGGTGCGCACGAAGGCCGGGCCCTTGCCAGGCTTGACGTGCTGGAACTCGACGACGGACCACAGCTGGTCGTTGTCGAGCTTGAGCACCATGCCGTTCTTGAGGTCGTTCGTGGAAGCCACGGTTGCGGAATCTCCTGGACTGACGCTGGTGGACGACCGAGGCCGCGCGCTGCTGCGGAGCTAGAGCGCGAGCAGCTCCTTGGTCGTGATGGTGAGTAGCTCGGGTCCGCCGTCCGCCTCCTGGCGCACGACGAGCGTGTCATCGATCCGGACCCCGCCCCGGCCCGGGAGGTGGACCCCCGGTTCGACGGTGACCGGCACACAAGCGTCCAGTTTACCCATGGCCGCAGGTGCCAGCTGCGGGTCCTCGTCGATTTCGAGTCCGACGCCGTGGCCCGTCCAGGGTGCGAGACCGTCGCCATAGCCGCCCATGCGGAGCACCTGGCGCGCCGCGCGGTCCACGTCGCCGTACTCGGTGCCGGGCGTGAGTGCCTCCCGGCCCGCCCGCTGAGCGGCGAAGACGAGGTCGTACAGGTCGATCTGCCAGCCGGCGGGAGTGGTGCCGATGACGAAGGTGCGCCCGATCTCGCAGCGGTAGCCGCGGTAGTTCGCGCCGAGGCAGACGGAGAGGAAATCTCCTTCCTCCACGCGCCGGTCGGACGGCCGGTGGCGGGCGCGGCCGGCGTTCGGCCCAGTGGCGACGGAGGTGGCGAACGCCGGCCCGTCCGCGCCGTGATCGACGAGCCGGCGCTCGAGCTCCAGCGCGAGATGGCGCTCGGTGCGGCCGACGAGGATCGACTCCAGCAGTTCGCCCAGGGCCTGGTCGGTGATCTCGGCGGCGATCCGCAGGCAGGCGATCTCGTCCTCGTCCTTCACCATCCGCTGCTGCTCGACGGCGCCGCCGAGGTCGGTGAGGCTCAGGCGGGGCGCCACTGATGTCAGGGCGCGGTGGCGGGCGACGGTCAGATGGTGCTCCTCCACGGCGAGGGACTCCGCCCCGGCCGTCCCTGCGGCCTGGGCGGCCGCCACGGCGGCGTCGCCGCCGTGGGCGGGCAGGACGGTCAGCAGAAGGCCCTCGTCGAGGCGGCCGTCCGCCGGATCGCCGCTGGGGGCGTCGGGACAGAGCAGCACATCGTCGGCGGGCCCGCTGTGGCTCAGCAGCAGGACGGCACCGGGCGGGGCGCCGCCCGCGAGATACCGGACATTGGCGGGGCGGGAGACCAGGGCTGCGGCACTCCCGAGCGCGGCGAACCGGTCGCGGAGCCTGCTGCGGCGGGCAGCGAACACCTCTGACATGTCACGAGCCTAAGAGCCCCGGCGCGATTCGGCCGTTCCAGCGCGTCCGCGCGGGGTGGGACCCGCAGGCGCGCACCTGCATCAGGTGGCACCGGGCAGGGCCCGGCCCGTAAGCCAGTGGCGGAGGTACGGCCGGTGGCCCGTGCCCAGCGGCCTCGGCGGGGCCCGGCCCGCAAGCGGCGGTGGCACCCGCCGCGGCCCGCCTCGCCGCAGGCCGCGGCGGAAAAGCCCGCCGCCGAGAAGCTCCGCGCCTACCAGGCCGGTGGGCTGGCGATCGAGCGGGCCAGGACGTCGTCCAGGACGCGGGCCGTCGTTTCGACGTCGTACTTGGAGTTGTCGATGATCGGCAGCCCGGAGCCGTACCAGCCCGCCATCCGGCCGTGGATGCTCGCCACCTCCTCGTCCGACAGGCGGCGGTTCCCGCTGCGCTCCGCGTTGCGCTCCAGGACGATCTCCAGTCCGGGAAGGAGCACGACGGGCAGCAGGCCGGGGCCCACGTGGCGCTTCCAGCCGCCGAGGCCGACGACCGGGCGGTCGGGGAAGACGGCGTCGTCGAGGATGCAGGAGATTCCGTTGGCCAGGAAGTTACGGGCGGCGAAGCCGCAGGTGCGGCGGGCGAGGCGGTACTGGGCCTCGGAGTGGTCGTTCCAGCCGGACTGGGGGTCGGCGAAACCGGAGCAGACCCATTCGCGGACGTCGTCGAGGCTGATGTGCGCGGTGGAGACGCGGCGGCGCGAGGCCCAGTGACGGGCGACCGTCGTCTTGCCCGCGCCGGCCGGGCCGATGAGCAGCACGGCGAGCGTGGCGGTACCGGTGCCGGTCTCGGCCTGCGGTGCGGGAGCCATGGGGGTGGGTATGGGCACCGGCCCGCCGGGGGGCAGTGGTACGTGTCCCGTGGTGTCGCGGGACACCGGTGCAGGGCCGGTCCAGCCTTGCCCCGGCTGCACCGGTGGCACCGGCTGCGGCGCGTGCGGGGGCTGCGGCGGGGGGCCGGGGTGCTGGGCCTGGTGCGCCCAAACGGCCGCCCCCGGCCCGTTGGGCGGCAGCGGGGCCCCCACTGCGTGCTGCATCCGGTGCCACTCCGTCTCGTACGACTTCACGATCGTCGGACGGCGATCAACCGTCCCGCACCGAACGGTACCGCCCCCGGCCACTCCTGTGGGAACGGCCGGGGCCGGTATGGAGTGCCCTGTTCAGCCGTCGAGTTCGTCGGCCAGCGCGCGCAGGGCCAGCCGGTACGAGCCGATGCCGAAGCCCGCGACCGTACCGGAGGCCACCGCCGCGACGACCGAAGTGTGGCGGAATTCCTCCCGTGCGTACGGATTCGAGATGTGCACCTCGATGAGCGGGGCGGTCCGCTGCGCGGCCGCGTCCCGCATCGCGTACGAATAGTGCGTGAACGCACCGGGGTTGAGCACGACGGGGATCGATCCGTCCGCGGCCTCGTGCAGCCAGCGGACCATCTCGCCCTCGTCGTTCGTCTCGCGTACTTCGACGTCGAAGCCGAGCTCCTTGCCGAGCGTGGTGCAGGCGTCGACCAGGCCCGCGTACGACGTGGCGCCGTAGACGTCGGGCTCACGTGAGCCGAGGCGGCCGAGGTTCGGGCCGTTCAGGACGAACACACGGCGGCTCATGCGGACACCTCGCCGAACGCCGCGAGCAGCACGGCCGGGTCCGGGCCCTCCAGCACGGTGGGCTTGGCCAGTCCGTCGAGCACGATGAAGCGCAGCAGGTCACCGCGGGACTTCTTGTCGACCTTCATGGTCTCCAGCAGCTTCGGCCACTGGTCGCCGCGGTAGGTCAGCGGCAGTCCGACCGACTCCAGGACGGTGCGGTGCCGCTCGGCGGTCGCGTCGTCCAGCCGCCCGGCGAGACGGCCGAGTTCGGCGGCGAAGACCATGCCGACCGAGACGGCCGCGCCGTGCCGCCACTTGTAGCGCTCGTTCTTCTCGATGGCGTGCGCCAGGGTGTGGCCGTAGTTGAGGATCTCGCGCAGTCCGGACTCCTTGAGGTCGCTCGACACGACCTCGGCCTTGACCCGGATGGAGCGCTCGATCAGCTCGGCGGTGTGCGGTCCGGACGGCGAACGGGCGCCCTGCGGGTCCGCCTCGACGAGGTCGAGGATCGCCGGGTCGGCGATGAAGCCGGCCTTGATGATCTCGGCCATGCCGCTGACGTAGTCGTTGACGGGGAGGGACTCCAGCGCGTCGAGGTCGCACAGCACACCGGCCGGCGGGTGGAACGCGCCGACGAGGTTCTTGCCCTCGGCCGTGTTGATGCCGGTCTTGCCGCCGACGGCCGCGTCGACCATGGCGAGGACGGTCGTCGGCACGGCGATCCAGCGCACCCCGCGCAGCCAGCTGGCGGCCACGAAGCCCGCCAGGTCGGTGGTCGCTCCGCCGCCGACGCCGACGATGACGTCGGTGCGGGTGAAGCCGGTCTGGCCGAGCGCCTTCCAGCAGTACGCCGCGACCTCGACGGTCTTGGCCTCCTCGGCGTTCGGCACCTGGATGGCGACGGCCTCGTAGCCCTGTTCAGCGAGGTCCTGGCGGACCGCCTCACCGGTCTCGGCGAGCGCCTCGGGGTGGATGACGGCGACACGCTTGGCCTTCGTACCGATCAGCCCGGGGAGCTCGCCGAGCAGCTGCCGGCCGACGAGCACCTCGTACGGGTCCGAGCCCGCGCTGCCGCCGACCTGGATACGGGTGACTGCCTGCTCGGTCATGATGTCTCTTCCTGGCCGGGGGTCCGGGGGCCCGCGGCGTCAGCCGCTGATGAATCAGTGCCCGGGATACGCAGCGACTCCAAGGCGTCGAGGACCGCCTGGGCGACTTCTTCGGGGGTGCGGTCGTCGGTCGCGACGACGGCACGCGCGACCTCGGTGTAGAGATGGCGGCGGGCCTCCATCAGCTCGCGCCACTGGCGGCGCGGGTTGACGGCGAGCAGCGGCCGGGCCGTGTTGAGCCCGACGCGGCGTACGGCCTCCTCGACGTCCATCGACAGATAGACGACGGGGAGCCCGGACAGCAGCTCGCGCGTCGCCTCGTCGAGGATGGCGCCGCCGCCGAGCGCGAGGACGCCCGTGTGCTCGGCGACGGCGGTGCGTACCGCCGTGCGCTCCAGCTCACGGAAGTGCTGCTCGCCGTCCTCGATGAAGATGTCCGAGATCTCGCGCCCTTCGGCGGCGACGATGTCGGCGTCGGTGTCCCGGTAGTGGGTGCCGAGCCGCTCGGCCAGCAGGGCGCCGACCGTGGACTTCCCGACGCCCATCGGCCCGATCAGAACGACCTGCGGCGCGTGTGCGTCACTCACCGGATGGCCAGGTTCTCGAGGTAGGAGCGGACGTTGCGGCGGGTCTCGGGGACACTGTCGCCGCCGAACTTCTCGGCGACCGCGTCGGCGAGGACGAGCGCGACCATGGCCTCGGCGACGATGCCGGCGGCCGGCACGGCGCACACGTCGGAGCGCTGGTGGTGCGCGGCGGCGGCCTCGCCGGTGGCGACGTCGATGGTCTTCAGCGCGCGGGGAACGGTCGCGATGGGCTTCATCGCGGCCCGTACGCGCAGCAGTTCACCCGTGGTCAGGCCGCCCTCGGTGCCGCCGGCGCGGCCGGAGGTGCGCTTGATGCCGTCATCGGTGGCGACGATCTCGTCGTGCGCCTTCGAGCCGGGTACGCGGGCGAGGTCGAAGCCGTCGCCGACCTCGACGCCCTTGATGGCCTGGATGCCCATGAGCGCGGCGGCGAGGCGGGCGTCCAGCCGCCGGTCCCAGTGGACGTGCGAGCCGAGGCCGACGGGCACGCCGTACGCGAGGACCTCGACCACGCCACCGAGCGTGTCGCCGTCCTTGTGGGCCTGGTCGATCTCCGCGACCATCGCCTTCGACGCGTCGGCGTCGAGGCAGCGGACCGGGTCGGCGTCGAGCTTCTCGACGTCGGCCGGGGTCGGGTAGACGCCGTACGGGGCCTTGGCGGCGGCCAGCTCCACGACATGGGAGACGATCTCGATGCCCGCGGTCTCCTTGAGGTAGGAGCGGGCGACCGTGCCGAGTGCGACACGCGCGGCGGTCTCCCGGGCGCTGGCGCGCTCCAGGATCGGCCGGGCCTCGTCGAAGCCGTACTTCTGCATGCCCGCGAGGTCGGCGTGGCCGGGGCGGGGTCGGGTCAGCGGCGCGTTACGCGCCGACTCGGCGAGCTCGGCCGGGTCGACCGGGTCGGCCGACATGACCTTCTCCCACTTGGGCCACTCGGTGTTCCCGACCATGATCGCGACCGGGGAGCCCAGGGTGAGCCCGTGGCGTACGCCGCCGAGGAAGGTGACCTCGTCCTGCTCGAACTTCATGCGCGCACCGCGGCCGTAGCCGAGCCTCCGCCGGGCAAGCGCGTCCGCCACCATCTCCGTGGTGATCGGGACACCGGCGGGAACCCCCTCCAGCGTCGCCACCAGTGCGGGTCCGTGCGACTCGCCCGCGGTCAGCCAACGCAACCTGCTCAACGGTGCTCCTCATGCTCGCGCCTTCAACTGCGACGGCGCGACCTGGGGGCACCTCCCAGCGGCAGCTAGGGGCAGCGCGGCCCTGGCCCGCCTCCTCTGATCCTCCCACGTCCGGGGCCCGGACCCGGCCACTGGTCCAGCAGTCGGACGCGTTACGGGACGGCGCCCGGGTCCTGTCCGGCCCGATGGCCGGGCGGGACCCGTGGGTGCTCAGCGGGCGGCGAGTGCCGCCTCGCCCGCCGCGCGCATCGCCGCGAGCGGCGCCGGGGAGCGTCCGGTCATCTGCTCGACCTGGAGCACGGCCTGGTGGACAAGCAGGTCGAGGCCGCCGACGACGGCACCGCCCTGCTCGGCCCAGGCGGCGGCGAGCGGGGTCGGCCAGGGATCGTAGAGGACGTCGAAGAGGGTGCCGGGGCGCTCCGGGACGTACGGGACGAGGGGGTCCGTGGCCCCGGCGGGCGTGGTGGCGATCACGAGCGGGGCGTCGAAGGCGTGGCCCGCCTCGGCCCAGTCGGCGGTGTGCACCTCGACCCCGAGCCGTTCGCCCCAGCCGCGCATCTCCTCGGCGCGGGTGTGCGTGCGTACGTAGGCGGTCACCGGTCCGGTGCAGATCCGGGACAGCGCGGCGAGGGCCGAGGACGCGGTGGCGCCGGCCCCGAGGACGGCCGCGTACTCCACCTTCTCCACACCGCGCTCGCGCAGAGCGGCGATCATGCCGGGGATGTCGGTGTTGTCGCCGACGCGTCGGCCGTCGTCGGTGAGGACGACGGTGTTGACGGCCTCGACGGAGGCCGCGGTGTCGCTGATCCCGTCGAGCAGCGGGATGACCGCCCGCTTCAGCGGCATGGTCAGGGACAGCCCCGCCCAGGACGGGTCGAGCCGCTCCATGAACGCCGCCAGATCCGCCTCCGTCACCTCGAAGCGGTCGTAGGACCAGTCGGAGAGGCCCAGCGCCGCGTAGGCGGCGCGGTGCAGCACCGGGGAGAGCGAGTGCGCGATGGGCGATCCGAGGACCGCTGCCCTGCGGGCCTCAGTCGCTGCCACGCTGTTCATTGAACTTGTCCCTCAATCTCTGGAACTCGGCGTACGTCTTCGCGAATTCGGTCTTGTGCTTGCCGTCGGTCGCCACGAAGTAGATCCAGCCCTCGGAGGTCGGATTCATCGCCGCACCGAGCGCCACCTGACCCGGGTTGCCGATGGGCCCGGGGGTGAGGCCCTCCTGCGTGTACGTGTTGTACGGGTCGTGGTTGTTGTTGATCTCTTCTTCGGTGATGTCGATCTCACTCTGGCCCTTCAGGTAATTGAAGGACGAGTCGAACTGCAGCTTCCGGTTCGTTTCCGTATTGGTGGGCTTGAGACGGTTGTAGACGACCTCGGACATCTTCCGGTAGTCATCCTTCGTCTTGCCCTCGGCCTGCACCAGGCTGGCCACGGTGACCAGTTCCCACGGATTCTTCAGGCCGAGCTGCTTCGCCTTGGCATCGAGGTCGACCTTGCTGTATTCCTCATTGGCGCGGGCGACCATCGTTTTGAGGATCTCTTCCGGCTTGGTCCCCTGGGCGACCGGATAGGTGGCCGGGAAAAGGAATCCTTCCAGCGGGTCCTTCACATTCTTGTGGCCCTGCGCCCAGTCGGGAAGCCCGAGAGTCTTCACCTTCGCCCGGGCGACGGACTCGGTGGTTCCGGGTTCGATCTGGAGGCGCTCGTCGATCCGGGCGTAGATCCATGCGTTCCGCTGGCCCTCGGGAATGCTCAGGGCATTGCGGTTGGCCGGCTTGAGCATCGCCTCGACGGCGCTCTTCGCGGACATTTCCTTCCGGAGGGTGTAGACACCCGCCTGGATGGATTTGCCCTGGGGGTTCTCGTTCTGGGCGGCGATGAAGGCGTCGACGCTCTTCACGACGCCCTTCTGTTTCAGGGCGTTTCCGATGTCGGAGCCGTTCGCCCCCTGCGGGATCTCGACCTGGACGCTGCCGGTGCCCTCGCCGGTGAAGTCGGGTGCCGGAGCGAATTTGGCCTGCCAGAACTGGTATCCGACATAGCCGAGGCCACCGGCACCGCCCGCCAGGACCACCGCGACGAACAGGCACGCGACGCCGTTGCGGCCCTTCTTCTTGGTCTTGCCGCGCCGGTCACGACCGCCGCCGCCCCGGCGGGGGTCGGCCGGGCCGTCGTCGGTGAAGAAGGGGTGGTTCTCCTCCTGCGGATCCGGCTCGGGGTCGATATCGGGCGCAGGCTCCGGTTCAGGGGCGGAGCGGTGACCGGGGGGCTGCGGCGGGGGGTAGGCCTCGGGCGTGCCGTACGGGTCGGGGGCGTAGGGCATCGCGGGCTGCTGACCGGTGTCCCATCCACCGCCGGTGTACTGCGGGTCGACGTACTGCGGGTCGACGTACTGCTGAGGGGTCGCGTACTGCTGATCGCCGTACTGCTGCGGGTCGACGTACTGAGGCTGGCCGCTGTACTGGGGCTGAGGGTGCTGCTGCTGGTACGGGTCCTGGTACTGGCCCTGGTGCTGGCCCTGGTGCTGGCCTTGGCCCTGGTACTGCTCCTGGTACCCGCCGCCGTACTGCTGCTGGTCGCCGTACGGCGCCGAAGGGGCCGCACCGCCCTGCTGACCTCTCCATCCCTGGTCCCCGTACAACGGGTCCTCGGGATGCCACGGTTCGGAGCCGGAGCCCCGTCCATAATCAGTCATCGATCCCCAAACAGCCGCGAGGGGTCCGGGCGGTCCGCCTCTACGTCGTGCGGCAGGTGTTCGAACACCTGCCGCGTCGCGCGGAACGTTACCGTATCGCGATCAGATGACCACTTCGACGCTCTCCCCGGGCGGATTACCTGATACCCGTTCGGACTCAAGAGCGTTCTGAAGGATGACCACAGCGGCTGCCTGATCGATGACAGACCGGCCTTTCTTGGACTTCACGCCCGACGCACGCAGCCCCTGAGTGGCCGTGACTGTGGTCATCCTCTCGTCCACGAGCCGCACCGGGACCGGGGCGATCCCGCGGGCGAACTCCTTGGCGAAGGTGCGGACCTTGGCCGCCGCCGGGCCCTCGCCGCCGCTGAGGGAGCGGGGCAGGCCGACGACGACCTCGATCGGTTCGTACTCCTCCACGAGCTGCCGCAGCCGCCGGTGGGCGGCCGGGATGTCGCGTCCCGGCACGGTCTCTACCGGGGTGGCGAGGACCCCGTCGGGGTCGCACGAGGCGACCCCGATCCTGGCGTCCCCGACGTCGATCGCGAGACGGCGGCCGCGTCGCATCACGCGGTTTCCGCGACGAGGCGCTCGACGGCGTCGATGGCCTCGCCGATGGCCGCCGGGTTCTGGCCGCCGCCCTGGGCGACGTCCGGCTTGCCGCCACCGCCGCCGCCGAGGGTCTTGGCGGCGGTACGGACCAGCTCGCCGGCCTTCAGGCCGCGCTCGCGGGCGGCCTCGTTGGTGGCGATGACGGTCAGCGGGCGGCCGCCCGCCGTGGTGAACAGGGCCACGACGGCCGGCCGGTCGCCCGCCCCCGACAATTTTTGCAGCCGACCGCGCACGTCGAGCACCAGCTTGCGCAGGTCGTCGGCGGAGGTGCCATCCGGGACCTGCCCGGTGACCAGGGCGGTGCCCCGGACGTCCTTGGCGCTGTCGACGAGCCCGGCGGCGGCCTGGAGGACCTTCTCCGCGCGGAACTTCTCGATCTCCTTCTCGGCGTCCTTCAGCTTGCCGAGCATGGCGGCGATCTTCTCCGGCAGCTCCTCGGAGCGGCCCTTGACCAGCTCCTGGAGCTGGGCGACGACCGTGTGCTCCTTGGCGAGGAAGTTGTACGCGTCGACGCCGACGAGGGCCTCGACACGGCGCACGCCGCTGCCGATCGACGACTCGCCGAGCAGCTTCACCAGACCCAGCTGGGAGGTGTTGTGCACGTGCGTACCGCCGCAGAGCTCCTTGGAGAAGTCGCCGATGGTGACGACGCGCACGCGCTCGCCGTACTTCTCGCCGAACTCGGCGATGGCTCCCTGCTTCTTGGCCTCGTCGATGCCCATGACCTCGGCCCGGACGTCGAGCTCCCGGGCCAGGACCTCGTTGATCTTCTGCTCGACGTCGGTGAGGACCGTGCCGGGGACGGCGGTGGGCGAGCCGAAGTCGAAGCGGAAGCGGCCCGGCGAGTTCTCCGAGCCGGCCTGGGCGGCCGTCGGGCCCAGCGCGTCGCGCAGCGCCTGGTGGGTGAGGTGCGTGGCGCTGTGGGCGCGGGCGATGGCGTGGCGGCGCTTGACGTCGATGGCGGCGTAGGCGGAGGCGCCCACGGTCACCTCGCCGACCTGGACCGTGCCCTTGTGCACGGAGACACCGGGGACCGGCTGCTGGACGTCGCGGATCTCGATGACGGCGCCGGTGTCGAGCTTGATGCGGCCCTGGTCGGCGAGCTGGCCGCCGCCCTCGGCGTAGAACGGGGTGCGGTCGAGGACGACCTCGACCTCGTCGCCCTCGGTGGCGGCGGGCGAGGGAACGCCGTCGACGAGCAGCCCGACGATGGTCGACTCGTTCTCGGTGTGGGTGTAGCCGATGAACTCGGTCGAGCCGGAGGTGTCGGCGACCTCGCGGTACGCGGACAGGTTGGCGTGGCCGGTCTTCTTGGCCTTGGCGTCGGCCTTGGCGCGCTCCCGCTGCTCCTTCATCAGGCGGCGGAAGCCGTCCTCGTCCACGGAGAGCCCCTGCTCGGCGGCCATCTCCAGGGTGAGGTCGATCGGGAAGCCCCAGGTGTCGTGGAGCAGGAAGGCCTTGTCGCCGGAGAGGACCGTGCCGCCGACGGCCTTGGTCTCGGTGACGGCGGTGTCGAGGATGTTAGTGCCGCCCTTGAGGGCCTTGAGGAAAGCGGCCTCCTCGGCGAGCGCGACCGTCTCGATGCGCTTGCGGTCGGTCTCCAGCTCCGGGTACTGCTGGCCCATGGTCTTGATGACCACGTCGACGAGCGCGGCGACGACCGGCTCGGTGGCGCCGAGCAGGCGCATGTTGCGGATGGCGCGGCGCATGATCCGGCGCAGGACGTAGCCGCGGCCCTCGTTTCCGGGGGTGACGCCGTCGCCGATGAGCATCACGGACGTGCGGATGTGGTCGGCGACCACGCGCATCGAGACGTCCGAGGCGTGCTCGGTGCCGTAGCGGACGCCGGTGAGCTCGGTGGCCTTGTCCATGACGACGCGCAGGGTGTCGGTCTCGTACATGTTCTGCACGCCCTGCAGGATCATCGCGAGGCGCTCGAGACCGAGGCCGGTGTCGATGTTCTTGCTCGGGAGGTCGCCGAGGATCTCGAAGTCCTCCTTGCCCGAGCCCTCGCCGCGCTCGTACTGCATGAAGACCAGGTTCCAGATCTCCACGTAGCGCTCGTCGTTGACGGCGGGACCGCCTTCGACGCCGAACTCGGGGCCGCGGTCGTAGTTGATCTCCGAGCACGGGCCGCAGGGGCCGGGGACGCCCATCGACCAGAAGTTGTCCTTCTTGCCGAGGCGCTGGATGCGCTCGGCGGGGACGCCGACGACCTCGCGCCAGATGCGCTCGGCCTCGTCGTCGTCGAGGTAGACGGTGATCCAGAGCTTCTCCGGCTCCAGGCCGTAGCCGCCGTCCGCCACGGGGCTGGTGAGCAGCTCCCAGGCGAGCTTGATGGCGCCTTCCTTGAAGTAGTCACCGAAGGAGAAGTTGCCGCACATCTGGAAGAACGTGCCGTGGCGGGTGGTCTTGCCGACCTCTTCGATGTCCGGCGTACGCACGCACTTCTGCACGCTGGTGGCGCGCGGGGCGGGCGGCTTGACCTCGCCGAGGAAGTACGGCTTGAAGGGGACCATGCCCGCGTTGACCAGCAACAGAGTCGGGTCGTCCGCGATGAGCGACGCCGAAGGCACGACGGTGTGCCCGCGCTCCTCGAAGAAGCTCAGCCAGCGGCGGCGGATTTCAGCCGACTCCATCAGTGGTCCTCATTCCGGTTGAACGGGTGCTTCTCATACAGCATCCCGTAGTGCTTCCTGTCGTGCTTCTGGTTTTCGCGGCGGCTCCCGAAGCCGCTTTCCGAGCCGTTCTTCGAGCGGCTCTCGGAGTGACTCTCGAGGCGGCTTTCGGAGCGGCTTTCGAGGGCCGTGAGACGTCGCTGGGCGAGCGGCCCGTGGTCGACGGGCGCCTCGATGCCGAGGGCCTCGCCGAGTTCGGCCTCGCGCTGGACCATGCCGGCCCGGACGTCGAGGGCGAAGTCCTTGAGCCGGTGGCCGGTTTCGATCGCTTTGTTGGCGGCCTGCGCGGCCAGACTTTCGGGGGTCAGCTGCTTGAGCTTGCGGTTGACCTTGGTGGTGGCCCACACACCGGCCGCGGCACCCGCGGTGAACCAGAACGTACGGCGGAACATTCGGGGCTCAGTCCTTCTGCTTGCGGCGCCGTGGGGACGGCAGGGTGCGGCCGATGACGACCGTGCGCCGGCTCTGCGGCGCGGCCGTCTTCTCCCGGCTGTCGCGGTTCTCCCGGCTCAGGGCACGGCGTACGCCGTAGCCGAACGCCGCGACCTTGACGAGCGGGCCGCCGAAGGTCGAGGCGACGGTCGTGGAGAGCGCCGACGCGTTGGAGGTGACCTCCTGGACGTCGGAGGCGATGGCGTCGACCCGGTCGAGCTGGGTCTGCGCGGAACGTACGGTGGCGGAGGCGTCGGCCAGCAGCGGAACGGCCTGTTCGGTCACTTCGGCCACGAGTCTGGTGGTCGCCCTGAGCGTCTGGGCCAGCCTCACCAGCACCACGGCGAGGAAGGAGACCAGGATCGCCCAGAAGACGGCCACCAGGATCCCGGCAACCTCTCCACCGGTCACGCTGCACCGCTCTCTGCTCGTCGATGGGCACTTCGAAAGTCGTCCTCCGACCCTATCGCGCCGGAGGTATCGCTCTGTACCGGATCGCCGGTGCGCGGGGGCGCACCGGGAACGCGAGAGCCCGCCGCTCCCCCACCGGTGACGGCGGGGAGGCGGCGGGCTGGCAACGCTGGGAGAGCTACGCCTGGATCAGCGGGCGTAGTACTCGACGACGAGCTGCTCGTCGCAGATCACGGGGATCTCCTTGCGGTTCGGCTCCCGGTCGAGGCGGAAGGCGAGCGCCTTGAGGTTGACCTGCAGGTAGCGCGGGGTCTCACCGTCGGCGGCGAAGCCACCCTCACGCGAGACCTGGAACAGGGGCTTCTCGCGGGAGCGCTCGCGGACCGTCACGACGTCGTCGGGGCGGACGCGGAAGGACGGCTTGTCGACCTTGCCACCGTTGACCTGGATGTGGCCGTGCACGACCATCTGACGGGCCTGGTAGATGGTGCGGGCGATGCCGGAGCGGAGCACCAGGGCGTCGAGACGGCGCTCGAGCTCGATGATCAGGGCCTCACCGGTCTTGCCCTGGACCTTGCTGGCGCGCTCGTAGGCGCGGACCAGCTGACGCTCGGAGACGTCGTACTGGGCACGAAGGCGCTGCTTCTCGAGCAGACGGACCTTGTAGTCCGAGTTCTGCTTGCGGCCACGGCCGTGCTCACCCGGCGGGTAGGGGCGGGCCTCGAAGTACTTGACGGCCTTCGGGGTCAGCGCGATGCCAAGGGCACGGGACTTCTTGACCTTGGGACGGGACTGGTTCGCCATGAACCAAACCTCTCTTATCTCTGTGAAATCGGCTTCACCAGGGTTAAAGGAGGTCGCATCCGCAGCCGGGGAAACCCTTCGGGCCCTGCCGTGACCGGCAGACTCGTTGGGCAGCCGCTCCCCTGGTCTGGGCACATACGTGCAGCACGCGAGTGGCCCACCGACCGCCTTGGGAGGGGTGGTGGGCTGCCCGCGACACCTTCGACGGTGCGCGACGCTCCTGGAGGTCTCCGGCCCGAGGGCGCGGAGGCTCCGGCTGGATGTCCCGTTCTGGTGGTGCCGGTCGAAACCGGACACGGGACGCAGCGCTGCGGGTCAGTCTACAGGTCACGCGGGGCGCCGCGGACCGGGCACCGGGGAGCCCCGGGGGCCTGCGGTCAGCGGCCTTCGGCGGTGCCTTCGCCGCCGCGCAGCCGCTCCCGGACCTTCTCCACGACGTCCGCGTAGCGCGCCTCCGCGCCGTAGCGCGTCGGCTCGTAGTAGCGCTTGCCGTGGATCTCGTCCGGGGCGTACTGCTGCGGGGCGATGGCGCCCGGGACGTCGTGCGGGTAGACGTAGCCCTGGGCGTGGCCGAGCTTGGCCGCGCCCTTGTAGTGGCCGTCGCGCAGATGGGGCGGGACCGGGCCGGCCAGTCCGCCCCGGACGTCGGCCAGGGCGGCGCCTATCGCTGTCGTCACCGCGTTCGACTTCGGGGCCAGGGCGAGCGCGATGGTGGCGTGGCTGAGCGTCAGTGCGGCCTCGGGGAACCCGATCATGGCGACGGCCTGGGCGGCGGCCACGGCGGTCGGCAGGGCGGTCGGGTCGGCCAGGCCGATGTCCTCGCTCGCCGAGATCATCAGGCGCCGGGCGATGAAGCGCGGGTCCTCCCCCGCCTCGATCATCCGGGCCAGATAGTGCAGTGCCGCGTCCACGTCGGAGCCCCGGATGGACTTGATGAGCGCGCTCGCCACGTCGTAGTGCTGGTCGCCGTCGCGGTCGTACTTCACCGCGGCCCGGTCGACCGTCTCCTCCACCGTGCTGAGGAAGACCTCCTTCTCGCCCTTGGAGAGGGCCGCCCCCGCCGCCGCTTCGAGCGCCGTGAGCGCCCGCCGCGCGTCGCCCCCGGCGATACGCAGCAGGTGCGCCTCGGCGTCGTCGGGCAGGGTGAGTGCCCCGCCGAGACCGCGCTCCTCGGTGAGCGCCCGTGCCATCAGCCCGCGCAGGTCGTCGTCGGTGAGCGGCTCCAGCGTGAGCAGCAGCGACCGGGAGAGCAGCGGGGAGATCACCGAGAAGTACGGATTCTCGGTGGTGGCGGCGATGAGCGTCACCCAGCGGTTCTCGACGGCCGGGAGGAGGGAGTCCTGCTGGGCCTTGCTGAAGCGGTGGATCTCGTCGAGGAAGAGAACGGTCTCCTTTCCGAAGCCGCCGGCCGCTCGGCGGGCGCCGTCGATGACCGCCCGGACCTCCTTGACGCCCGCGGTGATCGCGGAGAGCTCGACGAACCGCTTGTTGGTCGCCTTGGAGACGACGTACGCGAGGGTGGTCTTTCCGGTGCCGGGCGGGCCCCACAGGATCACCGAGGAGGCACCGGCGGGCCCACCGCTTCCCTCGCCGACGAGTCGGCGCAGCGGGGACCCCGGCTTCAGCAGGTGCTGCTGGCCGACGACCTCGTCGAGGACGCGCGGGCGCATCCGGACGGCCAGCGGACTCGCGGACGGGTCCTTCTCCTGGCGTTCCTCGGCAGCGGCGGTAAAGAGATCGGGCTCCACGTCGAGAAGCCTATGTGAGGCCACTGACAATGCCGTACGGGCCGGTGGCCCGGTCCGTACGACGGTCCGGTCGGCACCGCGGCCGGGTCCGCACGTCAGTCGGTCCGCACCGCGGCCGGGTCCGTACGCCGGCGGGTCCGCACGTCAGCTGATCCAGAAGTCCCACCAGCGGGTCAGGATCAGCATCCCGATGATCCCGATGTGCAGCACAGGCAGCACCCAGGTGAACTCGGCCAGGAAGTTCTTCGCCCACTCCGGGGCCGGCAGCAGGCCCTTGCGGACGTTGTGCGAGGTCACGTACCAGAACATGAGGATCGTGGCGACCCAGGCCAGGCAGCACCACAGGCACAGCGCGTTGATGTTGTACAGCGACTGGTACATGAGCCAGGCGCAGAACACGACGCCGAACAGCGTGCCGGCGTTGAACGTGAGCCAGTACCAGCGGCGGAACCGGGCGCCGGCGAGCAGGCTCATGCCGACGCAGATCACCATGCCGTAGGTGACGAGCCCGAGCATCGGGTTGGGGAAGCCGAAGGCGGATGCCTGGTCGCTCTCCATGACGCTGCCGCAGGAGACGATCGGGTTGAGGCTGCAGCCGGGGGTGAAGGTCTTTCCCGCGACCTTGGCCTCGAGGATCTTGAACTTGTCGATCGTGATGATCCAGGCGGCCAGCAGTCCGGCCGCACCGGTGATCACGAGCAGCCACGCGAACGCGCGGCCGCCTCCGACCGCGCCGCCACGCGAGCCCTCCGATTCCTGGCCGGAGGACACGCCGTCAACTGCTGCAGTCGTCATATCGCCGTTCCATCACTCGGTGGCTGCTGGGGGCATGGTCATTCTGCCGCACGAGGGGCCTTGTCCACCGTTCGATGGACATAAAGGAAGGCCCGGGCAGGGTGAACCCGGCCCAGGCCTTTCCCTGTGCTACGGCACGACGACGCGCTGCGGGCTCAGCCGAGCTTCGCCCGGATCTCCGCGATCACCGCGTCCACCGCGACCGCGGACTGCTCTCCGGACTCCATGTCCTTGAGCTGGACGACGCCCTCGGCGAGGTCGCGCTCACCCGCGACCAGCGTGTACCGCGCGCCGCTGCGGTTGGCGTTCTTCATCGCGCCCTTGAGGCCCTTGGAGCCGTACGAGAAGTCCGCGGCGACACCGGCCTTGCGGAGCTCGGTGACCACGCCGAAGAGGACGCGGCGGGCCTCCTCGCCCAGCGGGACCGCGAACACGCTGGTGGTGGCGGGGAGTTCGAGCGTGATGCCCTCCGCCTCCAGCGCCAGGACCGTACGGTCGACGCCGAGCGCCCAGCCGACGGACGGCAGCGCCGGGCCGCCGATCATCTCGGACAGGCCGTCGTAGCGGCCGCCGCCGCCCACCGCGGACTGCGAGCCGAGTCCGTCGTGGACGAACTCGAAGGTGGTGCGCGTGTAGTAGTCCAGGCCGCGCACGAGCTTCTCGTCGTCCTCGTAGGCCACACCCGCCGCGCCGAGCAGCTCCCGCACCTCCTCGTGGTACGCCTTGCACGCGTCGCACAGGTAGTCGCGCAGCAGCGGCGCGCCCACGAGCTGCTTCTGGACCGCGTCGCGCTTGTCGTCGAGGACCCGCAGCGGGTTGATGTCGACGCGGCGGCGGGTGTCCTCGTCCAGGTCGAGCCCGCGCAGGAAGGTCTGGAGCGCGTCGCGGTAGACGGGACGGCACTCCTTGTCGCCGAGCGAGTTCAGCAGGATGCGGAAGTCGCGCAGGCCCAGCGAGCGGTACGCCTGGTCGGCCAGGATGATCAGCTCGGCGTCCAGCGCCGGGTCCTCGGCTCCGATCGCCTCGGCGCCGACCTGCGAGAAGTGCCTGTACCGGCCCTTCTGCGGACGCTCGTAGCGGTAGTACGAGCCCGAGTACCAGAGCTTGACCGGCAGGTTTCCGGCCTTGTGGAGGTTGGCCTCCAGAGCGGCGCGCAGCACGGAAGCGGTGCCTTCGGGGCGCAGGGCGAGCCTGTCGCCGCCCTTGGTCTCGAAGGCGTACATCTCCTTGGTCACGATGTCGGTGGACTCGCCGACACCGCGCGCGAACAGCTCGACGTTCTCGAAGCCGGGGGTCTCGACGTAGCCGTAGCCGGAGTTCTTGAGCGGCGCGGAGATCGCGTCACGCACCGCCAGGTACTTCGCGGAGTCCGGCGGGATCAGGTCGTACGTGCCCTTGGGGGCCTGGAAAGTACTCACGGAAAGTCTCTCGTCACATTCCTCGTCGGGGAGCGGCTGCGCTCCCGAGGCCGTCGGCCACGTCCCGGAGGTAGGGATTGGTGGCGCGCTCGCGGCCGATGGTCGTCTGGGGGCCGTGGCCGGACAGCACCACGGTCGAGTCGTCGAGCGGCAGGCACACGCGGGCCAGCGAGTCGAGCATCTCGGCCATGTCACCGCCGGGCAGGTCGGTGCGTCCGATGGAGCCGGCGAAGAGCAGATCGCCCGAGAAGAAGACGGGCGGAATGTCCGCCGCCTCGGGCATCCGGAAGGTCACCGACCCCTTCGTATGGCCCGGCGCGTGCGCGACGGTCAGCTCCATCCCGGCCAGGTTCAGCACCGCGCCGTCGGTCAGCTCGCGCACGTCGTCCGGCTCGCCGACGGTCAGCTCGCCCAGAAGCGGAGTCCCGACGGAGAGGCCGATGCCCTTCGCCGGGTCGCTCATCATGTACCGGTCGGCGGGGTGGATCCACGCCGGTACGTCATGGGCTCCGCACACCGGGACGACCGAGGCGACATGGTCGATGTGGCCATGGGTGAGCATGACGGCGACGGGCTTGAGCCGATGCTTCTTGAGCGTCTCCTCGACTCCCTGGGCGGCCTGGTGGCCCGGGTCGATGATCACGCACTCCTCACCAGCGGCAGGGGCGACCAGATAGCAATTGGTCCCCCAGGCCCCGGCGGGGAACCCGGCAATAAGCACGATCGTCCTCAGTATGTCGTCCGGCGGGGAAGTCGCTGGCTGGAAATGCGACAGGTCAGAGCCTACCGGCGCTGCTCATTTCACAGCCAACCCATATACGGTACGGGCACACTCGGCCGGACGGCTCGCGGCGACGCACTCGACGTGCCGCACTCGACCTACAAGGAGAAGACACCGGTGGTCAGCAGCGATCAGCGGCGGCGCCAGCTCGCCAGAGAGAAGTTCGAGCGGCAGCAGCGGCGCCGGGAGGAGGCCCGTAAGAAGGCCAAGCGGCGCAACACGGTCATCGCGGCGTCGCTGGCGGTGGTGCTGGCGGCCGGTGGCGCGGTGTACGCCTCGGTGGGGCTGGTGGACGGTGATTCCGACAGCGCGGACACGAAGGCCGTCGACACCACGGGCACGTACAAGATGTCGCTCAAGACCAACCAGGGCGACATCGTGGTGACGATGGACGCCGCGAAGACGCCGGAGACGGTGAACTCGTTCAAGCGCCTCGCGGACAAGGGCTACTTCGACAACACGAAGTGTCACCGGCTCACCACGGACGGCATTTACGTGCTTCAGTGCGGTGACCCCAAGGGCGACGGCACCGGTGGGCCCGGATACACGATCCCGGACGAGAACCTGACGGCGCTCGGCAAGGCGGGCAAGGACGGCATGGTGACCTACCCCGCGGGAACGGTGGCGATGGCGAACACGGGCCAGCCGGGCAGCGGTGGCAGCCAGTTCTTCCTCGTCTACAAGGACAGCAAACTCACTCCCACCTACACGCCGTTCGGCACCATGGACGCGGCCGGCCTGAAGGCCGTCAAGGACGTGGCGGCCGCGGGCGTCGACGGCGGGGCGTCGGACGGTGCCCCCAAGAAGGCCGTCACCATCGAGAAGGCTGCGGTCAGCGAGGAGTGACCCGGCGAATTCGGCGGCGCCGAGTGCGGACAGCCGGGTCGCCGGTCGCCTAGATTGGCGTTGTGCAGGGCGGGCGCAGCCCGCCCCCAGAAACTGTGGACGATGCCCAGGGGGCGCAACCCCCGCGCAGGCATCATGTGGAGGAGGCGCTGTGAGCAGCGACCCGTGGGGCCGCGTCGACGAGACGGGCACCGTGTACGTGCGGACTTCCGAGGGCGAGCAGGTCGTCGGATCGTGGCAGGCCGGTACTCCCGAGGAGGCCCTGGCCTACTTCGAGCGCAAGTACGAGGGCTTGGTTGTCGAGATCGGCCTCCTCGAGAAGCGGGTGAAGACCACCGATCTGTCGGCGAAGGACGCGACCGCCGCCATCGATCACATCCGTCACCAGGTCGACGAGCACCACGTCGTCGGTGACCTCGAAGCGCTGCGGGGGCGCCTCGACGCGCTCGTCGCGACGGTCGAGGCGCGCCGCGAGGAGCGCAAGGCGCAGAAGGCCAAGCAGACCGACGAGGCCAGGCAGGCCAAGGAGGCGCTGGTCAAGGAGGCCGAGGAGCTGGCCCAGAGCGAGCAATGGCGGGCGGCCGGTGAGCGGCTGCGGGCTCTCGTGGACACCTGGAAGGGGCTGCCCAGGCTCGACCGGAAGTCCGACGACGAGCTGTGGCACCGCTTCTCGCACGCGCGCTCGGCGTTCTCCAAGCGCCGCAAGGCGCACTTCGCCTCGCTCGACGCGCAGCGCGAGGTGGCGCGGCAGACGAAGGAGCGCCTGGTCACGGAGGCGGAGTCGCTGTCCGGCTCGACGGACTGGGGTGTCACGGCCGCGCGCTACCGCGAGCTGATGGCGGAGTGGAAGGCCGCGGGCCGCGCCCAGCGCGAGCACGAGGACGACCTGTGGAACCGTTTCCGTGGCGCCCAGGACATCTTCTTCGCCGCCCGCAGCGGGGTCTTCGCCGAGCGTGACGCCGAGCAGTCGGAGAACCTGAAGCTGAAGGAGGAGCTCGCGGCCGAGGCCGAGAAGCTCGTGCCTGTGACGGATCTGAAGGCAGCCCGTTCCGCCTTCCGTTCCATCAACGAGCGCTGGGAGGCCATCGGCCATGTCCCGCGCGACGCGCGCCCGAAGGTCGAGGGCCGGATGCACGCGGTGGAGCGGGCGATCCAGGAGTCCGAGGAGGCCGAGTGGCGCCGTACGAACCCGGAGGCGCGGGCGCGTGCCGCCGGTCTGACCGGTCAGCTGCAGGCCGCGGTGGACAAGCTGCGTAGCCAGATCGACGCGGCGCGCGCGGCGGGCAACAACGCCAAGGCCGACAAGCTCGCCAAGGAGCTGGAGGGCCGGCAGGCGCTGCTGGACCAGGCCCTGAAGGGCCTGGAGGAGTTCGGCGGCTGACAGGCACGACCACACGCGTCACGGCCCGGCAGCGTCCTGCTGCCGGGCCGTGGCGCGTCCGGGTCCGCGTCCGCTTCCTGCGAGGTGCGGCTCTCCGCGTCGTCAGTGCGAGGTGCGGCTCTCCGCGAGGTCGAGGGCGTGTTTGAGGACCTCGCACGCCTGGATGTGGTTGCCTGACTCCTGCAGCAGATCGGCCAGCCGTCTGCAGACGAGCACCGCCTCGGGCCGGTACACCTTGTGCACGTGCTGGAACGCGAGTTCCAGCACCTCGATGGCCTCCCGGACCTGGTCGGTCTCGGCGAGCATCTCGGAGAGTTCGAGCTGGACGGCCACCAGCCCGCCCTGCCCCTCGGGCCCTTGTTCCTGGAGGGCGAGCCGGAGGACGGGCAGGGCGTCGCGGACATTGCCCTCGGCGCGCAGCATGCGGGCCACGTTCAGCCCGGTCGCGACCATGGAGGCCCGTACATCGGCGGCGAGTACGGGTCCGGCGGGCGCTCTCCGCCCCGCGCGCGCCTTGTTCCGGGCGAAGGGCAGCAGCCCGACCCCGTTCTCCTGCGAGCGCTGCGGCAGCGGCCGGTTCTTCGCGCGCAGCCGCTTGTCGAGGACGCCGTAGAGCGTTTCGAGGTCGATCAGCTCGGGGCCGTCCTGCACGCCGTACCTCAGGACGTTCAGCAGCTCCCCCGTGAACGCGGTGTACCGCTCGCCGTCGGGGGCGAGGGCCAGCCGGTCGCCGGGCGACGCGGTCAGTACGTACGCGCCGTCGACGGCGGCCTGGGCGGCCAGCACATCGTCCGCGCCGGCGAGCGTACGGGCCGCCCGGCCGCTGAAGCAGCAGTCGAGGACGACGATCTTGCGACGGGCGCGGGATGCCCGGAGCGCGGAGCGCAGATGCTGGTAGGCGACCGCGGTGTAGCCCACGTTGTCGCGCGAGTCGCCGAGAGCGAGGTACAGATCGGCGGAGTCGGCGTCCCGCATCCCGTGCCCGGCGTAGTACACGACCAGGGTGTCGGTGGCTTCCTCCCCTGCCTGATGCACCGCGTCGAGCATCTCGGCCGGGTACTGCGGATCGGTGAGGACCGTGCAGTGCTGGACGGGCAGCCCCCACACCGTGCCGTCGCAGAGCTCTGCCGCCAGATCCACCACATTGGCCTCGACGGCCGGGAGCGGCGGCAGATGGCGGTACGACGCGGTCCCGATCAGGACGGCTCTGGACGCGGAGGGATCAGGCAGTGCCACCATCGTCCGCGCTCTCCGGTGTCGCGGGTACGGGCACGGCCGGGGTGGCGGCACCCGGGATGACGGCCGTGTGGCCGTCGAGCAGTGCGGCGACGCGGCTCACCGTCGCGGCGTCGCGCGCGGCCCGCCTCGTCAGCCGCACCTCCACCTCGCCCCGCCGCAGGATGACGTCCGGTGTGCCCCGTCGGGCGATCTGCCACTGCAGTACGGAGACGACGAGCGCGGCGGTGGACAGTCCGGTCGCGAGGGCGAACTGGAGCACCTCGAAGCCGGTGCCCATGGTCCCCGGCGCGGGTGGGGGTCCGGGAGCGATTCGGCCGCGTACGTCATGGACGAGCGACTCGTCCTCGTTCACCCAGCGCAGCAGGGAACGTAACTCCTCCTCCGCGCCGTCTCCCCGGCCGGAGTCGTCCACGCCTACGAGGATGTCTGTCACGCCTTGCGCCCCTTACGTCGGTCGACTTGTCGGTTCAGCCGGGAGAACAGCTCCACGGCCTCGGCCCCGGCACCGAGCCGGGCCAGACAAACGGCTTGCCAGTACTGGCTGGTCAGCGTGGTCGGATGGTCCGGGCCGAGGGACGAGACGCAGACCGGCACGATGGCCGCGAACATCTGCGCGGCTTCGCGGAGTTGGCCGCGCATGACGAGGTTGACCGCCTCGCGCTGCCGGGACAGGGCGTTCCGCGGGGTCATGCTGCTCAGCACGAGGCGGCGGGTGACGTCACTGAGCGTTGCCGGGCTGAGCCCCGCGGCGGAGTCCCTGGGGGCGGGTACGGTCCCGAGGGCTTCCCAGTCGTACTCCGGGGCCTCCCCGGCCGGTCCGGCGGACTCATCCGCGTCGGCCTCTGCGGCGGGGGTGCCGGTGGGCCGGGCGTACGTCTGGCGTACGGCGTCCTCGCGGAAGCGGGTGGCCATCAGCTCGACCAGGGCTTCCTGCCCGCCCGCGGACAGTTCCTCGAGGAGCCCGTCGAAGGACGCCGTGGCCGGGGGGCGGTCGGCGGGGTCCTGCCGGCACAGCTGGTCGACCAGCCGGGCCAGGCTCTCGTCGTACGGCAGCAGGGGGAGCTCGCCGAGCCGGGGAATGCCCTCGCCGAGCGCCCGCTCCACGATCGCTCCCACGTCGGCCGTGTCGCCGAACGGCAGTTGGCCACGCATCATCAGATACATGCAGGCGCCGAGGCCGTAGAGGTCGGCGGCTTCTCCCGGGAGGGCGCCCTGGATGGTTTCCGGGGCCATGAACTGCGGCGTGCCCACGCGCACTCCGGTGCGGGTGATGGCCGCCTCGCCCGCGAGCCTGGCCAGGCCGAAGTCCTGGATGACGACGCGCCCGTCCGAGGTGAGGGAGATGTTGCTGGGCTTGACGTCGCGGTGCAGCACGCCGCCCCGGTGTGCGGCGTCGAGCGCCCGCGCCGCGCCGAGTGCGACCCAGCTGACCACATCGGCGGGCAGGGGCCCGGTCTGCGCGACGAGCTGGGCCAGGCTCATGCCGTCGAGCACCTGCATGACGAGGTAGGGCGCGTTGTCGTGGACCCCGGCGTCGTGCAGCGTGACGACACCGGGATGGACGATGCGGGCGAGCGCACGTACCTCCCGTAAGAAGCGCTCCAGTGCCTCATGGCCCTCGGCGAGGCCCTCCACGGCGGTGAGGAGCTTCACGGCGACGCGGCGGGCGAGCCGCGTGTCCTCCGCCTCGTACACGACGCCCATACCGCCGCGCCCCAGGACGCCGACCGTCCGGTACCGGCCGGCGATCAGCTGCCCCTCGCGCAGGTCACCCCCCATGGCCCAGCGCCTACGGCCTGCGCGCCGACGTCACCCGGTACACGTCGTACACGCCCTCCACACCCCGCACCGCCTTCAGGACATGGCCCAGGTGCTTGGGGTCGCCCATCTCGAAGGTGAAGCGGGAGGTGGCGACCCGGTCGCGGGAGGTCTGGACGGCGGCCGACAGGATGTTGACGTGCTGGTCGGACAGGACGCGGGTGACGTCCGAGAGCAGCCGGGAGCGGTCCAGGGCCTCGACCTGGATGGCGACCAGGAAGACCGAGGACTGGGTGGGTGCCCATTCGACGTCGAGGATCCGCTCGGGCTGCTGGGAAAGCGAGTCCACGTTGACGCAGTCCGCGCGGTGCACGGAGACGCCGCTGCCGCGGGTGACGAAGCCGATGATGGGGTCGCCGGGGACGGGCGTACAGCAGCGGGCGAGCTTCACCCAGACGTCCTCGACGCCCTTGACGACGACGCCCGGGTCGGCGGCCGCGCGGCGCTTGCGGCCGCGCCCTCGGGACGGCGGCGCCGTCTCGGCGATGTCCTCGGTGGCGGCCTCCTCGCCGCCGAGGGCCTGGACGAGCTTCTGCACGATGCTCTGGGCGGTGACATGGCCCTCGCCGATCGCCGCGTACAGCGAGGAGATGTCGCTGTAGCGCATCTCGTGCGCCAGGGTCACCAGCGAGTCGCCGGTGAGGATGCGCTGGATGGGCAGGTTCTGCTTGCGCATCGCCCGCGCGATCGCGTCCTTGCCCTGCTCGATCGCCTCGTCGCGGCGTTCCTTGGAGAACCATGCGCGGATCTTGTTCCTCGCCCGCGGCGACTTGACGAAGCCGAGCCAGTCGCGGGAAGGGCCCGCTCCGGTCGCCTTGGAGGTGAAGACCTCCACCAGGTCGCCGTTGTCCAGGGTCGATTCGAGCGGCACGAGACGTCCGTTGACGCGTGCCCCTATCGTGCGGTGGCCGACCTCGGTGTGGACGGCGTACGCGAAGTCGACCGGGGTCGCTCCGGCCGGGAGCGCTATGACGTCGCCCTTCGGCGTGAAGACGAAGACCTCGTTGCGGGACAGGTCGAAGCGCAGGGACTCCAGGAACTCGCCCGGGTCCTCGGTCTCCTTCTGCCAGTCGAGGAGCTGGCGCAGCCACGCCATGTCGTTGATGGCGTCCTTGTCCTTGCCCCCGGCCTTGGGGACGTCGGTACGGACCTTGGAGGCGCCGGCGGAGGGATCCTGCTTGTACTTCCAGTGCGCGGCGATGCCGTACTCGGCGCGGCGGTGCATGTCGAACGTACGGATCTGGAGTTCGACGGGCTTGCCGTTGGGTCCGATGACCGTCGTGTGCAGCGACTGGTACATGTTGAACTTCGGCATCGCGATGTAGTCCTTGAACCGCCCCGGAACCGGGTTCCAGCGGGCGTGGACGGTCCCGAGCGCCGCGTAGCAGTCACGGACGGTGTCGACGAGGACGCGGATGCCGACCAGGTCGTAGATCTCCGCGAAGTCACGGCCGCGGACGATCATCTTCTGGTAGACGCTGTAGTAGTGCTTGGGGCGGCCGGTGACGGTGGCCTTGATACGGGCGGCGCGCAGGTCGGACTGGACCTCGTCGGTCACTATGGCGAGGTACTCGTCGCGCTTGGGCGCGCGCTCTGCGACGAGCCGCACGATCTCGTCGTACATCTTGGGGTAGAGGATCGCGAAGGCGAGGTCCTCCAGCTCCCACTTGATGGTGTTCATACCCAGCCGGTGGGCCAGCGGGGCATAGATCTCCAGGGTCTCGCGGGCCTTCTTCTCCTGCTTCTCCCGCTTCAGGTAGCGCATCGTGCGCATGTTGTGCAGGCGGTCGGCGAGCTTGATGACCAGGACGCGTGGGTCCTTGGCCATGGCGACGACCATCTTGCGTACGGTCTCGGCCTGCGCGGCCTCGCCGAACTTGACCTTGTCGAGCTTGGTGACGCCGTCGACGAGCAGGGCGACCTGGTCGCCGAAGTCACGGCGCAGCGTGTCCAGGCCGTACTCGGTGTCCTCGACGGTGTCGTGCAGCAGGCCGGCCATCAGGGTCGCCGGGTCCATGCCGAGCTCGGCGAGGATGGTGGTGACGGCGAGCGGATGCGTGATGTACGGGTCGCCGCTCTTGCGCTTCTGGCCGCGGTGCCAGCGCTCGGCGACCTGATAGGCCCGCTCGATCTGGCGGAGCGTCGCGGTCTCGATCTTCGGGTCGTTGCCGCGGACGATCCGCAGCAGAGGCTCCAGGACCGGGTTGTACGGGCTGGAGCGCTGCACCCCGAGGCGGGCGAGGCGGGCGCGCACGCGGTTCGAGGAGCCGCCGCCGGTGCGCAGCGCCGGGGTGGGCGCGGGCTTGGGCGTGGACATGGGAGCGGGGGCCGAGCGGGTCGCACTCTCCAGCGGCGCGGGCTTCTTCTCGGGCGCGACTGGGACCGCCACAGCCTTTTCGGCCTGCTGGTCGGGCTGCGCGGCGGCGGGCTGGGCCTCGTCTGGCAAGAGCGCTCCTCATGAGGATCCGGGTCCCCCGGTCAGGCCCGGAAAGGCCATGGTATCGAGCCTGGCCGACAGGCTCTCCCCGGGACTGCGGAGCATGGGAACGCGAAACGGGCACCCGATGTTCCCGGGTGCCCGTTCCGTACGCGTACGCGTCCGGTCAGACCGTGATCAGAGCCTCCAGCGGGGCTCCGCGCAGGGCCGGCTCCAGGCGGGCGCGGCCGCCGAGGAAGCCGAGCTCCATGAGGATCGCGACGCCCGCGACCTGCGCGCCGGCCCGGCGGACGAGCGCCAGGGACGCCTCGGCGGTGCCACCGGTGGCGAGGACGTCGTCGATGACCATGACCCGGTCGTCCGGCTTGAGGTCCTCGGCGTGGATCTCGATCTCGGCGGTGCCGTACTCCAGCTCGTACGCCTGCGACAGGGTCGCGCCGGGCAGCTTGCCCGCCTTGCGTACGGGGATGAAGCCGATCCCGGCCCGGACGGCGACCGGCGCGGCCAGGATGAAGCCGCGTGCCTCCAGGCCGACGATCTTCGTCGCGCCGTGCGTGACGCACAGCTCGGCGAGGGTGTCGGTCAGCGCCGTGAAGGCCGCCGGGTCCGCGAGCAGCGGGGTGATGTCCTTGAAGATCACTCCGGGCTTCGGGTAGTCCGGCACATCACGGATGCGGCTGAGCAGCAGCTCGCGGGTGGTGGCCGTCATCGGCGCTTCCCACGCCCGCCGCGGGACTCCTGGCGGCGCTGGCCGACGACCGCACCGGCGGTCGCGGCGTCCTCGGGGACCTCGTCGTGAGGCTCGTCCGAGTCGCCCTCGGAGCCCTCCGTCTTGCCCTTGGCGGCCGCGGCGGCGCGCTTGGCCAGGACGCGCTTCTTCAGCGCCTTCATCTGCGGGTCGCGTTCCTTGAGGTCCGCGACGAGCGGCGTGGCGATGAAGATCGAGGAGTACGCACCGGCGGCGAGGCCGACGAACAGCGACAGCGAGATGTCGTTGAGCATGCCCGCGCCCAGGAAGCCGCCGCCGATGAAGAGCAGACCGGCGACCGGGAGCAGCGCCACGACCGTTGTGTTGATGGAGCGCACCAGGGTGCCGTTGAGGCTGCGGTTGGCGATCTCGCTGTAGGTGTAGCGGGTCTGCTTGGTGATGTCCTTCGCGCCCTCCTTGAGACCGTCGAAGACGACGACGGTGTCATAGAGGGAGTAACCGAGGATCGTCAGCAGACCGATCACGGTGCCCGGGGTGACCTCGAAGCCGACCAGCGCGTAGATGCCGACAGTGATCGTGAGGTCGTGGATCAGGGCGATCAGGGCGGCGAGCGCCATGCGCCATTCGAAGGCGATCGCCAGGTAGATCACCACGAGGATCATGAAGACGCCGAGGCCGGTCCAGGCCTTGTTGGCGATCTGCTCACCCCAGCTGGGGCCGACGAGCTCGCCGGCGATGTCCTTGGCGGGGATGTTCCATTCCGTGGAGAGCTGCTGGCGCACCTTCTCGGCCTGGGCGGTGTCCAGGCCGCTCACCTGGATGCGCAGCTCCCCTTCACCGAGCTTCTGGACGATCGGGACATGACCGGAGGCCTCCTGCACGTCCTCCTGGGCCTGGGTGACGGAGACGGCCGTGTTCTTCGGGGTGGTGAAAACAGCACCGCCCTTGAACTCGATGCCCATGTTGAGGCCCTGCACCATCAGGCCGACGATGGCCGTGATGGTGATCAGGATCGAGATGCCGTACCAGATCATCCGCTTGCCGACGAAGTCGTAGCCGACCTCGCCTCGGTAGAGCCTGGCGCCGATGCTGCCGAGACGCGACATCTCACGCCTCCTTCGGGTCGGTGGGGGCGGAGACGCGGCGCGAGCGGCGCAGCGGGGGCTTGGCGCCGAGCCGCTTCGGGTCCAGTCCGGACCAGGGGTGACCGCTGGCGAAGAACTTGTTGCGGGCCAGGATCGTCATGATCGGCTTGGTGAAGAAGAACACGACGACGACGTCGAGCAGCGTGGTCAGGCCGAGCGTGAACGCGAAGCCCTGCACCTTGCCGACGGTGACGATGAACAGCACCGCGGCGGCGAGGAACGACACGAAGTCGGAGACCAGGATGGTGCGCCGGGCACGCGGCCAGGCCCGCTCGACGGCCGGACGGAGCGTACGGCCCTCGCGGATCTCGTCACGGATGCGTTCGAAGTACACGATGAACGAGTCGGCGGTGATACCGATCGCGACGATCGCACCACAGACCGCCGGCAGGTTCAGCGCGAAGCCGATGGCCGGGCCGAGGAGCGCCATGATCGTGTACGTCAGGATCGCCGAGACCAGGAGGCTGAGGATAGCGATCAGGGAGAGGCCGCGGTAATAGACCACCAGGTAGATGATGACCAGCGCGAGGCCGATGCCGCCCGCGAGGAGGCCCGCCTTGAGCTGGTCGCCGCCGAGCGCCGCGGTGACGGTGCTGACGTTCTCCACCTGGAAGCTCAGCGGGAGCGCACCGTAGCTGAGGATGTTGCCCAGGTCCTGGGCCGACTGCTGGGTGAAGCTGCCGGAGATCTCGGCGCTGCCGCTGAGCGTCTGATTGACCTGGGGAGCCGAGACTACGACGTTGTCGAGGACGATGGCGAACTGGTTCATCGGCGGCTGCTGCTGCGACAGCTTGCTGGTGATCTTCTGGAACTTCGTCGAACCCTCGTCGGTGAAGTCCATCGTGACGATCCACATGCCACGCTGCGGGTCGAGCACGCCCTTGGCGTCGTCGACGTCCCGGCCGTCGACCTCGGCCGGGCCGAGAATGTACTTCGACCAGACGCCCTCGTCCTCACCGCAGGCGACGATGGTGTCCGTGGGCTTGGTGCCCTTGGCGACGTTGGCGCGAGCCTTCTTGTCGTTGCAGTCGAGCTCGGTGAACTTCTTCTCCAGCGCCGCCATGGCCGGATCGGCGCTCGGCGTCGGAGTCGGGCTCGGGCTCTTGCCGGCCTCCGGCTTGCCCGAGGCGGAGGCGCTCGGGGTGGGCGTCGGGGCCTTCAGCGCGTCGGTGACGGCACGGCCCTGCGTGGTCGGGTTGGCGCTCGGCGCACCGGACGGGGCTGTCGCCTTGTCCTTCTCGCCGTCGGTCTTGCCCTTGCCGGAGGGCGAGGCGCTCGGGGAGGGGCTGCCCGAGGGCTGCGGCGTCACGGGGCCGCCGGCCGCCACGGCGAGGACCTGGCGGAAGTACAGCTGGGCGGTGGTGCCCACCTGGTCACGGGCCTGTTGGGAGTTCGTCCCCTTGGGGATGTTGACGATGATGTTCTCTTTGCCCTGGGTCTGAACCTCGGACTCGGAGACACCCAGACCATTGACGCGGCGCTCGATGATCCCGGCGGCGGTCTTCATGTTGGTCTCGTTGACCGCGCTCTCCTTGCCGGGCTCCGCCTTGGCCTTGAGCGTGATCGTCGTGCCGCCCGCGAGGTCGATGCCCAGACGCGGCGTGGTGTGTCCGTACCAGAACATCCCGCCGACCATGGCGACCATGGCGATCAGGATCAGCGCCAGGGTGCGCCCGGGCCTGCCCTGACCCCCCGCCGGCGCCCTTCGGCCCTTCTTCGGTGCTGCCACCTTCTCGTTTCTCCCTGTCCAACCGCCCCGCGCCGGGTGTGCGCCGGGGCGGCCACGAAGTGTTGTGGGGAATTGCCCCCGTAGAAGTCGGCACGAACCGGGGACCGCGGTCGCCCTAGGGCGCCCCGCGGTCCCCGGTCCCTGTTACTTCGCGTCGGCGTCGCCGTCGGTCTTCTCGTCGGCCTTGCCGCCCTTGGTCTCGGGCGCGGTCTCCACGTCGGCCGCCTCGGCCTTCTCGGCCTTCTTGCCCAGGTCGATCTTGGCGTCGTCGGCGTCGGTGTCGGCCTCGGCGTCGGTCAGCGAGGAGGCGTCGTCCGGCACGACCGCGTCGGTCTTGAGCACGTCGTCGCCGTCGCCGTGCACGATCCGGTTGTACTCCTCGTCGTCGAGGACGGCGCCGATGGCGTTCTTCGCGAACACGAGGTGGACGCCGGGAGCAGCCTCAAGGAGGACGGTGTCGTCGTTGACCTCCTTGACGGTGGCGTACAGACCCCCGATCGTCCGGACGCCCGTGCCGGGCTGCATCTGGTTGCGCATCGCCGCCGCCTGCTGCTGCTTCTTCTTGGCGGAGCGGGTCATCAGGAACATGGCCCCGATGAGCACGATGAAGGGGAGGAGGACGGTCACGTTATCCACGGGGCGGAAATCCTTCGCACGACCGCGCTGGTGAGCGGCCTGATCTACGGGGGTGGGCACGCCGACCCGGAAGGGCGGCATCGGCGGAGTCTAAGCGAGTCCGCATCGATGGAACAACGCCCAGCATGGCACCGTGGTTCCCCGTGCCGCGACCCTCCTCGCCGTCACGCCCCGAACAGACCCTGTTGTCCGCTTGCGCCCGCGCCCTGCTGCGGCGGCACGAGGCCGAGATGCGCCCATGCCGCGGGCGTGGCGACCCGGCCGCGTGGCGTACGGGCCAGCAGGCCCTCCCGTACGAGGAAGGGCTCGGCCACCTCCTCGACCGTCTCGCGCTCCTCCCCCACGGCCACCGCGAGGGTGGACAGGCCCACGGGACCGCCGCCGAACAGCTTGAGCAGGGCCTGGAGCACGGCGCGGTCCAGCCGGTCGAGTCCGCGTCCGTCCACCTCGTACACCCCGAGGGCCGCGGCGGCGATGTCGCGGTTGATCCGGCCGTCCGCCTTGACCTGGGCGTAGTCGCGGACGCGGCGCAGCAGCCGGTTGGCGATACGGGGCGTGCCGCGGGAGCGGCCGGCGATCTCGGCGGCACCGTGGGTGTCTATACCGACGTCGAGGAGCTGGGCGCTGCGGTGGATGACGCGCTCCAGCTCGGCGGGCTCGTAGAACTCCATGTGGGCGGTGAAGCCGAAGCGGTCACGCAGCGGCGGGGGCAGCAGTCCGGCCCGAGTGGTTGCGCCGACCAGGGTGAACGGCGGCAGCTCCAGCGGGATGGCGGTGGCGCCGGGGCCCTTGCCGACGATGACGTCGACCCGGAAGTCCTCCATCGCCATGTAGAGCATCTCCTCGGCGGGCCGGGACATCCGGTGGATCTCGTCGAGGAAGAGAACTTCACCCTCCTGGAGGGAGGACAGGATCGCGGCGAGGTCGCCGGCGTGCTGGATGGCAGGGCCGCTCGTGATCCGGATCGGGGCGCCCATCTCCGCCGCGATGATCATGGAGAGGGTGGTCTTGCCGAGGCCGGGAGCGCCGGAGAGCAGGACGTGGTCGGCGGTGGCGCCGCGCGCGAGGGCCGCTTTCAGGACAAGGTCGAGCTGCTCCCGTACGCGCTCCTGGCCGACGAACTCGTCCAGCGACTTGGGCCGCAGCGCCGCTTCGACGGCCTGGTCCTCGCCGTCGGCCGCCGCGCCGACGAGCCGCTCGGGCGCGTCGGCGGCCGGTGCCCCGGCGGGGGGCGGAGTGCTGTCGTCCCAGTTCACAGCTGATTGCCTCGCGTGGTCGTGGCGGCGGAGCCGCGCGGATGGTGGTGTGCCGGGTGGTACGGGCGGAGCGCGCCGGCGGGCGCCGGGGACGCGCCGGTGGTCATCGGGTGCGGTTCAGCGTCTGGAGGGCGGCCTTCAGGAGGCTGCCCACGTTCGGCGTCGTGCCCGCGGCCTCGGCCTGGGGGGTGACCGCGGTGACCGCCTCGTCGGCCTCGCGGGTGGCGTAGCCGAGGCCGATGAGCGCGGCGTGGAGCTGGTCGCGCCAGGACTGGGTGACCGGGGCTCCGACGGCGCGGGTGGCGGTGCCGATCGGCTCGCCGAGGCGGTCCTTGAGCTCCAGGAGCAGCTTCTGCGCGCCCTTCTTGCCGATGCCGGGCACGGCGGTCAGGGCCTTCTCGTCGCCCGTGGCCACCGCGAGCCGCAGGGCGTCCGGCGCGTGGACCGCCAGCATCGCCTGGGCGAGGCGCGGGCCTACGCCGCTCGCGGTCTGGAGCAGCTCGAAGACCTGACGCTCGTCGTCGTCGGCGAAGCCGTACAGCGTCAGGGAGTCCTCCCTGACGACCAAGGAGGTCGCGAGCCTGGCCTCCTGACCGATCCTCAGCTCCGACAGGGTGTTCGGCGTGCACTGGACGGCCATGCCGACGCCGCCGACCTCGATCACGGCGGTGGTCGGGGCGAGCGCGGCGACCGGGCCGGTCACAAAGGCGATCATGAGGTGGGGCGGCCTTTCGATGCGTGCAGGGCGACGGCCTGCTGGAGCCGGTTCTGAGCGGGGGCCCGCCATATGTGGCAGATGGCGAGCGCGAGGGCGTCGGCCGCGTCGGCGGGCTTCGGCGGGGCGTCCAGCCTCAGCAGCCGCGTGACCATGGCGCCGACCTGGGCCTTGTCGGCGCGGCCGCTGCCGGTGACGGCGGCCTTGACCTCGCTGGGGGTGTGCAGGGCGACGGGGATTCCGCGCCGGGTCGCGCAGAGCATGGCGACCGCGCTGGCCTGTGCGGTGCCCATGACCGTACGCACATTGTGCTGGCTGAACACCCGCTCCACCGCGACCAGTTCGGGATGGTGCGCATCCAGCCACTCCTCGATGCCGCGCTCGATGGCGACCAGGCGGTGGCCGATGTCCGCGTCGGCGGGGGTGCGGACGACGCCGACGCCGAGCATCTTCAGGGGGCGGCCCGCGACGCCTTCGACCACGCCGATGCCGCACCGGGTCAGCCCCGGGTCCACACCGAGTACGCGCATAACGCCCCCCCTCCTTCGGTCAACTGTTTGTGCAGGCTATCGGCTCGCACTGACAACGGCCCACAACGCGGAGGGCCGACAGGGTGGGTGTCCCTGTCGGCCCTCCGTACGAAGCGGGATCAGGCGTCGACCTTCTCCATCACGTCGTCCGAGACGTCGAAGTTGGCGAAGACGTTCTGCACGTCGTCGCTGTCCTCCAGCGCGTCGATCAGCTTGAAGATCTTGCGCGCGCCCTCCTCGTCCAGCTCGACCTGCATGGTCGGGACGAAGTTGGCCTCGGCCGAGTCGTAGTCGATACCGGCCTCCTGGAGCGCGGTGCGCACCGCGACCAGGTCGGTGGCCTCGCTGAGCACCTCGAAGTTCTCACCGAGGTCGTTGACCTCTTCGGCGCCCGCGTCCAGGACGGCGCCCAGGACGTCGTCCTCGGACAGCTCGCCCTTGGGGACGATCACGACACCCTTGCGGTTGAAGAGGTACGACACCGAACCGGGGTCGGCCATCGAGCCGCCGTTGCGGGTCATGGCGACCCGAACGTCGGAGGCGGCGCGGTTGCGGTTGTCGGTGAGGCACTCGATGAGCACCGCGACACCGTTCGGGCCGTAGCCCTCGTACATGATCGTCTCGTAGTCGGCGCCACCGGCCTCCAGGCCGGCACCGCGCTTGACGGCGGAGTCGATGTTCTTGTTCGGAACGGAGCTCTTCTTCGCCTTCTGGATGGCGTCGAAGAGGGTCGGGTTGCCGTCGACGTCAGCGCCGCCCGTGCGGGCCGCGACCTCGATGTTCTTGATCAGCTTCGCGAAGAGCTTGCCGCGCTTGGCGTCGATCACGGCCTTCTTGTGCTTCGTCGTGGCCCATTTAGAGTGGCCGGACATCTGCCTGTCTCCTTCGCGTAACCAATCTCTGCTGCGTTCGCCTGTGATCCTACCGGGACCGGGTCAGTGCGCGGCGCGCACCATGTCCACGAACAGGGCGTGCATGCGGTGGTCTCCGGTCAGTTCCGGGTGGAACGACGTGGCCAGCGCGTTGCCCTGCCGTACGGCGACGATGTGGCCCTCGTGCTCGGCGAGCACCTCGGCCGTCGCGCCCACGGACTCGACCCAGGGGGCGCGGATGAAGACGCCCTCGACGGGGTCGCCCTCGATGCCCTTGACCGCGACAGAGGCCTCGAAGGACTCGTTCTGGCGGCCGAAGGCGTTGCGGCGGACGATCATGTCGATGCCGCCGATCGTCTCCTGGCCCGAACGCGGGTCGAGGATCTTCTCGGCGAGCATGATCAGGCCGGCGCAGGTGCCGTAGACCGGCATGCCCGCGCGGACACGCTCGCGCAGCGGCTCCATCATGCCGAAGAGATGGGCCAGCTTGGAGATGGTGGTGGACTCGCCGCCGGGTATGACGAGGCCGTCGACCTCGGCGAGTTCCTCGGGGCGCCGGACCGGCCTGGCCACGGCGTCAGCCGCGGCCAGGGCGATCAGGTGCTCCCGTACGTCGCCCTGGAGAGCCAGGACACCGATGACGGGGGTGCTCATGAGTGATTACCAGCCACGGTTCGCGTAGCGCTCGGCCTCGGGGAGGGTGTCGCAGTTGATGCCGACCATGGCCTCGCCCAGGTTGCGGGAGGCGTCCGCGATGATCTTCGGGTCGTCGTAGAAGGTGGTGGCCTTCACGATCGCGGCGGCGCGCTTGGCCGGGTCGCCGGACTTGAAGATGCCGGAGCCGACGAAGACGCCCTCGGCGCCGAGCTGGCGCATCAGGGCGGCGTCGGCCGGGGTGGCCACGCCACCGGCAGAGAACAGCACGACCGGCAGCTTGCCGAGCTGGGCGACCTCGGCGACGAGCTCGTACGGGGCGCGCAGCTCCTTGGCGGCGGCGTACAGCTCGTTGTTGTCGAAGCCTCGCAGCTTGGCGATCTCGTTCTTGATCTGACGCAGGTGGCGGACGGCCTCGACGACGTTGCCGGTGCCGGCCTCGCCCTTCGAGCGGATCATGGCCGCGCCCTCGGCGATGCGGCGCAGCGCCTCACCCAGGTTGGTGGCGCCACAGACGAAGGGGGTGGTGAAGGCCCACTTGTCGGAGTGGTTGACCTCGTCGGCCGGGGTCAGCACCTCGGACTCGTCGATGTAGTCGACGCCGAGGGACTGCAGGACCTGGGCCTCGACGAAGTGGCCGATCCGCGACTTGGCCATGACCGGGATGGAGACCGCGTCGATGATCTCCTCGATCATGTTCGGGTCGGACATACGGGCCACGCCGCCGTCCTTGCGGATGTCGGCCGGGACACGCTCCAGCGCCATGACGGCGACGGCGCCCGCGTCCTCGGCGATCTTCGCCTGCTCGGCGTTGACCACGTCCATGATCACACCGCCCTTGAGCTGCTCGGCCATGCCGCGCTTCACGCGCGCGGTGCCGGTCTCGGGGGCCTGCGGGGTGGTGGGAAGGGTGCTGGACACGGATGGACCTCACTCGATGACGGCTGGTGATGCGGCTTGTGCTCCGCCGAGCAAACCGTCCGGGACCAGTCCACAGCAAGTGCCAATGTGGAGCATGTGGCTCCTTTTTGGCGAAGGCGCGCGGACACCGCCCGTGCGCAGAGCCTACGAGGGACGGTCCGCCAGCGCCGCCGGCGGCTCGTCGTCCATCTCGAACGCGAGCGGGAACGGCGCGTGGCCCGCCAGCCGGAACCAGCGCACCTTACGGTGCCGGCGCAGGGCCCGCGCCGCGCGTACGGCGTCGTTGTGGAACCGGCGCGCCATGGGGACGCGCCGGACCGCGGCGGCGAGCTCGTTCGCCGCCTCCTCGCCGCCCGGGGCCTCGCGCACCGCGTCGACCTGCGCCTGCTCCGCGAAGACGGCCCGCAGCGCCTGGCTCAGCTCGCTCTCGGCGACCTCACGGTGCTCCTCCTCGGCCTGGCGGGCGGCGTGCGCGGCCTCGTACAGCACGATCGACGCGGCGGGGTCGAGGACGCCTGAGGTGGCCAGTTCCTGGGTGACCGAGGCCCGGCGTACGAGCTGCGCGTCGAGGGCGGCGCGGGCAGCGTCGAGCCGCGTGTGCAGACGGTCGAGCCGGCCGGCGGTCCAGCTGAGGTACACGCCGATGACGACGAGCCCGACGAAGATCCAGATCAAGGTTGCGGTCACGCCGGGCCAATCTACCGGGGGCCCGGGGTGCCGAATTCCACGCGCGGCACCTCGGACACCACGCCGCGGACCTGATCCCGGGGCCCGGGACCAGGTCCGGGACCGGCCGGCCCGGAACTCGGCGGTGCAGGACCGGCGGTCCAGGACTCACTCGACGGGCCGGACCCAGAGGGTCCAGGACTCAACGAGCCGGGACCCGGCGGGCCGGGGGCTCGACGGGCCCGTCGGCCCGGGACCCAGCGGGCCCGTCGGCCCGGGCCCCGGGGGCCCGGTACCTAGCGGGCCCGGGAATCAGCCCCTGGCCAGGCCGAAGCGCGACATGAAGCCCTGGTGTTCGTCCGCGGCCACGGAGGCCGCGCCGTCCGCCACCGTCTCGTACACCGCGAGGATGTCCGCGCCCACCGTCGACCAGTCGAAGCGCCGCACGTGCGCGCTCCCCCGCTCGCTGAGCTCCGCCCGCCGCTCCGGGTCCCCCAGGAGCCGGATCGCGGCGGACGCCAGCGCGTCGGCGTCCTCGTTGGCGAAGAGCTCGCCCGCTCCGCCCTGGTCCAGGACCTGGGCGAAGGCGTCGAGGTCGGACGCGAGCACCGGGGCGCCCGCCGAGAGCGCCTCGACCAGGATGATCCCGAAGCTCTCGCCCCCCGTGTTCGGGGCGACGTACAGATCGACGCTGCGCAGCAGCCGCGCCTTGTCCTCGTCGCTGACCATGCCGAGGAACTCCACCTGCGAGCGCATGTCCGCCGGCAGGGAGGCGACCGCCTCCTCCTCGTCGCCGCGGCCCGCGACCAGCAGGCGCGTTCCGGGGCGTGCGGCGAGGATCTTCGGGAAGGCCTTCATCAGCACGGGGAAGCCCTTGCGGGGCTCGTCGATGCGGCCGATGAAGCCGAGCGTCCCGCCCTGCCACTCGGCCTTCGGCCCGGCCTTGGCGAAGAAGTCGACGTCGACCCCGTTCGGGATGACGACGGCGTCGCCACCGAGATGCTCGACGAGGGTGCGCCGCGCGTATTCGCTCACCGCGATCCGGGCGCTGATCTTCTCCAGCGCGGCCTGCAGGATCGAGTACGCCGCGACCATCGCGCGGGAGCGCGGGTTCGACGTGTGGAACGTGGCCACGATCGGCCCCTGGGCCGCCCAGCAGGTCAGCAGCCCGAGCGACGGCGTGCCCGGCTCGTGGATGTGGATCACGTCGAACGTGCCGTCGTGCAGCCAGCGCCGCACGCGCGCGGCGGACAGGAAGCCGAAGTTCAGCCGCGCGACCGAGCCGTTGTACGGGACGGGCACGGCCCGGCCCGCCGAGACGACGTACGGCGGCAGCGGCGTTTCGTCGTCGGCCGGGGCCAGTACGGAGACCTCGTGACCGAGCCGGATGAGGTGCTCGGCGAGGTCGCGGATGTGGAACTGGACGCCGCCGGGGACGTCCCAGGAGTACGGGCAGACGATGCCGATCCTCAACGTGACCGCTCCCCGCCCTTGTCGTTGTCGTTGCCCAGCTTGTCGTTGCCCAGCTTGTCGTTGCCCGGCTTGTCATCGTCGGGCTTGTCTTTGTCCAGGTCCGCGAGCCACAGCCGCTGGAGCATGTGCCAGTCCTCCGGGTGGTCGGCGATCCCCGTGGCGAAGGCATCGGCCAGCGCCTGTGTCATCAGAGACGTCTTCTCGTCCCGCGTACCTGTCTCGGGTACGTCGAGGGGCGGGTGAATGCACCCCTTCATCACCTGCGTGTCGTCGTACCAGAGGGTCACCGGAAGCAGCGGCGCCCCCGTCTGCAGGGCGAGCAGTGCCGGTCCCGCGGGCATCCGGGCCGTCTCTCCGAAGAACTTCACCTCGACGCCGGACTCCGACAGATCACGGTCCGCGACCAGGCAGACCATCCCGCCGTCGCGCAGCCGCCGCGCCAGGGTGGCGAAGGCGGCGCCGCCGGTGTGCGGCAGGACCTCCATGCCCAGCGACTCCCGGTAGGCGACGAAGCGGTCGTACACCGATTCCGGCTTGAGCCGCTCGGCGACGGTCGTGAAGGGCTGGCCGAGCGCGCGGGTGACCCAGACGCCCGCCGCGTCCCAGTTGGCGAGGTGGGGCAGCGCCAGGACGACCCCCTTGCCGGCTTCCAGAGCCTCGGTGAGGTTGTGGACGCCCGTCGGGTCGAAGCTGCTCTTCGCGCGCTCGTGGCTCCAGGTGGGCAGCCGGAAGGACTCCATCCAGTACCGCATGTACGAGCGCATGCCGGCCTTCGACAGCTCGGCGAGCCGCTCGGGGCCGGCGTCGGGCACCACCCGGGCCAAGTTGGACTCCAGACGCAGGACGCCCTTGCCCCGGCGCTTCCACACGCGGTCGGCGATGGTCCGGCCGAGCGCGGCCGCGACGGGCTCGGGAAGCTTCTTGACCGTGGCCCAGCCGAGTCCGTACAGCGTGTCGGTCAACCGATCCCTCATGCCCCGCTCCCCTCCGACGCCGTCGTCGCGTCCGCCTCCGCCGCCTCACGGCGTACCGTCACGACCCGCTGTCCCAGGGTCACCAGCGAACCGACCGCCACGATCCACAGCGCGATCGGCAGCACGACATCGATGCCAGGGACACCGAATCCGTGGAGTCCGGCGAGACCCGCGGCGACGAGCGAGATCACCAGCCGCTCCGCGCGCTCCACCAGGCCGTTCACCGCGACGGGCAGTCCGATGGACTCGCCTCGCGCCTTCGTGTACGAGACGACCTGGCCGCTCGCCAGGCAGAAGATGGATACCGCGCACAGCACATTGTCATCGCCCCCTCCCGCGTACCAGAGGGCGAAGCCACCGAAGATCGCGCTGTCGGCGACCCGGTCGAGGGTGGAGTCCAGGAACGCGCCCCAGCGGCTGGAGATCCCGGCCTGGCGGGCCATGTTCCCGTCGACCAGGTCCGAGAAGACGAACAGGGTAATGACGATGGTCCCCCAGAAGAACTCTCCGCGGGGGAAGAAGACCAGCGCACCCGCGATCACTCCGGCCGTGCCGACAAGCGTCACGGCGTCGGGGCTCACCCCTCGGCGGAGCAGAAACGCGGCGAACGGTGTGAGGACACGCGTGAAAAACGCACGCGCGTACTTGTTCAGCATGGCCTTCCCAGGGGGGTCGGTGCGCCGTGCGGCCCGAGCGGCCACCGGCTGGCCCATCGTAGCCAGGACCGTTACCGGCCAGCGGACTCCCCCGGTCGCGTACGACGTATGGACGCACCGTGACGGGAGTGGAAAGCTCGAAAGACCACCGCGTCGCGGGCATCGCCGGAGCTGCCGCTGCCGTGCGGCTCCCCCGGGTCCGCGCCCTCACCTCACCGTGCAAGCAGTCGGGAGGAAGAATCATGGGCGACAAGGCGAACGCACACCCCGGAGCCGCCGGCAGGGCTACAACGGCCGACCGGCCGACATCCGTACGGAATGTGGTGCTGGTCGGCCACAGCGGGTCGGGCAAGACGACGCTGGTCGAGGCCCTGGCGCTGACCGCGGGAGCGGTCAACAGGGCGGGCCGGGTCGAGGACGGCGGCACGGTCTCGGACTACGACGAGATCGAACACCGCCAGCAACGTTCCGTACAGCTCAGTCTCGTCCCGCTCGAATGGGGCGGATACAAGATCAATCTGCTGGACACCCCCGGATACGCCGACTTCGTCGGGGAACTCAGGGCCGGTCTGCGAGCCGCGGACGCGGCCCTTTTCGTCGTCTCCGCGGCCCAGGAGGCCGACGCCGTGGCGGGCTCGACCCGCATGGTGTGGGAGGAGTGCGCGGCGGTCGGGATGCCCCGGGCGATCGTGGTCACCCATCTGGAGACCGCCCGCACCGGCTTCGAGCAGCTCACCCAGGTCTGCGGGCAGCTCTTCGGCGGGGACGACCCCGACGCCGTACTGCCGTTGTATCTGCCGCTGCACGGTCCGGAGGCGGCCGACGGGCACGCCCCGGTGACCGGGCTGGTCGGCCTGCTGTCACAGAAGGTCTTCGACTACTCCTCCGGCGAACGCAAGGAGACCCCGCCGGGACCGGACGAACTGCCGGTGATCGAGGAGGCCAGGAACCGGCTGATCGAGGGGATCATCGCGGAGAGCGAGGACGAGACCCTCATGGACCGCTATCTCGGCGGCGAGGAGATCGACCTCAAGACGCTCGTCGACGACCTGGAGAAGGCCGTCGCGCGGGGCGCCTTCCATCCCGTACTGGCCGCGGCGCCCGCCACCAACGGGGCGAAGCACGGGCTCGGCACGGTCGAATTGCTGGAGCTGATCACCGGCGGTTTCCCGACCCCGCTGGAGCGCGAGGCCCCGGCCGTCACCACCCCCGAGGGCAAGCCCCGCCCCGCGATCAGCTGCGACCCTGCGGGGCCGCTGGTCGCCGAGGTGGTGCGGACCGCCTCCGACCCGTACGTCGGGCGGATCTCGCTGGTCCGGGTCTTCTCCGGGACGCTGCGCCCCGACGAGACGGTGCACGTGTCCGGCCACGGCCTGGAGGACCGCGGCCACGAGGACCACGACGTCGACGAGCGGGTCGGCGCCCTCTCCTCGCCCTTCGGCAAGCAGCAGCGCACCGTCGGCCAGTGCATCGCGGGCGACCTCGCATGCGTCGCGAAACTCGGCCGGGCCGAGACCGGGGACACGCTCTCCTCGAAGGACGATCCGCTGCTCATGGAGCCGTGGGCGATGCCCGACCCGCTGCTGCCGCTGGCCATCCAGGCGCACAGCAAGGCGGACGAGGACCGGCTCTCACAGGGGCTCTCGCGGCTGGTCGCCGAGGATCCGACGATGCGGCTGGAGCAGAACAAGGACACCCATCAGGTGGTGCTGTGGTGCCTGGGTGAGGCCCACAAAGACGTGGCTCTGGAGAGGCTGCGCAGCCGCTACGGGGTCCAGGTCGACGTGGTCCCGCACAAGGTCTCCCTACGGGAGACGTTCGGCGGACCGTCGGCGGGGCGCGGCCGGCATGTGAAGCAGTCCGGCGGGCACGGTCAGTACGCGATCTGCGAGATCGAGGTCGAGCCGCTGCCGCCCGGCTCCGGTATCGAGTTCGTGGACAAGGTCGTCGGCGGTGCTGTGCCCCGGCAGTTCATCCCGTCCGTGGAGAAGGGGATCCGGGCCCAGGCCGCGCGCGGTGTCGCGGCCGGCTATCCGCTGGTCGACGTACGGGTGACGCTGCTGGACGGAAAGGCGCATTCGGTCGACTCGTCCGACGCCGCGTTCCAGACGGCGGGCGCGCTGGCGCTGCGCGAGGCGGCGGCGGACGCGCGGATCGATCTGCTGGAGCCGGTGGCCGAGGTGCAGGTGCTGGTGCCCGACGAGTACGTGGGCCCTGTGATGAGCGATCTGTCGGGGCGGCGCGGCCGGGTGGTCGGCACCGAACAGGCGGGCTCCGGCCGGACGTTGGTGCGCGCCGAGGTGCCGGAGATCGAGATCGGGCGGTACGCGGTGGATCTGCGGTCGATCTCGCACGGCACGGGCCGCTTCGACCGTTCGTACGCCCGGCACGAGGCGATGCCGCCGCAGCTGGCCGACAAGATCCGTGAACAGGCGGAAGCAGGCTCCTGATTGAGGAGGCCGCCCGCCGTACCCGTGTGCGGCGGGCGGTACGTCGCAGTGCCGCTTCGGACGTTATCCACAAGGCCGCGACGGGTGCCGTCCGACCTCGATACGCTGGGTGCCCAGTTCAGAAGGTGTGCGGGGCGCGGCAGTTGGGAACAGCCCGCAGTGCGTACGGTAGCGGCGATGGGGGCGGTGCGGCAGTGACGGACCAGGCATTCGACTTCTCTCCCGGGGCGCAGGTCCCGCTGCAGGGCTCGGACGGTCAGACGGCGGCGACCCATGCCCTCGCGTCGGCGGCGTACCGCGACAGCAAGCTGGAGGAGATCCTCAAGGCCAACAACGAGTGGCACGAGTCCAAGGTGACCAAGGGCAAGTTGTCGCTGCTGGAGCCGAATCTGGGCGAGGCCTTCTCGCGGGCCGTGCAGGTGCGGATGCTGGGCGGGGCCCGCAAGGCGCTGATCCAGTCCTTCGGCACCGAGCCGCAGGCGGTCGTCGAGCACGCGCTGGCGGCGACCCGGATCCGCAAGGAGCGGGACGCGAAGCTCACCGGGATCATGGCGGTGTTCGGGCTGCTGTTCCTGCCCGGGATGCTGCTGTGGATGGGCGTGTTCCAGCTGCGCCGCACGATGGCGGGTGCGAAGGACAAGCGCGCCGGGGCGCTGGGCACGGGCCTGCTGATCGTGATCGGGATCGTGGCCGTGATCTTCCTCGTCCGGCTGCCGTTCACCGGATTCTGGGCGTACTACCTGCGCGGGATGGTCATCGCCCCGGTCGTGGGCTGGCTGCTCGCGAGGCGGATCTGCGAGTCCACGGCGAAGGACATGCGTGAGCGCTGGGACAGTCTGCTCTCCGGCGGCGGCATCGGCGCCAAGGTCCCCGAGGCCGTCCCCGGAAACCCGAACGAGACGGCGGCCGAGCAGCTGCGCCAGAGCCTGGAGAAGCTCACCGCCGAGCAGCAGGCCAACACGGTCTTCTACGCGGGCCCCAAGGGAATACTGGGCATGGGCACGCGATGGGGCAGCTGGCAGCTCGCCGAGGATCTGGTGTCCAAGGAACCGGGCAAGGAGTTCCATCAGTTCCGCAGCTGGGACGTCATCAAGGTCATCCATGACAAGCTGACGCTGCTCCAGCGCGGCCCGCTGAACACGGGAGGCTTCCCGCCGCCCTCGGTGAAGCACTGGATCGTGGTGCCGGTCGGCGAGGGCGCGAAGGAGGTCGCCAGGCCCGAGGGCCAGGACGTGGAGACCTTCCAGGTGAAGCGCCACGAGATACAGCGGATCTGCGACCACCAGCAGTTCGGCAGCGGCAACCGCCACTATCTGGGCGTGCAGTTCACCCTGTGGGACGGCCAGCTGGTGATCACCATGATGATCACGGTGACCGTCCTCTACGAGACCCTGCGCATCGAGGTGACCGGGCACGCGCTCGGGCCGGTCCACTCCCTGTTCACCAGCAAGCCGGAGCCCAAGACCGTCGAGGTCGCCAAGACCATACGGTTCTGGGAGACGACCACGCGGACGCTGCCCCTGGTGGAGACGCCCGAGGTGGTCCGGCTCATGGTCCGCGCGCCCTTCACCTGGTACCCGCCGCTGCTCGACTTCCTCGGCGGCAAGCTGGTGCTCCCCGAGCCGTTCGGGCTGCGGCACGCCTGGGCGGACCAGCCCTGGCGGCACCGCTTCATGGCGGACGACGCGATGCGGGCCGCGACGCCGGTCCTGCGGGTGACCCACGCGGCCGCGATGAGGGTCCTGGAGGAGCACGGGGTGAACACCGAGCGCTTCAGCAACCGCTCCCTGATCGTGAGCGGTCTGGTCCAGGACCCGTCACCGCGCAAGGCCGACGCGTACGACGCGTAACGCCTACGTCGCGCGCCGCCCGCGGCGCGCGGCGCGCGACGGCTAGGCGGGGGGCCAGGCGTCGGCGAGCATCTTGCGGGTGTCGGCGAGGAGTTGGGGCAGCACCTTGGTGTGGCCGACGACCGGCATGAAGTTGGTGTCGCCGCCCCAGCGCGGCACGATGTGCTGGTGCAGATGGGCGGCGATGCCCGCGCCCGCGACCGTGCCCTGGTTCATGCCGATGTTGAAGCCGTGCGCGCCGGAGGCCGTGCGCAGCGCCGCCATCGCCCGCTTGGTGAACGTGGCGAGTTCGGCGGTCTCCGCCTCGTCGAGGTCCGTGTAGTCGGCGACGTGCCGGTAGGGCACCACCATCAGATGGCCCCCGTTGTACGGGTAGAGGTTGAGCACCGCGTACACGCTCTCGCCGCGCGCGATGACGAGTCCGTCCTCGTCCGACTTCGCGGGGATGGAGCAGAAGGGACAGCCGTCGTCGGCCCCGGGGCCGGTCGGCTTGTTCTCCCCCTGGATGTACGCCATCCGGTGGGGCGTCCAAAGACGCTGGAAGGCGTCCTGGATTCCGACTCCGATCTGCTGTTCCGGCTCACTCGTCATGTGGTGCAGCATATGACTTCGCCCATACGGGGCGTGTCGCCGGGGCGGCCCCGAGCGGTCCCCGGCGATGCTGGGGCGATGGACGACGACGGCCGGTCGGCACGCCTGGAGCGCTGGGAGCAGGTCATGGAGACCCCGCTGTTCGTGGCCTCGGGTCTCTTTCTCATCTCGTACGCGATCCGCGTGCTGGCGCACGACCTGCCGGCGGGCTGGCAGGACCTGTGCCTCGCCGTGACGTGTGCCGCCTGGGTGCTCTTCGTCGTGGACTACGCGGTGCGGTGGGCGCTGAGCGGGCAGGGTGTCAGGTTCCTTCGCCGGCATGTGATGGACGCCGTCGTGGTCGTCCTGCCACTGCTGCGGCCGCTGCGGATCGTCAAGATCTACGAGGCGGTGCAGCGCCGGCACACCCATGCGCGGATGAGTCTGCACGGGCGCGTGATCGCCTACGCCGGGATCTCGGCGGTCCTGCTCGGTTTCGCGGGCTCGCTCAGCGTCTACCAGGCCGAGTACGCGGCGCCGGGCGCGACGATCCGGACGTTCGGGGACTCCGTGTGGTGGGCGTGCTCGACGCTGACGACTGTCGGCTACGGGGATGTGACGCCGGTGACGCCCTGGGGGCGGATCGTGGCGGTAGGCATGATGACCGGGGGGCTGGCGCTGCTGGGGGCGGTGACGGGGTCGTTCTCGTCGTGGCTGATCCAGACGTTCGCGCTGGAGGAGGACAAAAGGCCCCCGGGGGATTCCCCGGGGGCCTGACCCACAGGACGCGTCAGAGCTGTACGCGCTCCTCGACGACCTTGGCGATCTTGGCGATGGCCTCGTCGACAGGGATGCCGTTCTCCTGCGAGCCGTCGCGGTAGCGGAAGGACACCGCGCCGTTCTCCATGTCCTCGTCACCCGCGATGACCATGAAGGGCACCTTCTGCTTCTGGGCGTTGCGGATCTTCTTCTGCATACGGTCGGAGGACCCGTCCACCTCGACGCGCAGGCCCTGCTTCCTGGCCTTGGCGGCGAACTCGTCCAGGTACGGGACGTGCGCGTCGCCGATCGGGATGCCGACGGCCTGCACCGGCGCCAGCCACGCCGGGAAAGCGCCCGCGTAGTGCTCCAGCAGTACCGCGAAGAACCGCTCGATCGAGCCGAACAGCGCGCGGTGGATCATGACGGGGCGCTGCTTGGTGCCGTCGGGCGCGGTGTACTCGAGGTCGAAGCGCTCGGGAAGGTTGAAGTCGACCTGGATGGTCGACATCTGCCAGGTGCGGCCGATGGCGTCCTTCGCCTGGACGGAGATCTTCGGGCCGTAGAACGCGGCGCCGCCCGGGTCGGGCGTCAGCGGCAGGCCCTGCTTCTCGGCAGCCTTGCGCAGCACCTCGGTGGCCTCTTCCCAGACCTCGTCCGAGCCGACGAACTTCTCCGGGTCCTTGGTGGACAGCTCCAGGTAGAAGTCGGTCAGGCCGTAGTCGCGCAGCAGGTCGAGGACGAAGGTCAGGAGCGAGTCGAGCTCGTCCGCCATCTGCTCCTTGGTGCAGTAGATGTGCGCGTCGTCCTGGGTGAAGCCGCGGGCCCGGGTCAGGCCGTGCACGACGCCCGACTTCTCGTAGCGGTACACGGTCCCGAACTCGAAGAGACGCAGCGGCAGTTCACGGTACGAACGACCGCGCGCGTCGAAGATCAGGTTGTGCATCGGGCAGTTCATGGGCTTGAGGTAGTAGTCCACACCCTCGTCGAGCTGCATGGGGGGGTACATGCCCTCGGCGTACCAGTCCAGGTGGCCGCTCTTCTCGAAGAGCTTCCCCTTCGTGGCGTGCGGGGTGTAGACGAACTCGTAGCCCGCCTCCTCGTGCCGGCGGCGCGAGTAGTCCTCCATGGCCCGGCGGATGATGCCGCCCTTGGGGTGGAAGACGGCGAGGCCGGAGCCGATCTCGTCCGGGATCGAGAAGAGGTCCAGCTCGGAGCCCAGCTTGCGGTGGTCACGCTTCTCGGCCTCGGCGAGGAAGTCGAGGTGCGCCTTGAGCTCGTCCTTGGACGGCCACGCGGTGCCGTAGATGCGCTGGAGCATCGGGTTCTTCTCGCTGCCGCGCCAGTACGCGGCGGCGTTGCGCATCAGCTTGAACGCCGGGATGTTGCGGGTGGTGGGCAGGTGAGGACCGCGGCAGAGGTCCTTCCAGCACAGCTCGCCGCTCTTCGCGTCCAGGTTGTCGTAGATGGTCAGCTCGCCGCCGCCCACCTCGACGTCCGCGCCGTCGTCGTGCGAGGCGGCGCCCTTGATGCCGATGAGCTCCAGCTTGTACGGCTCGTCCGCGAGCTCCTCGCGGGCGGCCTCGTCGGTGACGACGCGCCGCGAGAAGCGCTGGCCGCGCTTCTGGATCTCCTGCATCTTCTTCTCGATGGCCTTGAGATCCTCGGGCGTGAACGGCTTCTCGACGTCGAAGTCGTAGTAGAAGCCGTCCTTGACCGGCGGGCCGATGCCCAGCTTGGCCTCCGGGAAGAGCTCCTGGACGGCCTGCGCCATGACGTGCGCGGTGGAGTGGCGCAGGATGTTGAGCCCGTCCTCCGAGGAGATCTCGACCGGCTCGACCTCCTCGCCGTCCTTGACCTCGTACGCGAGGTCCTTCAGCTCGCCCGCGACGCGTGCGGCGACGATGGTGCGCTCGCCGGCGAAGAGCTCGGCTGCCGTAGTGCCCGTCGTCACCACGCGCTCTTCCCGCTCGGAATCGCGTTGGATGATCACACGGACGTCTGACACCGGTCTCTCCTGCCTGATGGGGATGCGCACGAGGTCGTCCTGCGCGCGCATGACGGAATCCTACCGAGCGCGGCGGGCCCCTCGCGAAACGGTTTGCCCGGCGGTGGGTGGACCCGGCGATCGCCCGGTCCGGACTCCTGGCTCCGAGTCGCCCCGTCCGGGTCCGCCCCGGGCGCCGAGGCGGCAACCCCGTGCCCGGTCCATGACGGGGTGGCGCCCCGCGCGGGATACGGTGCTGACGTGGTGATCAATGCGCAGGAATCGTCCGGGACGGCGCTCATACTGGCGGCCGCCCCCGTCGGCAAGGGACGTCTGATCGACGCGGCGTCCGTACTGCCCGCGCTCGCCGCCGTGCCTCCGGGTGCTTTCACGGGGACGGCCGCGGCAACCCTGATCGAACTCGCCGACGCGCTCGATCCCCAGGCCGTGCTGACCCGTGTGCGCGCCGCCGTCGCGGCACCGGGCCCGTTGGTCTTCTACATCACCGGGCAGCTCCACCTGGACCACAAGCAGCGCCTGCCGCATCTCGCGCTCGCCCGTACGACCCCCTCCACCCTGCGCTACACCGCGCTGCCGTGGCACTGGATCGCCAGCGAGCTCAAGCTCCGCAAGCCGGGTACCACCACGGTCGTCGTCGACCTGGTCGCCGACGCGGACACCTGGCGGCAGCTGACCGGCGACCGGTCCGTGCTCCCGCTCGGCTACGGAATACGCCTCTACGGCCGCATCGCCCCGGCGCCGGGCCGCCGTACGGTCGCGGAGCCCGCCTATCTGAAGGCGTGGGCGTCCATCTGGCGCAGCGGAGCCCGGCCGCCGCTCGCCGCCCTGCACGACCAGGCGGCCGCCCAGACCGGCGGCGAAGGCGTCCTGCTGCTCGCCGTCGACGCGCCACCGCCCGCCGGGAGCCCGGCCGCCCCGGACCTGTCCGGCCCCGCGCCCGTGTCCGGCCCCGCGCCCGATCCGCTGCCGGAGATCCTCGGCGCCGCCGAGGCAGGCCGCCACCGGGAAGCCGCGGCGGCCGCGGCGGCGTGGGAGCAGGAGGCCCTGCGCGCGTACGGACCGGGATCACCGCAGGCGATCCACTGGCTGGAGGTACGCGCCGACCTCGCCCGCCTCGCCCAGGACCCTGCCGTCAGCTGCGAACTGTGGATGGCCGCGGCCGAAGCGCGCCTCGCCCGCCGGCAGGCGCCGGACAACCCGGACGTCGAGAGCGCCGTCGACCGTGCCCACCACCAGTGGGAGCACCTGCGCGACCCCGAACGGGCCCGCGCACTGGCCCCCACACTCATCGCGCTGCGCCGCCGCGTACCGGGACGCCAGCGCCGGGCGCTCCAGGCACTCCAGCTGAGGCTGGAGAGCCTCCACACCACAACCGCCGGGACGAACTGACGTCCCGGGCGGCGCGACGACGAGGGAGCGCGGGCGCCGTCGGGCACGACCCGCGCTCGCACTGGCGGGGCCAGCGCCGAGCCCGGCCCCGGCCTGCGGATCCGGGCGGGCGCAGCCAGCTGAGGCCCCGTCGGCCAACGGTCCGTCACACGCGCCGGCCGCGCACGGTCGGTCCGGCCCGACGGGGGCACCGCCCCCGTCAGTCGTCGTCCCCGCCGCACGCCTCCTCGAAGAAGTCCAGGTTCTCGTGGAGGGCCTTGAGCAGCCGGTCCCGTTCCGCGTCGTCGACCTGGACGGGGACCACGCCGGTCGCGTCCGTGAGGCGGCGGAAGCCGCCGCGGCTCTCCAGGCGGCCGATGAGGCGGATGGGGAGGCCGACGAGGTGGGCGTGGACGGCGGTGCGGTAGGCCTCCTCGTCGAGCACGGCCCGGACGTGCGGGACCTCCGCGCCCGCGAGCACCCGAAGCCGTACGGTGCCCTCGCCGCGCGGGCCGGAGCGGCGCATCCGCACCACCGCGCCGGTGATCCGGACCGGGACGGACGGCTCCTGACGCAGGTAGCGCGCCCCGGCCTCGCGCAGGGCCGGAAGGTCGCCCGGGGAGAACTCGACGGGCTCCGGACGGGCCGCGCAGCCTTCCGGGACCCCTGCGGACGGCGCCCAGGCCAGGGCGACCCGCGCGCCCTCGGTGCCGCGTACCAGCGCCACCACCGCCTCGGTCAGCTCACGGCTGACCCCGGCCCCTACCGCGGTGTCGAACGCCTCCATGCCCCCGGTGGCCCGCCGGTAGTCGACGGCCTCGCGGGTGGCGTGCAGCGCGTGGTGGAGGCGTACGACGACGGCGCGGCCGCTCTCCACGGGAACGAAGGCCGTCAGCCCGCGCCCGCCGGGTGCGGGACCGACCAGCACACCCCCCAGCGATGCCACCGCCTGCCGCCGGTGCCGGGCCCCGTAGTACCCGGCACGACCGCGGGCGGCGAGCGCGCCCGCCAGCAGCAACTGACGGGCGGCCGAGCGCAGCTGTTCCTGTACGGTCCAGGCCGCCGCGCCGGACGGGCCCTGCGGCACGTCGCGCCACCAGCGGATCTCGTCGCTGGGCACGGAAAGACCGACCAGCACCTCGCGGGCCGAGGGCGCGGCCGAGCGGGCCAGCGCGGTCAGCGCCTCACCGAGCAGGTCCTCGCAGTCGGGAAAGGCCCGGCTCTCCGGGACGAGCAGGCTCGTACCGCCGGAGGCCGGACCCGGTGGGGTCCAGCGGGCGTACCTCCCCGCCGCGCCGCCACGCCGCCGCCAGCCGTGCCGGTCGAGCAGCGCGCCGAGCACGACGGGGTCGACGTGCGCGGGGTCGGGGCCCTCGCCGCCGTACCAGGAAGGGGGCCCCTCACCGGGCAAGGGAATCGGGTGAGGGCTCCCGTACGGCTGTACGGGTTCGTCCATCGGGCCGTGCATCACGGTCTCCCTCCCGTCCCGACCCGGGTCATGATCTCGCAGAGTGCCCGGTCGTCGAAGATGCGCGAGGTCGGGATCCGCACGGTGGTCCTGCGCCGGCCCGTGACGGGGTGGCCGGCCAGGTTGGTCCAGTAGCAGCAGTGCCGCAGATCGAGTCGGTCGTGACCGGCGCGCAGCCACTCGTCCTGCGCCCTCGGCACGATCATCACGACGAGGATCTTGTGTACGGACACCGGTGTCCGGGCGAGCTTCACCAGGTGCTCGTTGTCGAGCGTGAAGGAGAACGCCGGCCCCGGCGGGTGCGGCGCGAGTTGGTAGGTGGCCTTCAGCTGCACCTTGATGGTGACTTCGTCGTCGACCGTGTGTCCGGGAGCGCTGTGGCTGACGTGCCAGTCGATGCCGTTGTCGGGAAACGGCTGGGACAGCGAGCAGCCGGCGGCGGCCGCGACCGCGTGCAGATACCCCACCTGGAGGGTCTCCATGCAGGCGGTGGTGGCGAGTGCTCCGCGCAGCGGTACGGTCCGCTCGGGCAGCGCACCCGGTTCGGGCTGCGCGAGCGCCATGGCTCCGTCTGCCTTCCGGGCTGTGCCGATTCGTCGATTCCACTGGCCGTGCCCACGACTGGTGTCCACGGCCGTGCAACGGGACGTCAACCTGTCGCCCCGTCATCTGTGTTGTCACCCACCCGCGTACTGCGCAAACGGTCCGGGTATCACCGATTCGGGCAGAGGGATCCCGCCATCTGCCGGGAACGGGCGAGGAGTTCGGGGATGACACTCTGGTATGAGGGCCCCCTGGCCGCATTTGACACGGAAACAACAGGAGTGGACGTCGAGGAGGACCGGATCGTCTCGGCGGCCCTGGTCGTCCAGGATTCGGCGGGAGCACGGGCGCGTATCACCAACTGGCTGGTCAATCCGGGGGTGCCGGTCCCCGCGGAGGCCACCGAAGTCCACGGACTCACCGAAGAGCATCTGCAGCACAACGGCCGCTGGCCGGCGCCGGTGATGGAGGAGATAGGCCGGGCACTGGCCGAGCAGTGCGCGGCGGGCAGGCCGCTCGTCGTGATGAACGCGCCGTTCGATCTGACCCTCCTCGACCGCGAACTGCGCCGCCACCGCGCCTCCTCCCTCTCCGTCTACCTGGAGAACGTGCCGATGTGCGTCCTGGACCCCCGGGTTCTGGACAAGCACCTGGACCGCTACCGCAAGGGCAGGCGCACGCTCACGGATCTCTGCGCCCAGTACGCGGTCGCCCTGGACGGTGCGCATGACGCGGCGGCCGACGCGACCGCCGCACTGGAGGTCGTACGGGCCGTGGGCCGGCGGTTCGCGGCGCGGCTCGACCGGCTCTCGCCGCCGGAGCTGCACACGCTCCAGGCGGTGTGGCACGCGGCACAGGCACGCGGCCTCCAGGCGTGGTTCGCGCGCAACGGCTCGGAGGAGTCGGTGGATCCGGCGTGGCCGCTGCGTCCGGAAATCCCGGCGCGGGCGGCGTGATCGCGGCACGCGTACGACCGGGGCAGGCATGTGCGGACACAAGTAAGGCCGGTCCGTCGATGACGGACCGGCCTCTCCCGGTGGGCGATACTGGGTTCGAACCAGTGACCTCTTCGGTGTGAACGAAGCGCTCTCCCACTGAGCTAATCGCCCGGGAACGGACTGAACCATACAGGTACCGCCGGGCTCCCTTCAAACTCCCTTCGCTTCCCCGGTCAGGTACGCGGCGAGGCCGCGGCGTCCCGCCCGCATCATCAGTGCGTGATTGGCCAGGAAGACGGGCCGGCCGGGCACCGCGAGCCGCCGCATCAGCGGCCGGTGGACGTCCACTTCCTGGTCGTACCGGGCCCGGGTGCCGCCGTCGGCGCGCGCCGCGAGCGTCCACCGGGCCCAGCCGACCAGGTCCCCGGTCAGCTCCACCTCCAGCACCAGAGCGGCGGGGTCCCGCAGCCGCTCGCGCGCGGTGACGACGAGGTCGTACGGGAGTGCGGAGCGGAAGCGGCCGATACCGGTGCGGTCGTCGATCCGAGTGACCTCGCGGACCTGCGGCCACCAGCGGGGGTACTCCTCGGCCCGCTCCAGCACGGTGAAGACGACGGATGGCGGGGCGGGCAGCTCCCAGAGGCTGCGAAAGCGGTAGTGGCACCAGTCCATGGGTCGAGTCTGCTCCCATGAGGCGCCCCGGGGTGCGTACTCACGCGCGATCTGAGTATCCGCGCCGATACCGGAGTGCTGTGGCGCGCACCACACTGCCCGTATGGAGAACGTACCACCGCCCGCAGAGGAACTGCGGCTCCTCGACCGCGAGCTGGCTCAAATCGATGCCCGGCGCGCACAGTTGCTCGCCCGCAGGGCGTGGCTGCTGCAGGCGCTGCGGCCGGTGACCGGGGCGCCGACGGGGACGGTGTGGGCTGCCGGGCCCGCCGGACCCCGCCCCGGACACGGGCACGGGCACGGCGCCGGACCCGAGACCTCGCCGCCGAGCGCGCAGAACGTGCTGCTCACGCTCGGCGGGATCCTGCTGGCGGTCGCCGCGATCGCCTTCACCCTGGTCAGCTGGGGCTACCTGGGCATCGGCGGGCGTTCGGCGGTGCTCGGCGTGGTGACCGTGGCGGCCCTCGCGGCTCCCGTCCCGCTGTTGCGCCGGGGCCTCACCTCGACCGCGGAGTCGGTAGCGGCGCTCGGCCTCGTCCTCATGGTCCTCGACGCGTACGCCCTGCACCGGGTGGCACTGCCCGGGACGGACGGGCTCGGGTACGCGGCCGTCGCGTCGGGCGCGCTCGCCGCACTGTGGGCGGCGTACGGTCTGGCGTTCGAGAAGCTGCGGATACCGCTGCCGACGGCCGTGATCACCGCGCAACTCCCCCTGCCCTTGTGGGCCCTGGCGGCGGACGCGAGCGCCTGGGTGATCGCCTGGGCGACCCTGGCGACGGCCGCGCTCGATCTGGGGATCGCGACGGCCGCCAGGGCCGGCCGGGGCGGCACCGGCAGGATCGCGGTCCTGGCGCTCGCCGTCACGGGCGCCGTGGTGACCGGCGGCTGGTCGCTGCTCGCCCGCCTCTGGCTGTCGATGACGGCGGCCACTCCGCCCGAGGCGCTCGAACCCGCCCTGCTGCTCCTGTCCGCCGCGGGCCTCGCCCTGTACGCCGCCTGGCGCGTGCCGTCGGCCGCGTGGGCGGGCGCCGGGGTCGCGGGCCTCGCCGCGATCGCGGGCGTGGGCGGCGTGCTGCGCACGGCGCTGCCCGGGGGCTGGGCGGTGCCCGGCTATCTGCTCTGCGCCGTCGCGCTGCTCGCGGCGGTACGGACCGCCGCCCCGCGCGGGGTGCTGCTCGGCCTCGCCCGGGCGTCGGGCCTGGTGCACGCGGCGTCGGCAGCCTGGGCAGTGCCCCCGGTCGCGCTCACCCTGCTGCACCCGCTGACCGGTCTCGACACCATCTGGTCGGGCGCCCCTGCCCCGGCGGCCTCGGACATGCCCGTCGCGAGCTCCGCCCCGGTGGTGCTGGCGGCGGTGTCGGCGGCCCTGTGGTGCGCTCCCCGCCTCCTCCCGGCCCTCGGCCTGCCGCGCACGGCGACGTCCTGCGCGGCGCTGGCCCTGGCCTGGTCGACGGCCCTGGCGATCCCCACGACGCTGTCGCTCCCCTACCCGGCCACCCTCACGATCCAGCTGCTGCTGGTCACCTGCGGCCTGTGGGTGGTCGTGCGGCCGGGGGTCCTTCCTGGGCGAAGCTCCGGAGCGGAAAGCCCCGGAGCGGAGAAGGCCGGGCGGGAAGCGACCGGGCCGGAAACAGCCGGGCCGGAATCCGCCGGGCACAAGCCGGCCGCCGACACCCCCGCGCCCGCTCGCCCCGCCGCCGCGACCGGCTCACACGTGAGCGCCCTCGCCGTCACCGCGCTCGTCTGCGCCCTGGCCACCGCCCTGAGCGTCGCGATGCTCTCGCTGGCCACCCGCCCGGCGACGTTCACCGTCCTCGCGGTGCTGGTCACCGGCTTCACCGCGGCCGCCGTCCGGGCCCGGGGACCGGTCCGGAGCGTGCTCGCCTGCGCCGCGGTCGTCTGGACCACCGGACTCGTGGGCGCCGCCGCCGCGGCCGCCGGGCTCCCGGCGCACCGGACCGCCATCGCCCTGCTCGCCGTGCCTGCGGCAACCGCGCTGCTCGGGGCGCGCCTGGGCCGCCACCCCGTCGCACTGCCGGTGGAGCTCACCGGCGCCGCCGGCGCGCTGCTCGCGGTCGGTCTCGCCGCGACGGACCTGCCCACCCTCACCCTGGTCCTCGCCCTGTCGGGCGTCATCGCGGCGGGCACCGCCGTACGCCCCGAGCGGCGCGTCCCGGCCGGCTACCTGGCGACGGCGCTGTTCGTCGTGGCCACCTGGGTGCGGCTCGCCGCCTCGGAGGTCACGGTGCCCGAGGCGTACACCCTGCCGGTGACGCTCCCGGCACTCGCCATCGGCGCCCTGCGGCGCCGCAGGGACCCCGAGGCCTCGTCGTGGCTCGCGTACGGCCCCGGCCTCGCCGCGACCCTGCTGCCGAGCCTCGTCGCCGCCTGGGGCGACGCCCACTGGCCGCGTCCGCTGCTGCTCGGGGTGGCCGCGCTCGCCGTGACCCTGCTGGGTGCCCGGCTGCGGCTGCAGGCGCCGCTGGTCCTCGGCGGACTGACCCTGGCCCTGGACGCGCTGCACGAGCTCGCGCCGTACGTCGTCCAGGCCGTCGGGGCGCTCCCGCGCTGGCTGCCTCCCGCCCTCGCCGGACTGCTCCTGCTGGCCGTCGGCGCGACGTACGAGCAGCGGCTGCGCGACGCCCGGCGACTGCGGGACACCCTGGGCCGGATGCGCTGAACGGGTGGTACGCCGAAGGCCCCGGAGACGTGAGTCTCCGGGGCCTTCGGACCGGGTGGTGGGCGATACTGGGTTCGAACCAGTGACCTCTTCGGTGTGAACGAAGCGCTCTCCCACTGAGCTAATCGCCCGGGCGCACCGCAAACATTACCGCATGTCAGCGGTGCTCCATGACCACCTAGCGGTCACTCGGCGATCTTCCAGGGCATCACGATCCCGAACTTCGCGACGTAGATCCCGACCAGCACGGCGACGATCACCAGACCGATCGTGGTCAGAATGATGTTGCGCCGGCGCACCTTGGGGTCGAGCGCGCGCTGTGCCGCCTCGGTCACCTTCCGTTTCGTCCAGCGCAGCACCAGCTGTGCCCAGACGAACTCGGTCGCCCAGATCGCCATACCGGCGAAGATCACAAGCCAGCCCGGCCCCGGCAGCGGCAGCATCACGATGCCCGCGCCGACGACGGCCAGGCCGACGATGAACACGCCGACCTGCCAGCTGATGTGCAGCGTCCTGCGCGCCTTGATGAACTCGGGCGCCCGGGAGCCGAGCGGCGGCTCGGCCGACGCCTCGCCCCCCGCCACACTCCCGTTCACGCCCGTGGTCACGTCCCCCGTAACGGGCACCGCGACCGCCGGGATGGCGGTCTCCGCCCGCTCGTCACTCTCCGCATTCATGGCCCCAACGTACCCGACCGAGGAGCGGTCCGGAATGACCGCACGGTCGTACACGTGACTCCTCCGAACGGGGTACCTCAAGGATCACAAAACAGACAGAGGGGTTTACAACGGCACCGTAGGTGGCATGTCGATTTCGCCGACGTGCGAATCCCCGAGCGCACACTGAGCGAAAGGCCCTGGCGCTTATGAACACCACGGTCAGCTGCGAGCTGCACCTGCGCCTCGTTGTATCGAGCGAGTCCTCACTGCCTGTACCCGCGGGCCTGCGGTATGACACGGCCGATCCCTATGCCGTGCACGCCACCTTCCACACCGGAGCCGAGGAGACGGTCGAATGGGTGTTTGCCCGCGATCTTCTCGCCGAAGGGCTGCATCGGCCCACCGGCACCGGCGACGTCAGAGTCTGGCCGTCGCGCAGTCATGGCCAGGGCGTCGTCTGCATCGCTCTGAGCTCTCCGGAGGGCGAAGCCCTGCTCGAGGCCCCGGCGAGGGCCCTGGAGTCGTTCCTGAAGCGGACCGACGCAGCGGTGCCCCCCGGTACGGAGCACCGTCATTTCGATCTGGATACGGAGCTCTCGCACATCCTGGCCGAAAGCTGAGCCAGGCAGAGGGCCGCTCGGCGCCGTCCGACTCGGGGAGACGGCGCCGTGCGGACAACCGTGCGAACAACCACATACGGCATACGGCACGCTCCGGCGCCGTCGCTACGGGTTCCACCGTGGTGACGGCGCCGTCGCGTTCGTCAGCGAGACGCTAGAGTCAGCGCAATTCGGCGGGCACCCGCCCGCAGCAGCCAGGGAGCGAATCGTGCTGATCCCTCACGACACCCGCATCGCCCTCGACATCGTCGTCGATCTGATGAACACCGCGCCGGAGCGGGCGGCAGGCGATGAGCTCAAGGACGTCTCGTCCCTGCTCGAATTCGTACGGGCGCACAAGTTCAGCGGCGTGGGCGAGCTGGACGAGGCCGACCTGACAGCCGTACGGGACGTACGGTCGCGCTTCGCCGAGATCTTCGCGGCCCCGGGCGCCCGTGCCGCGTCCGAGCTGATCAACCGGCTGGTGGCCGCGGCGGGCACCACCCCCCAGCTGACGAACCACGACGACTACGACTGGCATGTCCATTACTTCGCCCCCGGCGCCTCCGTCGCCGACCACCTCGCCGCCGACTGCGGCATGGCGCTCGCGTTCATCGTCGTCGCCGGCGAACAGGAGCGGCTGCGCCGCTGCGAGGCGCCGGACTGCGGGCGGGCCTTCGTCGATCTGTCCCGCAATCGCTCGCGGCGCTACTGCGACAGCCGCACCTGCGGCAACCGGCTGCACGTCGCGGCCTACCGGGCGCGCCGCAAAGAAGCGGCCGGCTGAGGTCCACTTCGTGGATCGGAGCACTGTGGATCACCGCGGGCTCACAGCAGGAAGAGGTCGTGGACCGCGGCCATGAGCAGCAGACAGCCGATCACCGCGAGGAAGATCATCAGGGGCGGCTGGGAGAGCGCGAAGAGACAGCCACGCGGCTCGTCGGCAGGGGGAGGGGCCTGGCCCCGGGAGGTATCCAGCATCTCGGGGTGATGATGACGCAGCGCACCGCGCGATGACCGACCAACACGCACCTGGGCGGCTGGAGTTCATCACATCCCGTGGCCGCTGAACGGGCACGGGGCGCGGAGCGCGCGGAGGAGTGGCCCGATACGGACATCCGGACCACCCCCAGCCCTCCTCCGGGACCCGGCCTAGATGCCGTGCTTCTTCAGGATCGCCTCGATGTCGCTGAAGTCCTCACCGGCATCCGCGGCCCGCGGCTTCCCCTGCGGCTGCACGGCCGGGCGGGCGGTCGTGCCGAGTGCGGGGGCGGCCGGTGCCTCCCCGCCCGCCTTCCGCACCGCCGCGCGCTCCTTACGGCCGCCTATGCCACGCCGCCGCTCGACGGCACGGGTGGTCATGAACAACGCCCACGCGGCGCCGAGCAGTCCGAAACCGACCCAGGCCGTCGGGCTGAGGACCGTGCCCGCGACCCACTCGACGGCACCGGTCAGCACCAGTCCGAGCGGCACCAGCGAATAGGCGGCGATACGGGCCGCGGTCAGGAAACGCCTCCGGTACGCCGTGACCGCGGCGATGCCCAGCCCGGCCGCGGCCACCGCGGAACAAATGGTCTCGGCAAGCATCCGGTCCTCCAGGCCTGTGCGGTGCGTACGTCCCTTCCATCCTGCACCGACACCTCGCGTACGGGCCACGATCCGGCCCGTACATCAGGGAGATCTCCGGGGTGAAAGACTGGCCCCATGAGCGAGACCCCCATCGTCCTGGACGTCTGGTGCGAGTTGCAGTGCCCGGACTGCCGCTCCGCCCTCACCGATCTGCGTGCGCTGCGCGACCGATACGGCGACCGGCTGGAGGTGCGGCTGCGCCACTTCCCGCTGGAGAAGCACAAGCACGCCTTCGCCGCCGCGCAGGCCACAGAGGAGGCCGTGGCGCAGGGGCAGGGCTGGCCGTACGTGGAGGCCGTGCTCGGGCGGGTCGAGGAGCTGGACCGCAGGGGCCAGCCGTTCCTGCTCGACATCGCGCGTGAACTCGGCCTGGACGCCGAGGAGTTCGACACGGCGCTGATCGACGGCCGGCACATCCTGATCGTCGACGCCGACCAGGCCGAGGGCAAGGCCATCGGCGTGAGCGGCACCCCGACGTACGTCATCGGCGGCGAGCGGCTCGACGGCGGCAAGAGCCAGGAGGGCCTGCGCGAGCGGATCGAGGAGATCGCCGACCGCCTGCTCGCCGAGGACGGCTCCTAGAGCAGGTGCTTGAAGACGTTGACGTGTGCCGTCCGGTGACCGAGTGACTCATAGAGGTTGATCGCCGGGGTGTTGCCCGCGAAGACCTGGAGTCCCAGCACCGGCGCCCCGGCCGCCGCCGCCACCCGTTCGGCGAGCAGCATCAGCGCGCGCCCGTACCCCCGGCCCCGGTACTCCTCGGCGACCTCGACGTCGTACACGTAAGCGCCCCGCTCCCCCGGGCGTACTTCGCGCTCGGCGACCCACACGTGCCCCACCGCGGCGCCCTCGGCGACCAGGATGTTCAGCCAGGACCCGCGCGTGGCGAACCCGTCGGGGAGCAGAGCACGGTGGGCGGCCTCGGACATCGCGCGGGCGTTCTCCTGCGGCACTCCGCGGGTGATCCAGTCCTGCGCGTACGACTCGACCGCGGTCACCCGCCACGCCTCGAACTCGGCCTCGGTCATGGCGCGGCCCTCGACGCCCTCCGGCAGCTCCGGCGGCTCGTCCGGCAGCTCCTTGAGCATGTAGCGGCTGCGCTCGGTGTAACCGAGGACGGCGGCCAGCCCCAGGGCGGCCTCGGCCTCGGCCGGTACGGAGGCGGTGACCTGCGTACAGCCCCAGCCGCGCAGCACCTCCTCGGCGGCGAGCGCCGCGACCGTGCCCCTGCCCCGGCGCCGGTCGGGCTCGTCGATCCGCAGTGCCCGGACGACACCCACCTCCGGCCCGAATCCGGGATCGGTGGCCAGGTCGATCGAGCCGACGGGCCTGCTGTTCACACAGACGTCGTACGTACGGGAACGGCCGCCGTCGGCGCTTCGCTGGAGCGGCCCGGTCGGCCGCAGGGTCGTGGTCATCAAGGGGTGTTCTACCTGCCCCGAGGCCGCCCGTCAGCAACTTTTACACAGGGAGCTGCTCTGCCCGCTCCTCGAAGATCCGCATGGCCTTCGCGGTCACCGGCCCGGGAACGGCGGACAGCTCACGCCCGTCGACCCGGTGCACGGCCTGCACGTCGCGGATGGTGGAGGTCAGGAAGATCTCGTCGGCCCGGTCCAGCACGTCGAACGGCAGCTCGGTCTCCTGCGCGCCGGTCCATTCCACGGTCAGCGCGCGGGTGATCCCTGCCAGGCAACCGGAGGCGAGGGGCGGGGTGTGCAGCTCGCCGTCGAGGACGACGAAGACGTTGGAGCCGGTGCCCTCGCACAGCTGTCCCACCGTGTTGGCGAACAGCGCCTCGGTCGCGCCCTGCTCGTGGGCGCGGGCGAGTGCGACGACGTTCTCGGCGTACGAGGTCGTCTTGAGCCCGGTCAGCGCGCCGCGCTCGTTGCGGGTCCACGGGACCGTGATCACGGCCGTGGTGTCCGGGCGGCGCTTGGACTCTCCGAGCGCGACGACGAGCGTGGGGCCCGCGTTCCCGCGGTCGGAGCCGAGCGGGGAGAGCCCGCCGGTGTAGGTGATGCGCAGCCGCCCCAGCGGCGTGGGGTTGGCGTCCAGGACGGCCGTACAGGCAGCGCGTACCTCGTCGTGGTCCGGGTCGGGCAGGCCGAGACCGCGGGCCGAGCGGGTGAGCCGGTCGAGGTGCCGGGTGAGCGCGAAGGGCCGCCCCTCGGTCGCCTTGACGGTCTCGAAGATGCCGTCGCCCACGGTCAGCCCGTGGTCCAGCACGGACACCAGGGCGTCGTCGGCGTCCCGCAGTCCGCCGTTGACCCAGATCCTCATCACGCGGTCCTTCCACTCTGCGCGTACTGGCCCGACGCTACCGCGAGCAGCCGGGACGCCTTCAGCTCGGTCTCGTCCCACTCGCGGTCCGGGTCGGAGCCCCAGGTGATCCCGGCCCCGGTGCCGAAGCGCAGCACCTTCTGCGCCCGGTCGATCCAGAAGGTGCGTATGCCCACGGCCAGCTCGCCGGTGCGGCGGTCGGCGTCGACCCAGCCGATGCCTCCGCAGTACGGTCCGCGCGGGGCCGTCTCCAGCGCGTCGATGATCCTCAGCGCGCTCGACTTGGGTGCTCCGGTCACCGACCCGGGCGGGAAGGTGGCCTCCAGCAGCTCACGCCAGCCCGCTCCGGGGGCGAGCTCCCCGCTGACGGTGGAGACGAGGTGGACCAGTCCGGGGTGCGGCTCGATCGCGCAGAGCGCGGGGACCGTCACCGAGCCGGTGGCGCAGACCCGGCCCAGGTCGTTGCGGACCAGGTCCACGATCATCACGTTCTCGGCGCGGTCCTTCTCCTGGAGATCACCGGCGGTGCGGCCGGTGCCCTTGATCGGCCCGGATTCGACCAGGTGGCCCGCGCGCCTGAGGTACAGCTCGGGGGACGCGGTGGCTATCTCCACGCCGTGCGCGGGCAGCCGGATCGTTCCTGCGTACGGGGCCGGGTTCCCGCGCGCCAGCAGCGCCGTCAGCGCGTCGACGTCGGCAGCGTCCGGATCGGGCAGCCGCGCGGACAGCACGCGGCAGAGGTTCGCCTGGTAGACCTCGCCTGCCGCGATGTGCTCGCGGATCCGGCGTACGCCGGCGGTGTAGGCGGCCCGGTCCAGGGACGACGTCCAGTCGCCGGCGGCCGGGCCCTGCCAGTCCCCCGGCTCCGGCGGCGGCACGGGCTGCGGGCGCACGTCGCCGAAGCGGGCGCAGGTGAGACGGCCCTCGAAGTCGGCCGCGACGGCCCAGAAGCCGGACGAGTCGAGGGCCTCGGGGTCACTGGTGACATCCCTGAGGTCGGTGGCGACGAGGCCACCGAAGCGGGCGAGGGGAGCGAGGTCGGGCACGGCTGTGAGTCTAGGGCGGACCGGCGGCCCCACCCGGCGACCTGCACCTCCTCAGTAGGTCCACACGTACGTCCACCTGCACGTCTGTCCGCGTGCTGCCCGCACCTCGTCGTGAACCCTCCGTGAACACAGCTCAGCACGCTGCGGAAACGCGTTTTTGTGCTGGCTCAGGAATCCGCTAGAGTTCAACACGTCGCCGGGACGCGAAAGCGAAACGGAAACGACAAGCGGACGTGGCTCAGTTGGTAGAGCATCACCTTGCCAAGGTGAGGGTCGCGAGTTCGAATCTCGTCGTCCGCTCGAAGTGGGGGATCTTCCCGACCCCCCGCACTCCGGGGTGGAGTGGCCGAGAGGCGAGGCAACGGCCTGCAAAGCCGTCTACACGGGTTCAAATCCCGTCTCCACCTCCAAGGACGATTAGCTCAGCGGGAGAGCGCTTCCCTGACACGGAAGAGGTCACTGGTTCAATCCCAGTATCGTCCACTGGACCTGCGAGGGTCCCCCGCGCGATTAGCTCAGCGGGAGAGCGCTTCCCTGACACGGAAGAGGTCACTGGTTCAATCCCAGTATCGCGCACGCAGTGCCCATGATCCCGGGTGACCGGGTCGTGGTCCCGAGGACGATTAGCTCAGCGGGAGAGCGCTTCCCTGACACGGAAGAGGTCACTGGTTCAATCCCAGTATCGTCCACAGCCCGGAGCCCCCGGCCGCATCGCGCGGCCGGGGGCTCCGTCGTTTCCTCCGCTCAGGAGGAGAAGAGCATCCGGCCGAAGCCGCGCTGGTGGTGGCCGCCGTGGTGACCGTGGTGCTGCGGCGCGCCCCAGGCCGGGGCACCGTGCGCGGGTGCGCCATGCGCGGGGTAGGCCGGCGGGGCGGGCGCCGGCGGGACCTGCTGCCCCCACTGGGACTCCAGGCGGGTCAGTGCCTCCAGCTCGCCGTAGTCGAGGAATATCCCCCGGCAGCCGCTGCACTGCTCGATCTGGACGCCATTGCGGTTGTACGTGTGCATGGGTGCATGGCACTTGGGACACTGCATCGTCGGCTCAGCTCCTCGCCGTTCGGTTGGTTCTCCTCACTTTACGACGGGATCAGGCGTCCAACTCGGGCGGGAGTGTTGTGATTCGGGCACAAGAATCGACCATCATCCGCTCCACGTCGTCGAGATCGCGCTGCTCGGCCACGCTCTTGGCCAGGGCGAGCGCGGCGGTCTGAACGGTCAGGGCACGGGCGGGTACGTCGAGTTGGGGCCAGGGGTCTTCGGGGTCGGGGGCCACGGCCGGGCCTCCGGCGGACCGGTACGCGCCGAGGAAGCGGCCCCAGACATCCGGGGACAGAAGCCCTGCGGCGTACCAGGCGGCGGGGCGGGCGAGGTCCCAGGCGGGGTCGCCGAGGCCGAGATCGTCGATGTCGATCAGCAGCCAGGGGCCGTCGGGGGCGGGGTGGCGGACGAGTTGGCCGAGGTGCAGGTCGCCATGACAGAGCCGGGCGCGACGGGGACCGGGGGCCTCGTCGCGGGCCCAGGCCGGGAGGCCCCGCCAGGCTGCGAGCACGACGCGCGCGGCGGGGTCGTGCGGCGCCGGAATCCGCGCGATGGCCGCGGCGGCCTTCGCGGGGCCGCGCATGGCGGGCAGGGGCGCGGGCAGCGTGGCCGGCGGCACGGTGTGCAGCCGGGCGAGGAGCGTCGCGGCCTCCTCCCACGGGGCGGCCTCCGGGGCCGCGGGGTCCACGGGGCTGCCGTACGGCCACGCGGTGACGGGACGGCCGTCGAGCGGGGCGGGGGCGTACGGAATCGGCGGCAGCAGGATCCCTGCCAGGCGGGGATGCCCGGCGACGGCAACACGGACGCGGTGCCCGGCCGGGTCGGTCCCGGGCGCGTGCGCCTTCGCGACGGCGGGGCCGTGGCGGACGACGAGGCCGTCGTGGCGCTCGGCGAGCACGTCGGGGGCGTGGGCGCGAGCCGGGTCACAGACCTCGCAGGCCCCGCGCCGGCCCGGGATGTGGGCCGCGTGCCTGGCGACCTCGGAAAGCGCACGCAGCAGCGTGCCGTTGCCCTGCTCCTCCACGGGGCGAGCGTACGGGGGCCTGCGGCGGGGGTGGTGCGTGGGGTGACCCCGGTCGGGGTGGCCGCGCCTCCGGCTACCGCCGGTGGGGGTGGTGCGTGAGGTGACCCCGGTCGGGGTCGCCGCGCCTCCGGCTACCGCCGGTGGGGGTGTGGCGGAGCCCCTCCGGGCTCGACTCCTCGGCGTCGGCGGCAAACCGGCCCCCAGGTTGCTGACCGGTCACCCCCGCCAACGCCTGCGGGGCCGACCCTCCACGGCCCCACCACAGCACGTCCGCCGCCTGCGGACCGTGGAGGTAGGACGCGTGGGTGGCACAGCCCAGTTCCGCCATCCGGCATGGGGCGTGCCGGGGGGGGGCGCCTCGGGGTGGGCCCGGTTCCGCCGCCTGGCTGCGGACCGTGGGTGGGACGGTCCCCGATCCGTTTGTCGTCCCGGTGGCGGCACCTTTGCCCCCGTTCCTTCCCCAGCAGAACGTTGCCCACTGGCAACGGCCCGGGGGAACACCTGGGCGCGAAGGATCAACGCCAGCCCCGGGGTGGGCGCGAAAGGGGGCACGGCGGGGTCGTGTTCGGGACACTAAAGCGTGATTTGTGGCGCATAGCTCCCGGTGTCATGACGGGGCCGCAGGCGCCGTACGGGGGTTTGGGGGTGTCCCCCAGAGGACACAGCATGCCGTCCCGGACACGAGCCCAGAGCGCCCCCAAACGGCAACCGACCCGGACCGGGCCGACCACGACCGCCCGGCCGCACGGCCGCCCGCACCGACCTGGCACGGCTGCACCCCGGTGGGGGTCGAGACGTGGGGGCCACCAGGCCCCCGGGGCAAAAAATGGCGTTGGCCGGTCAGCTCCCCAGCTGACCGGCCGAACGCTGTCGTCCGCCGCACCCCCGTCCCCACGGGGTCATAGGCCAGATGTCCCCGACCCAGGCCGCTCACCCAGGTCCGGGGCGCCGCTCAGCGCCCCAGCATCACGCCCACGGACGACGCCTGTGTGACCACCGCCTCCCAGCCGCCGAAGGCGACGACGAGCAGGGTCGCGAGAGGGAGGACCATGGCGGTCGCCACCAGCGGGTGACGCGTACCGGACTGGCGTCCTCGCGTGCGGATGACGGTCCGCGATGCCGTGTCCGCCATGGCCCCTCTCCTGTCGTGGTTGGCAGCGGCGAGTGTCTGACCTCGGGGGACGAGTGCTCCACCCGCCGCTTGACCTCAACACTAGGGACGCGCCAGGGCCCCGGCGTCATGCCCGCGTACCTATTCCCGGGCCTCCAGGAGGATGAGCCTCCGGCGGTCCATGTACTCCCCTGGGTGGAGACGAGGCCCTAGGAGTGAGGGTCTTCCCCGAGGGGACGCGCCGCCGGGGGACGCTCCGAGGAGTCCTCCCTCGGCACCGGCTGCTCGACCAGCGCCAGCACCCGATTGGCCATGAATCGGGCCGTCCTCACAACCGCCCCGTTCCGCGTGACTTCGCTCACTTCCACCACCCCCCTGCGCACCGCCGTCTCCACCCGGCGCCCCGCCCGGCTTGCCACCACTTCGTACGTCCGCGTCGTGTCTCCCGCATCCACGACTATCTCCACGCGGTCACCCTTCATCGATCCAATCCCCCTTCTGCGACGGACCATTGGGAAATCGCACGGGCCGGAAGCCCCCGACCGGCGGCCTCCTGACCACTCCTCAAGTTTCCCACCCAGCACTGACAATCGATCGGCTCGTGAAGGCGCGGCCTATGAGCACACCGGGCCACGGGTACGTAAGCTGTGCCACGTCAAACGGATAACGGCCTGCGGGGATGGACATGGCGATGATGCGGCTCCGGCGCGAGGATCCGCGTGTCGTCGGCTCGTTCAGGCTGCATCGGCGGCTCGGCGCCGGCGGCATGGGCGTCGTCTACCTCGGGTCCGACCGCCGTGGCCAGCGGGTGGCGCTGAAGGTGATCCGGCCGGATCTGGCGGAGGATCAGGAGTTCCGGTCGCGCTTCGCTCGTGAGGTGTCCGCCGCACGGCGGATCCGGGGCGGCTGCACGGCCCGGCTGGTCGCCGCCGATCTGGAGGCGGACCGGCCCTGGTTCGCCACGCAGTACGTGCCCGGGCCCTCGCTGCACGACAAGGTCGCCGAGGACGGCTCGCTCTCCGCGGCCGAGACCGCCGCGATCGGGGCGGCGCTGGCGGAGGGCCTGGTGGCGGTGCACGAGGCCGGTGTCGTGCACCGTGATCTGAAGCCGTCGAACATCCTGCTCTCGCCGAAGGGCCCGAGGATCATCGACTTCGGCATCGCCTGGGCGACCGGCGCGAGCACGCTCACCCACGTGGGCACGGCGGTGGGCTCTCCGGGCTTCCTCGCGCCGGAGCAGGTGCGCGGCGCCGCTGTCACGCCCGCGACGGACGTCTTCTCGCTCGGTGCCACGCTGGCGTACGCCGCGGGGGGCGACTCGCCGTTCGGGCACGGCAGTTCCGAGGTCATGCTCTACCGGGTGGTGCACGAGGAGCCTCAGCTGTCCGGCGTACCGGACGCACTCGCTCCGCTGTTGCGGGCCTGTCTGGCGAAGGACCCGGAGGAACGCCCCAGCACGCTGCAGCTCTCCATGCGGCTCAAGGAGATCGCCGCGCGTGAGGCGCAGGGGCTGCCGGAGGTCCGGCCGCCGGTGCAGCGGGAGCGGACCGAGCAGGAGCACCACACGGCGCGAACGACCGAGCGGTACACGGAACGGCGCACGCAGGGGCGTACGGCGGCTCCGGGCGCCGCTTCGCCGCGTACGGGCGGTCCGCGCACGGATGGGCCGCGCACCGGCGGCTCGCGCACTGATGGATCGCGTACCGGTGGTGGGGCGCGCACGGGCGGGTCGCGCACAGGCGGGTCGCGTACGAACGGGTCGCGTACGGGTGGTGGCGCGCGTACGGGCGGATCGCGCACGGGTGGGCGCCCCACGTCGCGGCCCGGCGGGCGGACGACGTCGACCGGGCGCCGGCCCGCCAACCCCCGGCTGCTGCGGCAGCGGATCGTGGTCTTCGTCGTCGTGACGCTGATCGTGGCCCTGGGTATCGCGGCGGCGCAGGGCCTGAACGGTTAGGAGGCGGGGCGGCCCGTCGCCACCGCGTAGAACGCCACCGCCGCGGCGGCGCCCACGTTGAGCGAGTCGACGCCGTGCGCCATCGGGATGCGCACCCACTCGTCGGCGGCGACCAGGGCCTGCGTGGACAGCCCGTCACCCTCCGCCCCGAGCATCAGCGCCACCCGGTCGAGCCGGTGCGGGGCCGCCTCGTCGATCGGGGAAGCCTTCTCGTCGGGCGTGAGGGCGAGGAGCTTGAAGCCCGCCTGGCGTACCGCTTCGAGGCCCTTGGGCCAGGAGTCGAGACGGGCGTACGGAACCGAGAAGACGGCGCCCATGGAGACCTTGACCGAACGGCGGTAGAGCGGGTCCGCGCAGTCGGGCGAGAGCAGTACGGCGTCCATGCCGAGGGCGGCGGCACTGCGGAAGATCGCGCCGATGTTGGTGTGGTCGTTGACCGATTCCATGATCACGACACGGCGGGCGTCCTGGAGCAGGTCCTCTGCCGTCGGCAGCGGCTTGCGCTGCATGGAGGCGAGCGCGCCGCGGTGGACGTGGTAGCCGGTGACGCGTTCGGCGAGGTCCGGGGTGACGGCGTACACCGGCGCCGGGACCTCGTCGATCACGTCGCGCATGACGTCGACCCACTTGGCGGAGAGCAGCATCGACCGCATCTCGTACCCGGCGTGCTTGGCACGGCGGATGACCTTCTCGCCCTCGGCGATGAAGAGGCCCTCGGCGGGCTCGCGCCTGCGCCGCAGTTCGACGTCGGTCAGGCCCGTGTAGTCGCGCAGGCGCGGGTCGTCGGGGTCATCGACGGTGATGAGATCAGCCACAGGGTGATACTGCCTTGTCCAGGGGGTGGTGCCAACGGTTGGGGCGGGGATTGGTTACCGCTGGTTACTTGTGGGGGCCCTCGTTCACGACATCGCCGACGACGATGACCGCGGGCGGTCGTACGTCGTGGGCCTTGACGGTCTCCGCGACCGTCGCGAGCGTCGCGTCGACCCGGCGCTGGGCCGCCGTCGTGCCCTCCTGGATCAGGGCCAGGGGGGTCTCGGGGGCCTTGCCGTGGGTGACGAGCGCGGCGGCGATCGCGCCGATCTTGTCGACGCCCATGAGGATCACGAGCGTGCCGCGCAGCTTGGCGAGGGACTCCCAGTCGACGAGGGAGCGCGGGTCGTCGGGCGCCACGTGGCCGCTGACGACCGTGAACTCGTGGGCCACGCCCCGGTGCGTGACCGGGATGCCGGCGGCGCCGGGGACGGAGATGGAGCTGGAGATTCCCGGGACGACCGTGCAGGCGATACCCGCCTCCGCGAGGGCCTGGGCCTCCTCCATGCCGCGGCCGAAGACGAACGGGTCGCCGCCCTTGAGGCGGACGACGGACTTGCCCGCCTTGGCGTGCTCGATGAGGGCGTTGTTGATGGCCTCCTGGGCCATGAAGCGGCCGTACGGGATCTTCGCGGCGTCGATCACCTCGACGTGCGGCGGGAGTTCGTCGAGCAGGTCGCGGGGGCCGAGACGGTCGGCGATGACGACGTCGGCCTCGGCGAGCAGCCGGCGGCCGCGGACGGTGATGAGGTCCGGGTCGCCCGGGCCGCCGCCGACCAGGGCGACGAAGGGCTCGCGGGCGCGGTGGTGGGGCGCGACGAGGGAACCGTCGCGCAGGCCCTCGACGATGGCGTCCCGTACGGCGGCGGAACGGCGCGGGTCGCGTCCGGTGAGGACGGCGACCGTCACTCCCTCGTTGCGGCCGGTGGCCGGGGTCCAGGCGGTGGCGGCCTCGGCGTCGTCGGAGCGGACGCACCAGGTCTTGGTGCGTTCGGCCTCGGCGGAGGCGGCCTCGTTGGCGGCGGGGTCGGAGGTCGCGACGAGCGCGTACCAGGCATCGGCGATGTCCCCGGCCTCGTAGCGGCGCCTGGTCCAGGTGATTTCGCCGGCCTCCGCCATGGCCTCGACGGAGGGCGTCGCGGACGGGGAGATCAGGGTGACGTCGGCACCCGCGGCGATGAGCGCCGGGAGGCGGCGCTGGGCGACCTGTCCACCGCCGATGACGACGACGCGCCGTCCGGAGAGGCGGAGTCCTACGGGGTAGGCGGGGTGCTCGGCGTGCTCGGCCATGGCAGTGCGGCTCCTTGGGCGGAACGGTGCGAGTCGGGGCCGCTGCGACGGTGAAGCGGCTGGTGGGGACGGGGATGAGGGGTCCTCGCGACCACGATACGGCGTCCCTGGTGGCGGGGGCTGCGGTGGGCGCCACAGCCGGGGGTTGGCGCGCTGTTCCCTCCGGGCTTCGGGCAACCCTGGGCACCCGGCCGTGGGTTGTGCCGGGACCCTGCTGTCCGGAGCGTTCCCGGCGCTACCGGCCCTCGACCGGCGCGGACTGCCCGGTCACGCCGTGGGGCGGCGCGGTGCGGGGCCTGCCGGACCCCGGATGCGAGGTTGTCTGAACGTACGGGGTTCGTCGCGCGCACCCGGGCCCGTAGCTGCGGGGCCCGGGGCCCCTCCGGGCTCGACTCCTCGGCGTCGGCGGCAAACCGGTCTCCAGGTTGCTGACCGGCCACTACCGCCAACGCCTGCGGGGCCGACCCTGCACGGCCCCTCCACGCCGTACCCGGTGTGGTGACCGCCGGTTCGACGTCCGAGGTCGGGCCGGAGGGCAGCCGACGCCGGGTGACCCGGCGGGTGCCCGCCCACCGGCACACCGCCGCCGACACCGCGCCCACCGGGCTCGTATCCGCGCGTTACTTCTCCGTCACGCCCGCGGAGTCGAACGTGGCCACCTCGTGCATCGCTCGCGCGGCGCTCTGGATGACCGGGAGGGCGAGGAGCGCGCCCGTGCCCTCGCCGAGGCGGAGGTCGAGGTCGACGAGGGGGCGCAGGCCGAGCTTGTTGAGGGCCGCGACGTGGCCCGGCTCGGCGCTGCGGTGGCCCGCGATGCACGCGGCGAGGGCCTCGGGGGCGACCGCGCGGGCGACCAGGGCCGCCGCGCCCGCCGAGACGCCGTCGAGGACGACCGGCGTACGCAGTGACGCTCCGCCGAGGATGAAGCCGACCAGCGCCGCGTGCTCCAGACCACCGACCGCGGCCAGGACCCCGACTGGGTCGGCCGGGTCGGGCCGGTGGAGGTCCAGGGCGCGCCGGACGACGTCGACCTTGCGGGCGTGCATCTCGTCGTTGATGCCGGTGCCGCGCCCGGTGACCTCGGCCGCGTCGACATCGGTGTAGACACAGATCAGCGCGGCCGACGTCGTGGTGTTGGCGATGCCCATCTCGCCGGTGAGCAGCGCCTTGTTGCCGGCGGCGACGAGATCGCGGGCGGTCTCGATACCGACCTCGATCGCCGAGAGGACCTCCTCGCGGGTGAGCGCGGGGCCGGTCGTGAAGTCGGCCGTGCCGGGGCGGACCTTGCGGGGAAGGAGGCCCGGCGTGGCGGGGAGATCCGAGGCGACGCCGACGTCGATGACGCACACCTCGGCGCCGACCTGGTTGGCGAACGCGTTGCAGACCGCTCCCCCGCCGAGGAAGTTCGCGACCATCTGGCCGGTCACCTCCTGGGGCCACGCCGTGACGCCCTGGGCGTGCACCCCGTGGTCACCGGCGAAGATCGCGACGGCCGCGGGCTCCGGGATCGGCGGCGGGCACATCCGGGACAGCCCGGCGAGCTGTGCGGAGATGATCTCCAGCATGCCGAGCGCCCCGGCCGGCTTGGTCATCCGCTTCTGCCGCTCCCACGCCTCGCCGAGCGCCTTGGCGTCCAGCGGACGGATGTTGGAGACGGTCTCCTGGAGCAGATCGTGCGGCTCCTCGCCCGGCAGGGCACGGCGGCCGTACGTCTCCTCGTGGACGACCCAGGACAGCGGGCGGCGCTTGGACCAGCCCGCCTGCATGAGCTCGGGCTCCTCGGGGAATTCGTCGACGTAACCGACGCAGAGGTACGCCACGACCTCCAGGTGCTCGGGCAGCCCGAGCGCGCGGACCATCTCGCGCTCGTCGAAGAAGCTGACCCAACCGACGCCCAGGCCTTCGGCGCGTGCGGCGAGCCACAGGTTCTCGACGGCGAGCGCCGAGGAGTACGGCGCCATCTGCGGCTGGGTGTGCCGGCCGAGGGTGTGGCGTCCGCCGCGCGTGGGGTCGGCGGTGACCACGATGTTCACGGGCGTGTCGAGGATGGCCTCGATCTTCAGTTCCTTGAACTGCTTCGCCCGGCCCTTGGGCAGCGACTTGGCGTACGCCTCGCGCTGGCGCTGGGCGAGCTCGTGCATGCTGCGGCGCGTCTCGGCGGAGCGGATGACCACGAAGTCCCAGGGCTGGGAGTGGCCCACGCTGGGCGCGGTGTGCGCGGCTTCGAGCACCCGCAGGAGCACCTCGTGCGGGATCGGGTCGGAGCGGAAGCCGTTGCGGATGTCGCGGCGTTCGCGCATGACCCGCAGGACGGCCTCGCGCTCGGCGTCGTCATATCCCGGAGCGGGGGCGCTGACCGGGGCGTCCACGGGGGTGTTGCCGATGTCGGCCGGGTCCGCCACGGCGGGCGCCTCGGGCGAGGCCGGCTCGGCTTCGGGCGAGGTGGCCTCGGGCGAGGTCGGCTCGGCCTCGGCTTCGGGCGAGGTGGGCTCGGCCTCAGCCTCGGGCGAGGTCAGCTCGGCCTCGGGCTCAGGGGTGACGACGGCCTCCGGCTCAGGAGCCGTGGCGGCCTCGGGCTCAGGGGTGACGGCAGCCTCGGGCTCAGGGGTGACGACAGTCTCCGGCTCAGGCGCCGTGGCGGCCTCAGGCTCAGGCTCGGGCTCGGACGCCGTGGCAGCTTCGGCCTCGGGCTCGGACTGGGGCTGGGGCTGGGGCTCAGCCTCCGGCGCGATGACCGCCTCGGGCTGCGGCTCGGTGTCGGGCTCGGGCGCGGTGACCGCCTCCGGCTCGGGTCCGGCGACCGCCTCGGGCTCGGGAGCCGTTTCGGCAGCCGTGTCAGCCGGCGCTTCCGGCTCCTGCGCCACGAGCTCGTCGAGCATCTCCGGCTCGCCCGTGGGCTCCTCCTGGGCGCCGCCGTCACGGGGCGCGGGTACGACCGCGACGGCCTCGGGCTCCTCGTTCGGGGCGACCATCACGGCCACCGGGGAGGGCGCGAGGTGCGGGGCGGTCGGGAGGGAGCCCTCCACCGGTACGAACTCGGCGACGGGCGTCGGTTCCGGTGCCGGGACGACCGTTTCTGCTGCTACGACGACAGGCTCGGCCGGAACCGGCTGCGGCTCGGGAGACCACGGAGCGGCGCCCTGCGGCTGTGCCTCGACCAGCTGCGGCTCGCGCGGTACGTCGAGGTACTCGGGGCCCGTGGTGGGCAGCCCGGGGGTGGGCGTGGGCACCGGCGCCTGCTGTCCCGCGGGACCTCGGTCCGCCAGCGAGCGCACCACTCCGGCTCCGGCTTCGGGTACGGGCGGGCCCATGTGCAGGGGGCGGCGCGCGGGCGGCGGCGTGGCCGTCGACATGGGTGGCGGCATCCGTACGCCGCCGAGGTCGATCGCCCCGGAGTCGCGGCCGTCGGCCTCGTGCGCCTCGGCCTCGTGCACCGGCTGCACCGGCTGCTCCAGCTGCTCAGCCTGCACCAGCTGCGCCAATGCGGACTGCTCCTGGGCGACGGGAGCGTCCTGGACGACCGGAAGCTCCTCCTGAGCGACCGGCGCCTCCTGGAACACGGGCTCGGGCATCACCGGAGCCATGCCCTCCGTGGGGACCACCGGCACGACAGGCTCAGGAACGGGCGCCACCGCGTGGACCGGGGCCGCTGCCGGACCCGGCATCTCCACCTGCACCTGCACCTGGACCGCGGCCTGCTGCACCGCCGCCTGGACGGCCGCCTCGGCCGCGCCCGGAGCCGCACCCATCGGCGCGCCTTCCGCCGGAAGCCCCTGGACCGGGACCGAGACCGGGGCGGGGGCGGGAACCGGCGCCGGGGCCTGGACCTGCACCTGCACCTGGGCGGGCGGAACCGGAGCCACCGGCTGCGATTCGCTCCATGCCCCCTGCGAGCCCGGCATCAGCAGCAGATCATCGTCCTCGCCGGCGGATTCTGCAGCGCTTCCGGAGGGGTCGAGGAAGGTGTACGCGCCCGGAGCGGGGATGCCCGGCTGCTCCACCATGCCTGCGGCCTCCGGCAGCCCCTCGCCCGGGACCTGGCCGGTGTCAGTCATGCGTTCCCCTCGCCCATCGGTTGTGCTCCTTCAAACCTTCGCCCGGGGCGCCCGATCGCGGCACGCACCCGGTGCCCGTCGTATGAACAACGAGCGTGTGCGCCGCGCGGCACGAAAGCCCACAGACACCAAGCATTGTCGTGGGCGATCGCCCCCATGGCAGCAGGATCCGCCACGGTTCGCTGTGGACTGCGCCACGTTGCGCGTCCCCCGGTCGCGCCGTACCACACGCGGGACCCAAAACGGTCGCCTTTTCCGGACATTGACGATCGAATCGACGAACACCCGGCTGCGGTACAACGATCGGCCAGCCTACCCCGCCGCCTGTGGCCGCAGGGTCAGGGGGCGTGTTCCGGCCGCTGTCCGCAGAGCAGGAAGACGACCGAGCGCTCGCGCTCCGACCAGGCGACGGTGTCGAGCTCGACGGACTGGAGCAGCGCGCATTCGACGGCGTAGCCGCCTTCGGCCAGGGCGGCGCCGATGGCCTCCGCCTCGTCGCGGGTCGAGGCGTGGGTGACGATGCGTTCGGGCCTGCGGTCGGCGCAGGCGGTGACGACCGGGACTCCCCCGCCGCCGATGCGTACGACGTCGGGTTCGGGGAGCCGCTCCAGGACGTGCGGCGCGCGCCCGCGTACGGTCTGCAGCTGGACGCCGTGGTGGCGGGCCGCCGCGTCGGTGCGGATGCAGGCGGCGGGGTCGTCGTCGACCGCGATCACCGCGGCGCCGAACCGGGCCGCGTCGACGGCCAGCTCCCCGCTGCCGCAGCCGATGTCCCAGACGAGGTCGCCGAGGCGGGGCCCGAGCCGGGCGAGCTGGGCGGCGCGCAGCTGCGTCGATTCTCCCTCGGCGGGCCGGCGGCCCGGCTCGGTGGGCAGCGCCCAGCCGCGTACCCGCGAGGGATAGCCGGGCTCGCGGCCCGCGACCCAGCCGGACTCCTGGGCGGAGGGCGCGCCTCCGATGACGATGACGACGTTGGGGTCGCGCCAGTTGTGGTCGGCGACCTTGTCGGAGGTGAGGACGGTGACCTGCTCGCGGGCGGTGCCGAGTTCCTCGCAGATGACGAAGGTGCGGTGGACTCCGTCGAGGAGCAGGGCGAGCTCGGCGGGGCCGGCGCCCGGGGAGGTGAGGACGGCGACCTTGGGGTGCGCCCGGCACACGTTGACGGCGCGTCGGAGCGTACGGCTGTGGGCGACGACGATCTGGGCGTCGTCCCAGGGCATCCCGGCGCGGGCGAAGGCTGCGGCGACGGAGGAGACGGCGGGCACGACCTCGACCTCGAGTCCGTGCTGCGGCGCGCGGAGGGTGCGTACGACGCCGAAGAAGCCGGGGTCGCCGTCGGCGAGGACGACCGGGCTGCCGCGGTGTCCGGCGATCCTGCGGGCGGCGAGGTCGACGCTGCCGAGCCGGATGCGCTCGGCCCGCGGGGGCACCTCGGGGAGCGCCAGATGGTGGGCCGCCCCGGCTACGAGCGTGGCGGCGGACAGGGCGGACCTGGCAGCCGCGGTCAGGGGGGAACCGTCCCAGCCGATCACCGTGACCCGGTCGGCCATCGTCGTCTGTCTCCTGGTGCTCGCTGAGGTCGCCGGCGTTGCGGCCGGCCGTTCGCGTTGGCGCAGGCCGTGAGCGTACCCCGGAAAACCGAAAGGTTCAGTTCCAGTCGGTAAAAGAGGAATATCCGGCATCGGCCATCTGGTCGGCGACGCCGTCGAGGTCCTCGGGGAGCAGGCTCCATACGATCAGGTCGGTCCTGATCTCGGTCCAGCCGCTCTCCGTCTGGGTCCGTGCTATTCCGGCGTTGCGGAGCACTCCCTCGCTGATGCAGCCGATCTTCTGGGCGACCTGCTGGGAGGCGGTGTTGTCGGCGCCGGTGCGCAGCTCCAGGCGTTCGAATCGTTCGTCGCGGAAGAGCCACTGGGCGACGGCCAGGACCGATTCGGTGGCGTAGCCCTCGCCCCTCGCCCAGGGGGCGATGACGTAGCCGATCTCCGCCGAGCGAATGCGCCAGTCGGCGTTCTGGAGGTTGACGAAGCCGACGAGCCGCTGGGTGAGGAACTCGGTGACGGCGAACACGATGCCGCGGCCCTCGGTGCGTTCCGCAGGAGCGATCCTGCGCACCCACTCCTCGGCGTCCCGTTCGGTGTAGGGGTGGGGGACGGACGTCCAGGCGGTGACCATCTCGTCGTTCATCATCTCGGTGTGTGCCGGGATGTCGGCGTCCTCGAAGGCGCGCAGCACCAACCGCTCCGTGCTGATGGAGACGTCCGGGAAGGTGGTAGTCATGCGCAGCTCCATGCCGAAGACCGTCGTGAATTCGTGAAGGCCGTAAAGGCACAGCATGCAGCATCAGCTGACGGGTGCGCAGGCCGGGTGGGTACGCCGAAGGCCCCGCGCACCACCGGGGTGCGCGGGGCCTTCGTCCACAAGGGCCGTACGGTCGCCGTTACTTGGCGGCGGGGCCGAACGCCGGGATGACCGAGCCGGCGTACGTGTCCTCGATGTACTTCTTCACCTCGGGGGAGTTGAGGAGCTCGGCGAGCTTCACCACGCGGGCGTCCTTCTCGTTGCCCTCCTTCACGGCGAGGAAGTTGGCGTAGGGGTTGCCCTGCGCCTTCTCCAGGGCCAGGGAGTCCTTGGCGGGCTCGAGGTCGGCCTCGATGGCGTAGTTGCCGTTGATGACGGCGGCGTCGACGTCGTTCAGGGCGCGGGGCACGGTGGCGGCCTCCAGCTCCTTGAACTCCAGCCCCTTCTTGTCGGCGATGTCCGACAGCTTGGCGTCGGTGCCGACGCCCGGCTTGAGGGTGATGAGGCCGTTCGCGGCGAGCAACTGGAGCGAGCGGCCCTCGTTGGTGGTGTCGTTCGGGACCGCGATGGTCTGGCCGGCCTTGATGTCCTTGAGGCTCTTGACCTTCTTGGAGTAGAGGCCGAGCGGCTCCAGGTGCACGTTGACGACCGGGACGATGGTGGTCTTGTTCTTCTTGTTGAAGTCGTCCAGGTACGGCTTGTGCTGGAAGAAGTTGGCGTCGACCTGGCCCTGCTGGGTGGCGGTGTTCGGCAGGACGTAGTCCGTGAACTCCCGGATCTCCAGCTTGAGGCCGGCCTTGTCCGCCAGGTTCTTCTTGACGTACTCGAGGATGTCGGCGTGCGGCGTCGGGGACGCGGCGACGACGAGCGGCTCGGTGACGGCGGCCTTGTCGCCGGAAGCGGACTTGGCGCCCGGGTCGGAGGCGGTGCCGCAGGCGGTGAGGCCGAGGGCGAGCGCGGCGGTGGCGGCGGCGGCCGCGGTGAGCTTGATGTTCTTACGCACGAAAAGTGCCTCTTTCTGGTGGTGCGGTGGCGCCCGGACAAGGAGTGCGGGCCTTGGGTGACGGGGTGACCGTCGGTCAGGCGGTGCGGCCGCGGCGGGCCAGCAGCCGTACGACTCCGTCGCCGATCAGCTGTACGGCGGTGACAAGGGCGATCAGGATGACGACGGTGATGAGCATGAACTGGGTCTCGAACCGCTGGAAGCCGTACGTGACGGCCTTGGATCCGAGGCCCTCGCCGCCGACCGCGCCCGCCATCGCCGAGTAGCCGACGAGGACGATCACGGTGGTGGTGACGGCGGCGACGATCGAGGGCAGGGCCTGCGGGAGCAGCACCTTGCGGATGATCGTCGGGATGGAGCCGCCCATGGACTGGACGGCCTCGACCAGCCCGTGGTCGACCTCGCGGATCGCCGTCTCGACGAGGCGCGCGAAGAACGGGATGGCTCCGACGGCGAGCGGGACGATCATGGCCGTGGGGCCGATGAAGGTGCCCACCACGGCGGTGGTGAAGGGGATCAGGGCGATCAGCAGGATGATGAACGGCAGCGAGCGGCCGATGTTCACGATCACGCCGACGACCTTGTTCACCGGGGTGTTCTGGAGCAGTCCGCCCTTGTCGGTGAGGACGAGCAGAATGCCGAGCGGGAGTCCGCCGGCGACGGTGACGACCGTCGACCACAGGACCATGTAGAGGGTGTCGATGGTGCCCTGGGTCAGCAGGGGCTGCATCTCCGACCACGTCACTTGGCGTTCTCCTTCACCAGCTCCGCGCGCGGCGCGGGGATGTCGTCCGCTTGGTTGGCCTTGTCGGCCTCGCCGTCGACGACCTCGACCTGGAGGCCCTGTTCCCTCAGGAAGCCGACGGGTACGACGTTGTCCTCGTAGCGGCCGGGCAGTTCGATGCGCATCCGGCCGATCTGGCGCCCGCCGACGGTGTCCATCGCGGCGCCGAGGATCGAGATGTCGACGTTGTACGTCCGCGAGAGCTGCGAGATCACCGGCTGGGTGGCGGCCTCGCCGTGGAAGGTGACGTCGACGACCGTACGGTCCGGGCCGGTGGCGTCCCCGGTCACCGGGAAGAGCTCCTGGGCGAGTTCGGAGCCGGGCGTGGCGAGCAGTTCGCTCACGGTGCCGGACTCGACGACGCGGCCCCGCTTCATCAGGGCGGCCGAGTCGCAGATCGTCTTGACGACGTCCATCTCGTGGGTGATGAGGAGGACGGTCAGTCCGAGCTGCTGGTTGAGGTCGCGCAGGAGCTGGAGGATCGAGCGGGTCGTCTCGGGGTCGAGGGCGCTGGTGGCCTCGTCGGAGAGCAGCACCTTCGGGTTTCCGGCCAGCGCCCGTGCGATGCCGACGCGCTGCTTCTGGCCGCCGGAGAGCTGGCCGGGGTACGCCTTGGCCTTGTCGGCGAGGCCGACGAGGTCGAGGAGTTCGAGGGCGCGGCGGGAGCGTTCGGCGCCGGAGACTCCGAGGATCTCCAGGGGCAGCTCGATGTTGTCCTTGACGCTGCGCGAGGACAGCAGGTTGAAGTGCTGGAAGACCATGCCGATACGGCTGCGCGCCTGGCGCAGCTCCTTGCCGGCGCGGCGGCCGCGGCCCGCCAGGGCGGTGAGGTCGGTGCCGTCGACGGTCACGGTGCCGGAGGTGGGGCGCTCCAGCAGATTGACGCAGCGGATGAGGGAGGACTTCCCGGCGCCGCTGCGGCCGATGACGCCGAAGACGTCGCCCTCACGGACGTGCAGGTCGACGCCGTCCAGGGCGGTGACGTCGCGGCCTCGCGACTGGTAGACCTTCGTGAGGCCCGTAGTGGTGATCACAGGGGTTTCCGTCACTGTCGAGTGCGCGGCGCGGGGTTCCGTCGCCGGGCACGGGGCGTGTCGTCTTGGGGACAGTCGGCGCAGCACGGGTGACTGGGTGGCAGCGTGTGCGTGCGCGGGGCAGGCTCGGTCCGGCGGTCTTCCGGCGGACACGGCATGGCTGTCGGGGTCTCGCTTCGGGGCGCGAGGCTCAGGCAGGGGCCCTCAGAAGGCGCACATTCGACACATACAACGAGCACCGGGCGTCGTGATCGCCTCGGTCGCAAAGGTGCGGCTGCTCGTCGTGGTCATGCGGGCCAGTAAACCAGACGGGTATGCGAACCGATCAAAGGTGTCCGGATAACGGACTCCGATGGTCCGTATTGCGGACGGCTGTGCGGTGCCCCGTGACCTGCGGGAATGCCGGGGCGGAGCGCGCCGCGAGGACGCTCGCGGGCGGCCCGGAGGGCGGGGGTGTGTGGCCAATGCCACGACGCCCGACGCATGGGCGACGCATGGGCGACACGTGGCCGGCGCGTCGCTGATGCCGCGGCCGGGACGGGGGGACGGCGTTCGCGCCCGGGGCGGGCTGCCGACGCGCGCGGGGGCGGGCGCATCGGGCCTTTCGGCCCGTAATACGCTCGTCCGCATGCTTGACGCCCTGACGGTCACCCTCTCCGTGGCCGCGCTCGCCCTCGCCGCCTGGTGCGGCTTCGCCGCGTTCCGGGACCAGCCGACGAAGGACTGGCACTTCATCGGCATGGCCGTGGTGACAGTGCTGGCGCTGGCGCAGTTGGTGACGGGAATCGTGCAGCTGACGCGCGGCGAGAAGGCCGACGAGGGTTCGGTGATCTTCGTCTCGTATCTGATCGGCGCGTTCGCGGCGGTGCCTGCGGCCGGTTTCCTGTCGCTGGCCGAGCGGACCCGCTGGGGTTCGGTGACGGTCTCGGCGGGAGCGGTGGTGCTCGCGGTGCTGGAAGTACGGCTCTACGACATCTGGAAGGCCTGACGATGACCGGAAGCAGCACCCAGGACACTCCGGGCGGCTCGCGTGCCGGGAACGGGGCCGGGACCAGGAACGGGACCGGGAGCCGGAGCCGGCTGGTGCGGGGCCCCGGGCTGCTGGTGGTCTGGCTGTACGGCGTGATGTCGGTGGGCGCCGTGTCGCGCTCGGCGTACGAGATCGCCACCAAGTTCGACCGTGCGCCGCTCGCCTACTCCCTCTCGGTGATCGCCGCCCTGGTGTACGCGTTCATCACGTACACCCTGGTGCGCGGCGGGGAGACCGCCCGCAGGGCGGCGCTGGTGTGCTGCGCCGCCGAGCTGGTGGGCGTGCTGGTCGTGGGGGCCTGGACGCTGGCGGACCCGTCCGCCTTCCCGGACGCCACGGTGTGGTCCGACTTCGGGATGGGTTACCTCTTCATTCCGGTGCTGCTTCCGGTGACCGGCATCCTGTGGCTGCGCAGGGCAGGGGCCGGGACCGGGGACGGTGACGGAAGCGGAGGCGGAACCGGTTCTCAGGCGCTGGTGGCGTAGTCGCCCGCCTCGGCTTCCTTCTCCAGCGTCACGAGAGTGAGGCCGGGGCCGAGCTGACGGGTCGCCACCTGTGTGTAGCCGTGGCTGCGGTAGAGCCGCAGGTTGCGCTCGCTGCGGTGACCGGTGAACAGCTGGAACCGCTTGGTGGCGCTCTCGCCCGCGAAGTGCGCCTCGATGGCGCGCAGGAGCCGCCCTCCGAGGCCGTGGCTCTGCATCCGGGGGTGAACGATGAGCTTGGCGATCTTTGCGGTGCCGGCCTCGTCGGTTTCGCCCCGTACGGACGCGATCACCTCGTTGCCGAGCCGGGCGACGAGGGCGTGGCCACGGGCGAGCTCGGCACGCAGCTCGTCGAGGGTCTGCGTGAGCGGTTCGATGCTGTAGTCGCCGTACAGTTCGGCCTCACTCTGGTAGCACAGGTACTGCAGCTTCAGGATGTGCTCGGCGTCCTGCGCCACTGCCACTGAGATGGTCACGCTCATGCCCATGTGTGCATGCCTCCCGCTTACCTGTCCGCTGTCCGCTGTCGGTCTACCGCTCCCTTCCCCGAAGGCCGGGAACCGCAACCTCTGCCACGAGCATTCTGCGCAGGCATCCCAGGCACCGGGAACGCATCGGCCCCAGACTGCCTTGTGACATACCCAACTTCCCTGCGATTTCCCGGTAGGTGGGATCACCCGGGGAGAGCATCGCGGTGAGCAGCCGGGGGCAGTGTCCGGGCGTACGGGCCACCGCGGCCCGTACGACCCTGCGGCGCTCGGCGACGAGGGCGGCCCGTTCGGGGCAGGCACCGGGTCCGGTGGCGGGTTCGCCGGCGTACGGCCGCTCCAGCATGACCCGGCGCCGCGCGCGACGCGCCTCGTCGCGTACGGCACCGCGCACCCAGCCCGCCGCGTCGGCGGGCGGCCCCTCGGAGCCGAGCCGCTCCAGCAGCCGCACCCAAACGGCCTGTTCGAGGTCCCCTGAGTCCAGGGGGCCGTCGGGCGCCTCGGCACCGGCTTCGGCCACGACGAGCGGGAGGAGGCCTTGGACGAGCGCGTCTGCTGCGGGGGCGGGGGACGCGGACGTGGGTTCTTCGCGGGGAGTCATGCCCGGCGGGACGTGCGCGGGGAGCCGCGCGGTTTCGACGGCGGCGCGCCGTCACCCGTCCGTATGACGGCCCGCCGCTGGGGTCGACGCGTGCGCCGGCGCCTGCGGCGGGCTTTTCTCCCCGCCCCGCCCCTTCCCGAAAACCGGGGGCAAGCCCCCAGACCCCCGTACGGCCTCCGGCCGTGTCCTCAAACGCCGGACGGGCTGGATGCCGGGGCGTAGGGGGAGATTGAGGCGCGGGGGTTCGGGGGCGGAGCCCCCGCAACGGGGGCTGGGGCGTAGCCCCCCACGCGGCGGAGCCGCACATCGACACAGCCGGGAAGGGGCGGGTAGGGGACAAGGCCCGCCGCAGGCGCCCCGCCCACCCGCGCTCACCCTCCCAGGAAGTCCGTCCGCGCCAGCAGCCCCGTGTCCGGGTTGTCCGTGAAGATGCCGTCGATGCCCTGCTCGAAGTAGATCCGGAAGGCCCCGAAGGCGTCCCCGTACGCGTTCGGGTCGCCGCCGCGGCGGAAGTCCGCCGGCAGGAAGGCGTTCTCGTTCCGCAACGTATACGGGTGGAGGATCAGGCCCTGGGCGTGGGCGTCCTTGACCAGGGTGGTCGGGGTGCCCAGCGTGCCGTCCGCGCGCCTCGGGATGATCAGGTCGAGGGTGGGGCCTATGCCCCGCGCGAAGGAGGCGATCCACTCAAGGCCCTCGGGCTTGACGAGGTCCGCCACCGTGCGCGGGTCGCCGGACTGGACGAAGTCCCAGGGGCGGGAGGCGGCGGCGGAGAGCAGGACGACTCCGGGCGAGGCCACGAGCCGTGCCAGCCGCTGGATGCTGCTGGGCTCGAACGACTGGAGGAAGACCGGCGAGTGCGCGCGGTGGCGGCCGTAGCGGCGCAGCAGCCTGGCGAGCGGTTCCTCCAGGCCGAGTCCGATGCTCCGGAAGTACGAGGGGTGCTTGGTCTCCACGTGCAGCCAGACCGGGCGTCCGCGCCTGCGGCCCTCCCGCTCGGCCCAGCTCAGCACCTCCTCGAAGGAGGGGACGGTCCAGCGCCCGTCGTAGAGGGTGTTTTGCTGGCGGGCCGCGGGGATACGTTCCTTCGCCCGCAGCGTCTTGAGCTCGGCGAGGGTGAAGTCCTCGGTGAACCAGCCGGTCAGGCTCGTACCGTCGATGGACTTGGTGGTGCGGCGGGACGCGAATTCGGGACGGGACGCGACGTCCGTCGTGCCCGTGATGTCGTTCTCGTGACGGCAGACCAGATGGCCGTCCTTCGTCGGCACGAGGTCCTGCTCGATGACGTGTGCGCCCATGTCGAGGGCCAGCTGGTACGAGCCGATCGTGTGCTCCGGCCGGTAGCCGCTCGCACCCCGGTGCGCGATGACCGTGGGTACGGGCAGCTCCCCGTGTCCCCCGTGCGCTCCCCCGTGTCCCGCGGGCCGCTCCGCCGCCGACGCCGTACCACCGCTGACGCCGGTGACTCCGCCGGCGCCGAGCGCCGCCGAACCGATCACCGCCGCGCCGAGGACCGTACGCCGCCCGGGGGCTCTGTCCGCACCCTGTGTCATAAACGTTCCTCCAAAAGGAGAGTGTGATGTCCCGCACCTGTCGACGGGCTTCGCGCGGCCCTCGATGCTAGGTGCCGAGGCGCTACGCGCGGCAGACCCCGTACGAACGGGTGGAAAACACGGGTCAACACTGTGTATCCGCTCCGTGAACCCGATGTGCGCACGCACACGGCCCGCGAGTATCGTCCTCACCTGCACAGACTTCGCCTGCCGCTTCTCGACCGCCCATGACACCGGAGGACCCGTTGTCCCGCTTGTCGCTCATCAAGGCAGTCCTCGGACCGTTCCTGCTCCTGATGTTCCGCCCTCGTGTGGAGGGCGCCCAGCAGATCCCCGGGAGCGGCCCGGTCATCCTCGCCGGCAACCACCTCACGTTCATCGACTCGATGATCCTGCCGCTGGTGTGTGACCGTCCGGTGTACTTCATCGGCAAGGACGAGTACGTCACGGGCAAGGGTCTGAAGGGCCGGCTGATGGCCTGGTTCTTCACCGGCGTCGGCATGATCCCGGTCGACCGGGACGGGGCGAACGGCGGCGTCGCGGCGCTGATGACCGGCCGCCGGGTGCTGGAGGACGGCAAGATCTTCGGCATCTACCCGGAGGGCACCCGCTCCCCCGACGGCCGCCTCTACCGGGGCCGCACGGGCATCGCGCGCCTCACGCTGATGACCGGCGCGCCCGTGGTCCCGTTCGCGATGATCGGCACGGACAAGCTGCAGCCGGGCGGCGCGGGCCTGCCGCGCCCGGGCCGGGTGACGGTCCGCTTCGGTGAGCCGATGGAGTTCTCACGGTACGAGGGCATGGACCGCGACCGCTATGTGCTGCGGGCGGTGACGGACTCGGTGATGACCGAGGTGATGCGGCTGTCGGGCCAGGAGTACGTGGACATGTACGCGACGAAGGCGAAGGCCGCCTGAGCCCTCCGCCACGGAGGCCGGAGGCCGACGCGGCAGCGCATGTATGACGTGGACGAGAACGTGGCCCCCGGCGCATCCCGCGCCGGGGGCCACCTCGTACGTCAGGTGCGTCAGTGCTCGATGCCGTCGGCCAGCTTCTGGCCGCGCAGCAGGAACCACGCCGCCACCGCTGTCGCCAGCAGCACCGCCGCTCCCACGCCCGCCGCGAGCCGCAGCCCGTCGACGAAGGCCTCCTGGGCCGCGCCGACCAGCGCCGCGCCCTGCTGCCGCGGCAGCGCGGACGCCGCCTCCACCGCCCCGCCGAGGGACTCGTGGGCGGCCGACGCCGCGTTCCCCGGCACCCCGGCCGGGGTCACGAAGTTCCGGTAGACGCCGGTCACGACGGAGCCGAGCAGCGCGATGCCGAGCGCCGCGCCGAGTTCGTACGCCGTCTCGGACACGGCGGACGCGGAACCCGCCTGCTCCTTGGGGACGCTGGAGAGGATGACGTCGGCCGTGACGGTGAACGAGAATCCGGCGCCGATACCGACGACGAGCAGGATCGACCCGAGCAGCGGATAGCCGGTGGACTGGCCGAGCAGGGTCATCGCGGCGAGCGCGAGCCCGACGGCTCCGAGGCCGCCCGCCACCACCGCCCGTACGGAGAACCGCCGGGCGACCGTACCCGCGACCAGGCCCGTGGCCACCGCGCCGATCGCGGCGGGAAGTTCGGCGAGACCGGCCTCGAAGGGCTGCCTGCCCTGGACGAGTTGCAGGAACTGGGAGAGGAAGAAGACCAGTCCGGACAGGCCCAGGATGGTCAGCAGGTCGGCGAGGACCGCGCCGGAGAAGCCCCGGTGGCGGAACAGCCGCATGTCGAGCAGCGGCGCGGGCAGGGTCAGCTGCCTGCGGACGAACCCGTACAGAGCGGCCACGCCTATGAGCGCGGCGGCGCCCGCCTCGCCGTTCGGGCCGTGGGTCGCGGCCTCCTTGACGGCGTACACGACGCCGACCATGCCGACGAGCGAGAGCGCGACGCTGGTCAGGTCCCACGGTCCGGCGACCGGGTTCTTGGACTCGGGCAGCAGCTTGATGCCGACGATCACGAGGACGGCCATGACCGGAAGGTTGATCAGGAACACCGAGCCCCACCAGAAGTGCTCCAGCAGGAATCCGCCGACGACCGGGCCGACGGCCGCGCCGGCCGAGGCCATGGCGCCCCAGATGCCGATGGCGAGGCTGCGCTCCTTGGGGTCGTGGAAGATGTTGCGGATCAGCGCCAGCGTGGACGGCATCAGGGTGGCACCGGCGACGCCGAGCAGCGCGCGGGCGGCGATCATCATCTCGGGGGTGGTGGCGTACGCGTTGAGCACGGAGACGGCGCCGAAGGCCACGGCGCCGGTCAGCAGGAGCTTCTTGCGGCCGATGCGGTCACCGAGGCTGCCCATGGAGACGAGCAGGCCCGCGATGACGAACGAGTAGACGTCACCGATCCACAGGAGCTGGGTGCCCGTCGGCTCGAGGTCCTCACTGAGGAAGGGGGTGGCGAGGCCGAGTACGGTGGCGTCGACCGCCACCAGAAGGACGGCCAGTACCAGCACCGAGAGCGCGAGCCAGCGCCCGGGGCGGTACAGGGTTTCGTCCGTCCCGCTCGTGCGCTGGACGGTACTGGTCATTTCTCCACACTCCGTCGTGCTCCGCCGAGCAGCAGCTCGGCGATCATGTATTGGAAGTCGTTCTTGGCGACCCGGCCGTCCATGACGGCCCAGGCGCCGGTGCCGATGAGCCCGTAGAGGGCCTCGGTGAGCCATGCGGGCGACAGGTCGATCCGGAACTCGCCCTGTTCCTGACCGCGCCGGAAGAGGGCCGCCACGCGGGCGTCGAGCCTGTCCCAGCCCTCGTTGATCTCGTCGCCCTCGAACAGCTGGTTCTCGGTGACGAGGAAGGCCAGCAGCTCGGCGGCGGGCTCCATCTCGGCGACCAGCCGCCGCAGCCCGTCACCCGCCCCGCCGTCCTCCAGCCGGGCCCGGTCGAGCGCGCCCTCGAACTCCTGGATCCCGAAGACCTCGAGCGCCTTGACCAGCGCGTCCCGCCCGGCGAAGTGCCGGTGCAGGGTGGCACGCCCGATGCCCGCCGCGCGGGCGACCTCGTCCATCGTCGCGGTCGATTTGCGGGCGAGGAGGGCGGCGGCGGCGCGGAGCACCTGTTCACGATCCATGGCCATGAGACGACCATACACCAAATGAGACGTTGACGTCTCATACGATAAATCAGCGCCTCATTCGAGGCCGGAAGGAATGCTGTCCACATGAAGCCGCTACTGCTGATCGACATCGACGGCCCGCTCAATCCCTACGGCGGGAAGCCGGAGCGCCGCCCCGACGGCTATACGACGCACCGCATGCGACCGAGTGGCTGGACGCACACCAAGCCCCTCCGGGTCTGGCTCAACCCGTGGCACGGCGAGGAGCTGCTGGCGCTCGCCGGGTCGTACGAGCTGGTCTGGGCGACCACCTGGAAGGACGAGGCGAACGTGTGGGTGGGCCCGCACCTGGGGCTGCCCGAGCTGCCGTACATCGACTGGCCCGTGATGCACGGGGCCTCGCCGCGCGGGACGTTCTGGAAGACGCAGTACGTGCTCGAGTACGCGGCCGGGCGGCCCTTCGCCTGGATCGACGACGAGATCACCCACCTCGACAGGGAGTGGGTAGAGCGGAACCACCTCGCCGACGCCCTGCTGCTGCATGTCGACCACCGGATCGGACTGACCAGGCCGGATTTCGACGCACTCGCTGACTGGGCAGGGGCCTGGCCAGAGCAGGGCGGGCACGAGATATCTTGATGTCGAGCAATGTTGCAGACGTGGAGCGGAGCACCCGGTGACTGACTCGACCATCATCTACACCCACACTGACGAGGCCCCGGCCCTGGCGACGTATTCGTTCCTGCCAGTGGTCCAGGCGTACGCCTCGACGGCCGGGGTCAGTGTGGAGACCCGTGACATCTCCCTGGCGGGGCGGATCATCGCCCACTTCCCCGAGTACCTCGAGGAGGGCCAGCGGATCGACGACGCGCTGGCCGAGCTCGGCGAGCTCGCCAAGACGCCCGGGGCGAACATCATCAAGCTGCCGAACATCTCGGCCTCGATCCCGCAGCTGAAGGCCGCGGTCGTCGAGCTGCAGCAGCAGGGCTACGCGCTGCCGGACTACCCGGACGACCCGAAGACCGACGAGGAGCGCGACATCCGCGCCCGTTACGACAAGGTCAAGGGCAGCGCCGTCAACCCGGTCCTGCGTGAGGGCAACTCCGACCGCCGTGCGCCCGCCTCGGTGAAGAACTACGCCAAGGCGCACCCGCACCGCATGGGTGCCTGGTCGGCCGACTCGAAGACGAACGTCGCGCACATGACCGCCGACGACTTCCGCTCCACCGAGAAGTCCGCGGTCATCGCCGAGGCCGGTTCGCTGCGCATCGAGCTCGCCGGACAGGACGGCAGCACCACCGTGCTGCGCGAGTCGGTGCCGGTGCTCGCGGGCGAGGTCGTGGACGCGTCCGTCATGCGCGTCGCGGCGCTCCGTGAGTTCCTGGCCGCGCAGGTCACCCGCGCGAAGGCCGAGGGCGTGCTGTTCTCGGTGCACCTGAAGGCCACGATGATGAAGGTCTCCGACCCGATCGTCTTCGGCCACGTCGTACGGGCCTTCTTCCCGAAGACGTTCGCCGCGTACGGCGAGACGCTCGCCGCGGCCGGCCTCAGCCCGAACGACGGCCTCGGCACCGTCCTGAAGGGTCTGGACGCGCTGCCCGAGGGCGACGCGATCAAGGCGTCCTTCGAGGCCGAGATCGCCGAGGGTCCCGAGCTGGCGATGGTCGACTCCGACCGGGGCATCACCAACCTGCACGTACCGAGCGACGTCATCGTCGACGCCTCCATGCCGGCGATGATCCGTACCTCCGGTCACATGTGGGGCCCGGACGGTCAGGAGGCCGACACCCTCGCCGTCCTGCCGGACAGCAGCTACGCCGGTATCTACCAGGTCGTCATCGACGACTGCCGCGCCAACGGCGCCTACGACCCGGCGACGATGGGCTCGGTGCCCAACGTCGGCCTGATGGCGCAGAAGGCCGAGGAGTACGGCAGCCACGACAAGACCTTCGAGATCGCCGCCCCGGGCACGGTCAAGGTCGTCGACGGCGCCGGCAACGTGGTCCTGGAGCAGGCCGTCGCGGCCGGCGACATCTTCCGCATGTGCCAGACCAAGGACCTGCCGATCCAGGACTGGGTCAAGCTCGCCGTCACCCGGGCCCGCGCGACCGGCGACCCGGCCGTGTTCTGGCTCGACGAGGGCCGCGCGCACGACGCCACCCTCATCGAGAAGGTCCGCACCTACCTCGCCGAGCACGACACCGAGGGCCTGGACCTGCGGATCCTGGCGCCGGTGGACGCGATCCGCTTCTCCCTGGAGCGCATCCGCCGCGGCGAGAACACGATCTCGGTCACCGGCAACGTGCTGCGTGACTACCTCACCGACCTGTTCCCGATCCTGGAGCTGGGCACGAGCGCGAAGATGCTCTCGGTCGTCCCGCTCATGAACGGCGGCGGACTGTTCGAGACCGGCGCCGGCGGCTCGGCGCCCAAGCACGTCCAGCAGCTCGTCAAGGAGAACTACCTGCGCTGGGACAGCCTGGGCGAGTTCCTCGCGCTGGCGGTCAGCTTCGAGCACCTCGCGCAGACCACGGGCAACGCCCGCGCCCAGGTCCTGGCCGACACCCTGGACCGCGCGACCGGCACGTTCCTGGACGAGAACAAGTCGCCCAGCCGTCGCCTCGGTGGCATCGACAACCGCGGCAGCCACTTCTACCTGGCCCTCTACTGGGCACAGGAGCTGGCCAAGCAGACCGCCGACGCGCAGCTCGCCGAGGCGTTCGCCGCGCTCGCCAAGACCCTGGCCGAGCAGGAGCGGACGATCGTCGACGAGCTGCTCGCGGTGCAGGGCTCGCCGGCCGAGATCGGCGGCTACTACCAGCCCGACCCGGCCAAGGCCGCTGCCGTCATGCGTCCGTCCGCGACCCTGAACCAGGCGCTCGCGACCCTCGCCTGACACACGTCGGCACGTCGACAGGTCGACACCTCGCACCACGCACGTCGCCGCCGCCCGGCCGGGCGGCGGCGACGTGTTCGTTCAGCCGGTGCGGCCGAGCAGGCTCGGCGACGTCCGGTGCGGTGCGGCAGCGCCCCGAAGGGGCGCGGGGAACTGCGCGACCAGCCACCGACGCACCCGCGGGCATCACATCGGACCTCCAGCGGAGCGCTTAGTGCTTCGCGGTGGCCCAGGCGTGCTGGACCGCCAGGTCCGCCTTCACCTCGGCGAGCTGGGTGGCGACGGCCGACGGGGCCGTACCGCCCCGCCCGTTGCGGGAGGCCAGCGCGCCCGGGACGTTCAGGACGGTCCGGACCTCCGGGGTCAGGTGCTCGGAGATCTTCGCGAACTGGTCGTCGGTGAGCTGGTCCAGCTCGATGCCGTGCTGCTCGCACTCCTTGACGCACTCGCCCGCGACCTCGTGCGCGACGCGGAACGGTACGCCCTGCTTGACCAGCCACTCGGCGATGTCCGTGGCGAGCGAGAAGCCGGCCGGGGCGAGCTCCTCCATCCGCTCACGGTTGACGGTGAGCGTCGCCATCATCCCGGTGAAGGCCGGGAGCAGGACCTCCAGCTGGTCGCAGGAGTCGAAGACCGGCTCCTTGTCCTCCTGGAGGTCACGGTTGTACGCGAGCGGGAGGGCCTTCAGCGTGGCCATCAGCCCGGTCAGGTTGCCGATGAGGCGGCCCGACTTGCCGCGCGCCAGCTCCGCGATGTCCGGGTTCTTCTTCTGCGGCATGATCGACGAGCCGGTCGAGAAGGCGTCGTGCAGGGTCACGAAGGAGAACTCCTTCGTGTTCCAGATGATGATCTCCTCGGCGATCCTGGACAGGTTCACGCCGATCATCGCGGTGATGAACGCGAACTCGGCGACGAAGTCGCGCGATGCCGTGCCGTCGATGGAGTTGCCGGCAGAGCCGTGCTCGAAGCCCAGGTCCTTCGCCACCGCCTCCGGGTCGAGGCCCAGCGACGAGCCCGCGAGCGCGCCGGAGCCGTACGGGGAGACGGCCGTGCGCTCGTCCCACTGGCGCAGCCGTTCGGCGTCCCGGGACAGCGACTGGACGTGGGCCAGGACGTGGTGGGCGAAGAGCACCGGCTGGGCGTGCTGGAGGTGCGTACGGCCCGGCATGGCGACGTCCGGGTGCGCCTCGGCAAGGCCCACCAGCGCGTCCTGGAGCTCGGCGACGAGGCCGCCGATGATCCGGGCGTGATCGCGCAGGTACATCCGGAAGAGGGTGGCGACCTGGTCGTTGCGGGACCGGCCGGCGCGCAGCTTGCCGCCGAGGTCGGGACCGAGACGCTCCAGCAGACCCCGTTCCAGGGCGGTGTGGACGTCCTCGTCGGCGATCGTGCCGGTGAAGTCACCGGCCGCCACATCCGCCTCGAGCTGGTCGAGGCCGCCCAGCATGCGGGTCAGCTCGTCCTCGGTGAGCAGGCCCGCCTTGTGGAGCACCCGCGCGTGCGCGCGGGAGCCCGCGATGTCGTACGGGGCGAGCCGCCAGTCGAAGTGGACGGACGCGGACAGCTTCGCCAGCGCCTCGGCGGGCCCGTCGGCGAACCGGCCGCCCCAGAGCCGGACGTCACCGTTGTTGCTGCTCACAGCTGAAGCTCCTCATGGGGGTGGATGTGCCACCGCCTCCCCGCCGGGATACAACGGGGAGGCGGCTGTCGTACATATGGAATCAGGCGAGGTCGCGCTTGGCCGCGATCTTCGACGACAGCGCGAAGATGTCGATGAAGCCCTGGGCCTTCGACTGGTCGAACGTGTCGCCCGAGTCGTACGTCGCGAGGTTGAAGTCGTACAGCGACTCGTCCGACTTCCGGCCGGTGACGACGGCGCGGCCGCCGTGCAGGGTCATCCGGACATCGCCGGTCACGTGCTGGTTGGCCTCGTTGATGAAGCCGTCCAGGGCGCGCTTGAGTGGGGAGAACCACAGGCCGTCGTAGACGAGCTCGCCCCAGCGCTGCTCGACCTGCCGCTTGTAGCGGGCCAGCTCGCGCTCGACGGTGACGCTCTCCAGCTCGGAGTGGGCGGTGATCAGCGCGATCGCGCCCGGGGCCTCGTAGACCTCACGGGACTTGATGCCGACGAGCCGGTCCTCGACCATGTCGATCCGGCCGATGCCCTGAGCGCCGGCGCGCTCGTTGAGCTGCTGGATCGCCTGGAGGACGGTGACGGGCTTGCCGTCGATGGCGACCGGGACGCCCTCCTTGAAGGAGATGACGACCTCGTCGGCCTCGCGCGGGGTGGCCGGGTTCGAGGTGTACTCGTAGATGTCCTCGATCGGCGCGTTCCAGATGTCCTCCAGGAAGCCGGTCTCGACGGCGCGCCCGAAGACGTTCTGGTCGATGGAGTACGGCGACTTCTTGGTGGTCGCGATCGGGAGCTGCTTCTCCTCGCAGAAGGCGATCGCCTTGTCCCGGGTCATCGCGTAGTCGCGGACCGGGGCGATGCACTTCAGGTCGGGCGCGAGGGCCACGATGCCGGCCTCGAAACGGACCTGGTCGTTGCCCTTGCCGGTGCAGCCGTGGGCCACGATCGAGGCGTTGTGCTTCTTCGCGGCGGCCACGAGGTGCTTGACGATGGTCGGCCGGGACAGGGCCGAGACCAGCGGGTAGCGGTCCATGTACATGGCGTTCGCCTTGATCGCCGGGAGGCAGTACTCGTCGGCGAACTCGTCCTTCGCGTCCGCGACCTCCGCCTCGACGGCACCGCAGGCGAGCGCGCGCTTGCGGATGACGTCCAGGTCCTCGCCGCCCTGGCCGACGTCCACGGCAACGGCGATGACCTCGGCGCCCGTCTCCTCGGCGATCCAGCCGATGGCGACGGAGGTGTCCAGACCGCCCGAGTAGGCGAGTACGACGCGCTCGGTCACGGGTTTCTCCTTACGGTGCATTCGGTGATGGGTATAACTATGCGGTCCACCGTATGTTTTGTCAATCCCGGGTGGCTGGTCCCGGGTGGCCGGTCCCGGGCCGCGTGATCGGTCACGGGTTTCGGAGCCGATCGCCGCCGCTCCGGAGCGCATCTCCATCGTCCGTCCGCGCCGCCGGGGCCGCCCGCCGAGCAGCGGACGGGGACCGGCGGTGCGCCCCGGCGAGCGGCCTGTCGCCTTCCTGGGCCGGAACCCCTGCGGCGATAATCGGGGGCATGGGACAGACGTACGAACGCATAGAAGGCCGTATCCGCACGTTCATTGACGAGCAGCCAGTCTTCTTCACCGCCACCGCGCCCCTGTCGGGCGACGGGCACGTCAACCTCTCCCCCAAGGGCCGCAAGGGGACACTCGCCGTCGTCGACGAACTGACGCTGGCCTACCTGGACTTCGGCGGGAGCAGCGCCGAGACCGTCGCCCACGTCCGCGAGAACGGCCGCATCACGCTGATGTGGTGCGCGTTCACCGGCCCGCCGAAGGTGCTGCGGGTGCACGGGCGGGGGGACGCCGTCTTCCGCGACGATCCGCGCTGGGCCGAGTTCATCCCGTACTTCAAGGACGCCGACGGACCGAGCGCCCGCGCCATCGTCGTCGTCCACGCCGAGCTGATCAGTGACGCCTGCGGGTTCGCCGTCCCGTTCATGGACTACCGCGAGGAACGGACGCAGCACGCCGAACACTTCGGCCGCAAGACGGACGAGGAGTTCGCGGCGTACTGCGAGAAGAAGCCGCTGATCGGGGTGAGCCGGGACGGGCTGCCGGCGTTGCCGCTTCCGCTGCCCGCGCGCACGGACTGATCCGGTCGGCGCAGCCCCGGTCGCCGGGCGCGGGGCCCGGTCGTACGGTCCGCTCATGCGCACAGCTCTCGCGATCGGCGTCACCCTACTGGCCCTCGCGGTCTGCCCCGACGCGCCGTTGCCCGCACGGATGGCCGACACGGGCGGCGGCCGCCAGCTCATCACCGCCGAGGCGCCTGGGCCCGGCTCCACCACCGGGACCGTCACCTGGTGGGAGCGCCGCCCCGGCGGCCGCTGAGTGGCCGCGGGCTCGGCCCCGGCCCGCTTCGGCGCGAAGGGCCTGGTGGAGGGGCGGGCGCGGCAGCAGGGGACCTCGACGACCCCCACCGGGTTGTACGCACTCCCGTACGCCTTCGGCAGGGGTACTGAGGGGGTGGGTGGGGGTGGCGCCTGCGGCGGGCCTTTTCCCCTACCCGCCCCTTCCCGCAACTGGGGGCAAGCCCCCAGACCCCCGGTACGGCCTCCGGCCGTGTCCTCAAACGCCGGACGGGCTGGGTTTCCCCTATCGGTCGTTCTGCGCCAGCCGCAGCAAGTGGTCCGCCAGGGCCTGGCCGCCCACCGGGTCGCGGGAGATCAGCAGCAGCGTGTCGTCGCCCGCGATCGTGCCGAGGATCTCGCGCAGTTCGGCCTGGTCGATGGCCGAGGCGAGGAACTGGGCCGCGCCGGGTGGGGTGCGCAGGACCACGAGGTTGGCCGAGGCCTCCGCGGAGATCAGCAGTTCCCCGGAGAGGCGGCGCATCCGCTCCTCCTTCGCCGACTCGCCCAGCGGAGCCTGCGGGGTGCGGAATCCGCCCTCGCTCGGCACCGCGTAGATCAGCTCGCCCCCGGTGTTGCGGATCTTCACCGCGCCGAGCTCGTCGAGGTCGCGGGAGAGCGTCGCCTGGGTGACGCTCAGCCCGTCGTCGGCGAGGAGCTTGGCCAGCTGGCTCTGGGAGCGCACCGGCTGCCGGTTGAGGATGTCCACGATCCGGCGGTGGCGGGCCGTGCGGGTCTGCGGCACGGCCGGGCCGCCGTGCTCGATGTCCTGCGCCTCGGTCATCGTCGTCTCATTCTCCGGATCGTCCGTCCCCGTGGTGTGCCGCGTCGAGGATGCCGGGGAGGTTCTGGAGGAACGCGTCCACCTCCGCGTCGCCGATGATCAGCGGCGGCATGATCCGTACGACGTCGGGGGCGGGCGCGTTGACCAGGAGACCGGCACCCTGAGCCGCGTCCCGCACCTGTGGTGCGAAGGGCTCGTTGAGCACGATACCCAGCAGCAGGCCCGCGCCGCGGACATGCGAGACCAGCGGGTGGCCCAGGGACTCGATTCCGTCCCTCAGACGCTCGCCGAGCCGCTTGACCTCGTCGAGCCTGCCGTCGAGGGTCGCCAGCACGGCGAGTCCGGCGGCACAGGCGACCGGGTTGCCGCCGAAGGTGGTGCCGTGCTGACCGGGCTTGAAGAGGTCGGCCGCCTCGCCGAAGGCCAGGACCGCGCCGATCGGCAGGCCGCCGCCCAGCCCCTTGGCGAGCGTGACGATGTCGGCCTCGACGCCTTCGGCCTGGGCCGCGAACCAGTGGCCGCACCGCCCGATGCCGGTCTGCACCTCGTCGAGGACGAGCAGGGTGCCGGTGGCGCGGGTGATCTCGCGGGCGGCCTTGAGGTAGCCGGCGGGCGGGACGACCACGCCGTTCTCGCCCTGGATGGGCTCGATGATCACGAAGGCGGTGTCGGTGGTGACGGTCGCCCGCAGCGCCTCGGCGTCGCCGTAGGGCACATGCGTGACGTCACCGGGCAGCGGGAGGAACGGCTGCTGCTTCGCGGGCTGGCCGGTGAGCGCGAGCGAGCCCATGGTGCGGCCGTGGAAGCCGCCGTCGGTGGCGACCATGTGGCCGCGCCCGGTCAGCCGGCCCAGCTTGAACGCCGCCTCGTTGGCCTCGGCGCCGGAGTTGCAGAACAGGACCCGCCCGGGGCGCCCGGACAGCTGGAGCAGCCGCTCGGCGAGGGCGACCTGCGGTTCGGAGACGTAGAGGTTGGAGACGTGGGCGAGGGTGGCGATCTGCCGGGAGACGGCCTCGACGATCGCGGGGTGGGCGTGGCCGAGGGCGTTGACCGCGATGCCGCCGACGAAGTCGAGGTACTCGGTGCCGTCCGCGTCCCAGACCTTCGCGCCCTCGCCGCGTACCAGGGACAGCTGCGGCGTGCCGTAGTTGTCCGTCATCGAGCCCTGCCAGCGCTGCGACAGTTCCTGATTGGTCATCGTTCCCCCGGTCCGTTCTGTCCGTCCGGCACGACCATCGTGCCGATGCCCTCGTCGGTGAAGATCTCCAGCAGGATGGAGTGCTGCACCCGGCCGTCGATGACCCGGGCGGTGTTGACGCCGTTGCGCACGGCGTGGAGGCAGCCCTGCATCTTGGGGACCATGCCGCTGGAGAGGTCGGGCAGCAGCTTCTCCAGCTGGCTCGCGGTGAGGCGGCTGATGACCTCGTCGCTGTTGGGCCAGTCCTCGTAGAGGCCCTCGACATCGGTGAGGACCATCAGCGTCTCGGCGCCGAGCGCGGCGGCCAGCGCGGCGGCCACGGTGTCGGCGTTGACGTTGTAGACGTGCCCGTCGTCGGCGGAGCGGGCGATGGAGGAGACGACCGGGATACGGCCGTCGTTGAGCAGTGCCTGGATCGCGCCGGTGTCGATCTCGGTGATCTCACCGACCCGGCCGATGTCGACGAGCTCGCCGTCGATGGTCGGGCGGTGCTTGGTGGCGGTGATGGTGTGGGCGTCCTCGCCGGTGAGGCCGACGGCGAGCGGGCCGTGCTGGTTGAGCAGCCCGACCAGCTCGCGCTGGACCTGTCCGGCGAGCACCATCCGTACGACGTCCATCGCCTCGGAGGTCGTCACGCGCAGCCCGGCCTTGAACTCGCTGACCAGTCCGTGCTTGTCGAGCTGGGCGCTGATCTGCGGGCCGCCGCCGTGGACGACGACGGGCTTGATGCCGGCCTGCCGCAGGAAGACGACGTCCTTGGCGAAGGCGGCCTTCAGGTCCTCGTCGACCATGGCGTTGCCGCCGAACTTGATGACGACCGTCTTGCCGTGGTGGCGGGTGAGCCAGGGCAGTGCCTCGATCAAGATCTGCGCCTTGGGCAGTGCGGTGTGCTTACGGGTACTCATGAGTGCGGACCGCTCCTTGGAGGGGTGGTGGTGGGAGACGGGTGGGCGCTCATGAGCTGTACGCGCTGTTCTCGTGGACGTAGTCGGCGGTGAGGTCGTTGGCCCAGATGACGGCGGACTCGGACCCGGCGGCGAGGTCCGCGGTGATCTTGACCTCGCGGTAGCGCATGTCGACGAGGTCGCGGTCCTCGCCGACGGAGCCTCCCCGGCAGACCCAGACGCCGTTGATGGCGACGTTCAGCTTGTCGGGCTCGAAGGCGGCCTTGGTCGTGCCGATCGCGGACAGCACCCGGCCCCAGTTGGGGTCCTCGCCGTGGATGGCGCACTTGAGGAGGTTGTTGCGGGCGATGGAACGGCCCACCTCGACCGCGTCGTCCTCGCTCGCGGCGTTGACGACCTCGATGCGGATGTCCTTGGAGGCCCCTTCGGCGTCGCCGATGAGCTGGCGGGCCAGGTCGGCGCAGACGGCGCGGACGGCCTCGGCGAAGTCGGCGTACGCGGGCGTCACCGCGGCGGCGCCGGAGGCGAGCAGCAGCACCGTGTCGTTGGTGGACATGCAGCCGTCGGAGTCGATCCGGTCGAAGGTGACGCGGGTGGCGTCGCGCAGCGCCTTGTCGAGGGTGGCGCTGTCGAGGTCGGTGTCGGTGGTGAGGACGACGAGCATCGTGGCGAGGCCGGGGGCGAGCATGCCGGCGCCCTTGGCCATGCCGCCGACGGTCCAGCCGTCGCCCGCGTGGACGGCGGTCTTGTGGACGGTGTCGGTGGTCTTGATGGCGATGGCGGCCTTCTCGCCGCCGTGCTCGCTCAGTTCCGAGGCGGCCCGCTCGATGCCGGGCAGGAGCTTGTCCATGGGCAGGAGCAGACCGATGAGTCCGGTGGACGCCACGGCGATCTCGCCGGCGCCGATGTCCAGGCCTCGTCCGTTCAGGACGTCGGCCGCCTTCTCGGCGGTGGCGTGGGTGTCCTGGAAGCCCTGGGGGCCGGTGCAGGCGTTGGCACCGCCCGAGTTGAGGACGACGGCCCCGACCTCGCCGCTCTTGAGCACCTGCTCGGACCACAGGACCGGGGCGGCCTTGACGCGGTTGGAGGTGAAGACACCGGCGGCGGCGCGGCGGGGCCCGTTGTTGACCACGAGGGCCAGGTCCGGGTTGCCGTTCTCCTTGATTCCGGCGGCGATACCGGCCGCCGTGAATCCCTGTGCAGCGGTGACGCTCAAGGTGCCACTCCGATCGTGGAAAGTCCCGTGGTCTGATCGAGACCGAGGGCGATGTTCATGCTCTGCACCGCGCCGCCGGCGGTGCCCTTGGTGAGGTTGTCGATGGCGCTGATCGCGATGATGCGGCCGGCGGCCTCGTCATGGGCGACCTGGACCTGAACGGCGTTGGAACCGTAGACGGACGCCGTCGCGGGCCACTGCCCCTCGGGCAGCAGGTGCACGAACGGCTCGTCCGCGTACGCCTTCTCGTAGGCGGCGCGTACGTCGTCGGCGGTCGTGCCCGGCCTGGCCTTGGCGCTGCACGTCGCGAGGATGCCGCGGGGCATCGGCGCGAGGGTGGGCGTGAAGGACACGGTGACGCGCTCGCCCGCGACCGCGCTGAGGTTCTGGATCATCTCGGGGGTGTGCCGGTGGCCGCCGCCGACTCCGTACGGGCTCATGGAGCCCATGACCTCGGAGCCGAGCAGATGCGGCTTGAGGGCCTTGCCGGCGCCGGAGGTGCCGGTGGCGGCGGTGATGACGGCCTCCGGCTCGGCGAGGTGGGCCGCGTACGCCGGGAAGAGCGCGAGCGAGACCGCGGTGGGGTAGCAGCCGGGCACCGCGACGCGCTTGGACCCCTCCAGCGCACTGCGGGCACCCGGCAGTTCGGGCAGGCCGTAGGGCCAGGTCCCGGCGTGCTCGGAGCCGTAGAACCTCTCCCAGTCTCCCGCGTCCTTCAGCCGGAAGTCGGCGCCCATGTCGACGACGAGGACGTCGTCGCCGAGCTGCTCGGCGACGGCCGCGGACTGCCCGTGCGGCAGCGCCAGGAAGACGACGTCGTGCCCGGCGAGCACCTCGGCCGTGGTGGGCTCCAGGACCCGCTCGGCGAGCGGAAGCAGATGCGGCTGGAGCGCTGCGAGCTTCTGCCCCGCGTTGGAGTGACCGGTCAGGGCGCCGATCTCGACCCCGGGGTGTCCGAGGAGCAGACGGAGGAGTTCTCCGCCCGCGTATCCACTCGCTCCCGCCACTGCTGCACGTACCACCATGGGACCCTCCTCATTGATGGCATGACTATACGCATTGCCGCAGTTTTATGCAATGGAGGAATGGGCGCGAGGGATCACACCCGCCGTACCTCATGAGAGGTTACGCCTGATATGTCCGCCCTGCAGGCGACCCGCGTGCGATCCGGAGCGCTATACGGGCTCGTCGTACTCGTCGCGGCGGCGCCACCAGAGACCGGTCTCGTTGCGGCCGAGCGGCGCACGGTCGAGCCACTGGTACATGCCCCAGAGGATGTCCAGGCCGCGCTCGTACGTCGAGTAGGTGTGGAACACGACGCCGTCCTCGAGCGCGAACGCGCTCATACCGGGCCCTTCGCGCCGGTATGTGGCGAAGTCCGTGCCCACGTCCATCGCGTCCTCGTCCTCGCCGGGCTCCGGCCGGATATCCATGGTGCGGAAGTTGTACTCGACCGCGCCCGAATCCCACTCCTCCTTGGTGTGCGCCACGTGGAAGTCGTAGTTGAAGGCGCTGTCGAAGGAAGACGCCCAGGGAAAGCTCCAGCCCATCCGCCGCTTGTACGCCTGCAGCTTCGCGAGCGGGGCACGCGACACCGCGCAGAGCGTGACGCCGTGATGCGCGAGGTGGGGGACGAAGCCGTCGAAGCCGTCCGCGATCGCCGAGCACGACGGACAGCCCGCCCTGTAATCGGGCCCGAACATGAAGTGGTAGACGAGCAGCTGCGAGCGTCCCCTGAAGAGTTCGGCGAGGGACGCGGTGCCGTCGTCGGTCTCGAAGCGGTACTCCTTGTCGATGCGGACCCAGGGCAGCTCCTGGCGCTTGCGCGCCAGTTCGTCGCCGCGCCGGGTCAGCGCCTTCTCTTCGTCGAGCAGCTCCAGCCGGGCCGCGAGCCACTCCTCACGTGTTCCGGTCCTGTGATCGGTCATCGTCTCTCTCCTCCTTGCCGTACCTCACATCGGTGGTGGCACGAGTCCGGGAACCGACGCGGGCGCGACGACGATCAGGATTCCCAGTGCGATGATCGCGAGCGCCGTCGGCACATCGATGGCGGCGCGCGGGGGCCGCAGCTTCTGGGCGAGGACGAGGACGGCGACGACGGACATCCAGACGACGCTCATGACGCCCAGTGCCACCAGCATCAGCATCAGTCCGATGCTCGAGCCGACGCAGTAGCGGCCGAAATCGAAACCGGAGCGGACGCTCTCGCGACAGCGCCTGCGGCAGTACCGCTTGAGCGGCGTGAACTCGTAGACGCCCGCCGCGATCGCCACCGCGCCGGCGACGACGGACGCGTGCGGCCGGTACAGCGCGTACACGGCGAGGCCCACGAGCGTCCAGACGGCGAGGTACGACCCGACGAACAGGGGCACGGCGCGCACCCGGCCGTCGGCGTGAGCGTGCCTCAGGACGGCGGGAACCGCGCCCGGGAGCATCATCGCCGCCATCATCGACACCCACAGTCCGATGAAGTACGTGAACGGACCGAGCGGGCTCGCTGCCGCGGCCATGTCCGTCCCGTCCGCCTCGTCCGCCCCGTGCGTCCCGGCCATGCCGTCCATCTGCGCGACGGCCACGGCCCAGGACGCGGCCGCGAGCCCGAGTGTCGTCGTCAGCGCGACTGCCGTCACGGCTGTCCTGGCGTTCGACATATTCGTCATGGCGGTCACTCGCACCATCCGAGGGAGCTCCATCGGCTCCCCTGTCAGCCCCCGCCGGACCCCCGTCGGACCCCCGTCGGACCCCCGTCGGACCCCCGTCGGACCCCCGTCGGCTCAACAAGCCTGACAGACCGCTCCCGGCCCGCAACCGCGGCTCACGCCGCGCCGGACGACGCGGCTATGCGCCCTGCGACCGGCCCGCTTCCCGCTCCCGCGCCTCGGCGACGCGCTTGATGTCCGCCAGCCGCCGATCCCATGCGGCCGCGAGCGCGGCCATCCACCGTGCCGTCGCGTCCAGCGCCGCGGGCCGCACGGCGTACCGCACCTCGCGTCCGACCCGGCCGCCGGACACCAGCCCGGCGGCGTCCAGGACGGCGAGGTGCTTGACCACCGCCTGCCGCGAGACGGGAAGACGTTCGGCGAGCGTCGTCGCGGTGGCCTCGCCCTGCGCGGCGAGCAGCTCGAGCAGCTGACGTCGCGTCGGGTCGGCCAGCGCGACCAGGACGCTGTCGACCGCGTCGGCGGGGGCGGGATGCTCGTCCGTCACGCGGACGGCTGTTCGGCGCGCGCCTTGAGCGCGTCGAGCTCCAGGGGCCATCCGCCGGTGTTGTCCTGCACCGCCTTGCGGCGCAGCTCCTCGGACCCGGCCAGGGTCGCGAAACCGCTCTCGACGACGCGCAGCCGCGTCTTGTCGCCTTCCGGTGTCAACGTGAACTCCACAAGGGTGCTGTTGTCCTCGCGCAGCTCTTCTCCGGGGAACGCGCTGGCCCAGCGGTACGCCAGGTACGTCGGCGGCTCGACCTTCTCCACACGCACCGGGAAGTCGCCGTACTCGGCGTTCTTCGCCACGATCGACTCGCCTTCTCTGGCCACGGTGCCGGGCAGCCCTGCCTTGTCCGCCACCCAGAACCCGGGTTCGGCCACGAGTGACCAGACCCGCTCCAGGGGGGCCGCGATCAGGGTTTCCCGTTCGATCCGATCCTCGCTCATCAGGGAACTCCTTCGTCGAGGGCACTGGATGCGACTCCAGTTGACGCAACTCCAGAGTTGCACGTCGACCCGCCATATGCAACCTGCGGGTTGCACTCAGGTCGGGCCGAGGGGCCGGTTCCGGGCAGGGTGAGCGGTTCGCGGTCACTCATCCGCCGGTCTCCAGACGCAGGCTCCAGCGCCCTGCCCTGCCGGTCAGCACGATGGTGGACAGGGGCCGGACGTCCACGTTCCAGTACGTCGAGGGCGGGGCCTTCAGCGCGTACACGAGCGCGGCCCGTACGACGGCCGGCTCGGCGACGGCGAGGACGGTGCTGCCGTCGTCCGCCGGGCGGGTGTCGAGCCAGCCGCCTATCCGGGAGATGAACGCGAGCAGCGGCTCGCCGCCGTGCGGCGCCGAGCGCGGATCGGCGAGCCAGGCGTCGACCGCGCCCGGCTCGCTGGCCGCCACCTCGGCGAGCGTGAAGCCGCGCCACCGGCCCATGTCGCAGTCGCTGAGCGCGGGCTGGGCGAGCGGCGCGTAGCCGAGCGCGTCGGCCGTCGCCCGGCTGCGCGCGGTCGGTGAGCAGTAGCGCAGCTCGGCCCCGCCCAGTGGCACGAGCGCGTGCGCGGCGCGCTGCACCTCGTGCCATCCGGCCTGGTCCAGCGGCCGGTCGTCGTCGAAGCGCTCGGCCAGCCGTGAGGAGCTGCGCGCGGCGGCGACGAGCGTGACCCGAACACTCATGGCGGGATCGTCGGCCCACGCGCCCCCTGGGTCAAGAGGGGTTACTGACCGTTCATGAGGCTCACGGGGCGCTCACCGCGAGGTCGGTGGACGCTCGCCCCGAGGTCAGTGGACGCTCACCGCAAGTCCGGTCGGCAGGCGCACCGGGGCTCGGGCTCATCCACATCGTCGGGCCCTTGCGCGGCGCGAACCCGGCCTTCGCCCGGTCCTGACGCCACCGGCCGCGGCCCATCGCCGCCGTCGGCCCCCGCCCGCCCCGGACCCACCGACGCGGGCCGGTTGTCAGTGGCGGGTGACACGTTCTTCCAGGACCTCGTCACAGGCGGCCCGCAGCCGTCGTACGCCTTCCACGATCTCCGTCGGGCCGGCCACGCCCGCGAAGCTCAACCGGAGGTGACCGGCGGGAGGTTCGGCGCTGAAGTAGGGACGGCCGGGGGCGACGGCGGCGCCCGCGCGCAGGGCGGCGGCGACGAGGGCGGCCTCGTCGGTGCCGTCGGGCAGGCGGAGCCAGAGGTGATAGCCGCCGGACGGGATGTGCGGCAGGGCGAGTTCGGGGAGGTGCAGACCGAGGGCGGAGGTCAGCGTGTCCCGGCGGGTCTTCAACTCGACGGCGACGGCGCGCAGATGCCGCGCCCAGGCGGGGGCGCCGACGAGTTCGAGCGTGGCCTCCTGGAGCGGCCGCGGCACGAAGAAGGTGTCGACCACATGGATGGCGCGGAGCCGTTCCAGGACGGGGCCACGAGCGGCCAGGGCGGCCACGCGCAGGCTCGGTGAGGTGACCTTGGTGAGCGAGCTGACGTGGACGACGACGCCGTCCGGGTCGTCGGCGGCGAGCGGGGCGGGCAGCGGGCCGGCGTCGTCGTGGACGAGACGGCGCGCGAAGTCGTCCTCGATGACGAACGCACCGGCCGCACGGGCGATGCGCAGCACCTCGGCGCGCCGGTCGGGTGCCAGCACGGCGCCGGTGGGGTTCTGGAAGAGCGGCTGGCAGACGAAGACCCGCGCGCCGGTGGCCCGGAAGGCGGCGGCGAGCAGTTCCGTACGCACCCCGCGCGCGTCGACCGGCACGGGCACCGGCCGCAGCCCGGCGGCGCGGGCGATCGCCAGCATGCCCGGGTACGTGGGTGACTCGACGAGCACGGGCGCGCCGGGCGGGGCCAGCGCGCGCAGCGCGGTGGTGAGCGCGGCCTGCCCGCCCGCGGTGACGAGCACCTCGGCGGCGCCGACGGTGGGCCCGATGGCGCGCGCGAACCACTCGCGCAGCTCGGGCAGCCCGTCGGCGGGGGGCCTCCCCCAGGCGCCCGGCCGCCGGCCGGCCCGCGCGAGCGCGGCGGCCATCGCCTGCTCGGGCTGGAGCGAGGGGTGCAGATAGCCACCGTTGAACTCGACCACGCCCGGTGGCGGCGGCGCCAGGGTGACCAGCACCCCGGAGGCGTCCACGGCACGCGGCACGAGCTCGGTCGCCGCGTCGGCGCTGAGGGTGACCTCCTGCCAGGACGTGTCGCCGGGCCGCGCCGTGTCCGTACGCGGCTGCGCGCGGAACGCGCCGGCGCCGGGCCGGGTGACGACCAGCCCTTCGGCGGCGAGTTGCGCGAGGGCCCGGGAAACGGTGACCGGGGACACCCGGTGGCGCTCGACGAGTACCCGGCTCGACGGCAGCTTCTCACCCGGAGAGTAGCGGTTCAGCTCTCGCTTAAGAGATCCCACCAGCTCAGCAACACTGCTACGCTCACCCATGAGAGCACAGGATAGCGCTACTGCCACAGACTCGATAGCGGTCACCGCCCAGGGCCCGCTCGCGACAGCCAACGGCACGGGCCCCGCCGAAGCCTCCGGCCCGGCCGCCACCGGCGCACCCCGCCCGGCCGGGCCCCGCGACGCGGGCGACGCCGACGGCGCGCACGCGCCCGGACCGGCCGGGTCGCGGACCGGCACGCTGCTCGCGGTGCTCGGCGTCGTCTCCTTCTCGCTCACCTTCCCGTCCACGGTCTGGGGCCTGGAGTCCTTCGGGCCCTGGTCGCTCGTGTCCGTGCGGAGCGTCCTCGCGGCGGTCATCGCGGGCGGGTTCCTGCTCGCCCTGCGCGTACCCGTCCCCGAGCGGCGGCACTGGGCGTCCCTGGCCGTCGTCGCGGGCGGCACGGTCGTCGGCTTCCCGCTGCTGACGACGCTCGCGCTGGAGACATCGACGACCTCGCACGCCGCGGTCGTCGTCGGGCTGCTGCCGCTGACGACCGCCGTCTTCGCGGCCGTACGCACGGGGCGGCGCCCGTCCCGCACCTTCTGGGCGGCCGCTCTCGCCGGCGCCGCCGTCGTGATCGCCTTCACCGTGCAGCAGAGCGGCGGCGCGCTGTCCACGGGTGATCTGTATCTGTTCGGTGCGCTCCTGGTGTGCGCCGCGGGCTACACGGAGGGCGGCCGGCTGGCCCGGCTGATGCCGGGCTGGCAGGTGATCGGCTGGGCCCTGGTCATGTGCCTGCCGCTCGCGGTGGCCGGCTCCGTCGTCGCCCTGATGGCCGAACCGGTCCGGCTGACCGCGCACGGCGTGATCGGACTCGTCTGGGTGGCCGCCGGATCGACCTTCTTCGGCCTGTACGTCTGGTACCGCGGCATGGCCACGATCGGTATCCCGAAGGCGAGCCAGCTCCAGCTCGCCCAGCCCCTGCTGACCCTCTTCTGGTCGGTCCTGGTGCTCTCCGAACCGCTCTCCCCGGCCGCCCCGCTCGCCGCCGTCGCGGTCCTCGTCTGCATCGCGGTGACCCAGCGCGCGGGCACCTGAGGCGCCCGGCTGACGTGACGCGGGTCACGCCCCCGGACGTAGACTCAGGAGGAACGAGCACGCCCCCTCAAGGAGGTCACATCCGATGGAAGCGAGTGTGGGCGACAAGCTGATCGTGCACGGCCGGGTCGTCGGCCAGCACGACCGGCAAGCCGAGATCCTGGAAGTGAGGGGCGAGAAGGGCACGCCTCCGTACCGCGTCCGGTTCGAGGACGACGGTCACGAGTGCGTGGTGTCACCCGGCCCCGACTCCGTCGTACGCCACAAGGAACACCCCTGAGCCCGTACCGGGCGGCCCCTCAGCCCCGCACCGTGGCCCGGGTCGGGTAGTGATCGGCCACCACTCTGGCCATCGCCCCGACCGGGTCCGCGGCGACCTCTTTCGCCGCGAAGAAGCAGTGGCCGCGCACATCCGCGTAGTCGCGGGCGAGCGTGAGGTGGCGTGAGAGTTCGGCCGGGTCCTGCCAGGGGTCGGGCTGGGCCGGGTCGCCCGCCTTGTAGAGCGCCTCGCCGATGTAGAGATCGACGCCGGTGCCCCGTGCCACCTCGTCCCACCACGGCACCAGCGTGGCGTAGTCGGCGGCGGCGAGGCTGATGTGCCAGTACAGCTGCGGGACGAGGTAGTCGATCCAGCCCTCGCGCACCCATTTGCGCGTGTCCGCGTACAGGTCGTCGTACGTCTCCACGCCGGCCGTCGTGTCGGAGCCGCGCGGGTCCGTGGCCGCGTTGCGCCACACCCCGAAGGGGCTGATGCCGAAGCGCACCCCCGGCTTGATCTCCTTGATCCGCCGCGCCGTCTCGCTCACCAGCCGGTCGGTGTTGTCGCGGCGCCAGGCGGCCCGGCTGGAGAAGCCCCCGCCGTGGCGTTCGTACGCGTCGTCGTCGTCGAACTTCTCCCCGGCCACCGGGTACGGGTAGAAGTAGTCGTCCCAGTGCACGGCATCGATGTCGTACCGCGCGACCGCGTCGAGCATGGCCTTCCGTACGAAGGACCTGACCTCGGGCAGCCCGGGATTGAAGTACAGCTTGCCGCCGTACGGAACGACCCACTCGGGGTGGACCCTGGCGGCGTGCCCCTTCGCCAGTCTGGTCGGGTCGGTGTGGAAGGCGATGCGGTACGGGTTGAACCAGGCGTGCAGCTCCAGACCGCGCTTGTGGGCCTCGGTCACGGCCGTGCCCAGCGGGTCCCAGCCGGGGTGGCGCCCCTGGACACCGGTGAGGTACTCCGACCAGGGCTCGTGCGGCGAGGGCCACAGCGCGTCGGCGGTCGGGCGGACCTGGAAGACGACCGCGTTCAGCCGGCGGTCGACCGCCGTGTCGAGGAGGGCCAGCAGCTCGGCCCGCTGCTCGGCCGCGCTGAGCCCGCGCCGCGAGGGCCAGTCGCGGTTGACGACGGACGCGATCCACATCCCGCGGAACTCCGCCGCCCCTTCGTGGCGGCGGGCGCCCGGTGCGGCGGTGGCCCCCGCCGCCACGTCGCTCGTCATGGCCAGCGCACCGAGCGCACCGGCCGCCGTCAGCAACCCTCTTCTGGTGATCTGCCTCATAGTGCGAAGCATGCCCGCCCCGGGGCCCCGGGCACACGCACCCCGGAGTAACGTCGTGGCGTCGAGGCGGGCGCCGGAACCAAACGGGGGACCTGCCGCACTGAAGATCAGTCGACCTGTAGATCAGCAGTTCAGCGAAAGGCACGATGTGACCGACACTGTGGCCGACGTATCCCGCGTCGGAGTGGTGGGCTGTGGCCAGATGGGCGCCGGCATCGCGGAGGTGTGCGCCCGTAGCGGACTCGAGGTGAAGGTCGCCGAGACCACCGGCGAGGCCCTGGAGATCGGCCGTACCCGGCTCTTCAACTCGCTCTCCAAGGCCGCCGAACGCGGCAAGATCACCGAGGCGGAGCGGGACGAGACGCTGGCGCGGCTCAGCTTCACCACCGACCTCGGGGAGTTCGCCGACCGCGACCTCGTCATCGAGGCCGTCGTGGAGAACGAGCAGGTCAAGACCGAGATCTTCCAGGTCCTCGACCAGGTGGTGACCCGGCAGGACGCCATCCTCGCCTCCAACACCTCCTCCATCCCGCTGGTGAAGCTGGCTGTCGCGACCTCCCGTCCCGACCAGGTCATCGGCATCCACTTCTTCAACCCGGCGCCGGTGCAGAAGCTCGTCGAGCTGATCCCGGCGCTCACCACCTCCGAGGAGACCATCAAGCGGTCGGAGGCCGTGGTCGAGCAGACCCTGGGCAAGCACGCGATCCGCGCCCAGGACCGCTCGGGCTTCGTGGTCAACGCCCTGCTCATCCCGTATCTGCTCTCGGCGATCCGGATGTTCGAGTCGGGCATCGCGAGCCGCGAGGACATCGACAACGGCATGGAGCTGGGCTGCGCCCACCCCATGGGCCCGCTGAAGCTGTCCGACCTGATCGGCCTGGACACGGTGGCCTCGGTGGCCGACTCGATGTACGCCGAGTTCAAGGAGCCGCTGTACGCCGCTCCCCCGCTGCTCCAGCGCATGGTGGACGCGGGCCGACTGGGCCGGAAGACGGGCTCGGGCTTCTACCCGTACTGACGCGCGCGGGTGTTTCACACGGGGTGTACGAGGTGTGTTCGCATATGCCCCTCGCACACGCTCCCCTGCTCCGACCGGGGAGAGTTGACTCGGGATCACCGGACAACTCTTTCGCACTCGAAGAGGAGCAATCAGGTGACCACCGGCCCCGATCACTTAGCCGCCGTCGAGGAGCTGGCGGAGGTGCGGCGCTCTCTCGACGTCGGCCTCGCCCGCATCGACGGACATCTCGCCCTGCTCGCCCAGCGCCATGACCGGATCGACCGCGATCTGAGCGATCTGGCCACGCGCGTGGTGGCGCTGGAGCACACCAAGTGGCCCCTGCCCGCCGTCGCCGCGCTCACGGCGCTGGGCGCGCTGGCGGTGACGGTCTGGCAGGCGCTCGGCCACTAGGTGCTGGCCCCGGGAGGCTCAGCCCAGGCGCAGATGGTGCAGCATCAGCAGCCCGGCCGCCATATTGGCGGCCGGGACCTCGCCGCGCGCGATCATGTCGGGGACCAGCTTCAGCGGTACCCACTCACGGCGGGAGGACTCGAAGTCGTCCTCGGGATGCCCGATGTACGTCGCGTCCTGCGCCCAGTAGAGGTGGTGCCGGGCGTCGGTGAGCCCGTTGGACGGCTCCACGGTCAGCAGATGCTGGAGCGGGCCCGGCCGCCAGCCGGTCTCCTCCTCCATCTCGCGGGCCGCCGCGGCCTCGATGTCCTCGCCGTCCTCGACGACCCCCGCGGCGAGCTCCCAGCCCCAGCTGTCGGTGATGAAGCGGTGCCGCCAGAGCAGCAGCACCTCGTTGGCCTCGTTGACGGCGGTCGCGACGGCGACGGGGCGCAGCCGTATGAGGAAGTGGTCGAGGTGCCGGCCGTCGGGGAGTGCCACGTCCGCGAGATTGACTCGGAACCAGCGGTTTTCATAGACGGTTTGTTCGCTCAGTTTCGCCCACTGCATCTTTCTGCCACCTTCCGACAAGTCGATGGCAATATCGCAGCAGTTGCGCGTTCATAGGGAAATGCTCACAGGGGAACGCGCAGTGCCCCGTCGATCAGTTCGGCCGCCTCGTCGGCGCTCGCGCAGCGGCTCGCCGCGAGTTGTCCGCGTACTTCCCGCAGCCGGTCGCGCAGGCGCTGGGACTCCATCCCCCTGGCCCGCTCGGCCATCTCGATCGCCGTCCACGCGGCCCGGTCCGCCTCGCCCTGACGCAGCTCGATCTGGCTGAGCATGGCCAGCCGGTGCACCCGGCCGCGGTCGTGCGCCGGGGCCGCGGCGGCGGCCGTCGCATGCTCCCGGGCCGCCGACAGCTCGCCGAGACTCAGCAGCGCCTCCGCGACTTGCACGTTCACCAGCCCCGGCTGCACATAGCCCGTCTCGTCGGGTTCGTGACCGGGGCGGATGCGGTCCGCCTCCTGCTCCGCGCGCCGGATGCACCCCAGCGCGCTGCCGCCGTCGCCGAGATGTGCGTACGCCTTCGCCTGCATCGCGTGCAGATCCGCAGCCAGCGCCGGGGTGAGCTGCTGCCCCGCGGAGCGCAGCGCCGCCTCCGCGAACGCGACCGCCTGCCGGAACTCGCCCATGAACAGCGACTGGTTGACGAGGAGGGCGATGACGTACGCGCCGAGGCCCCGGTCCCCGCTCGCCTTGGCCAGCCGAAGCGCCTGGTGGAAGTAGCGCTGGGCGAGTCCGTGCGCGTCGGAGTCGTACGCGCAGATGCCCGCGACGGCCACCAGGCCGCCGGTGGCCCGGTGCAGCTGGCGGCCGAGTGCGTCGCTGTAGGCGCCGCGCAGCAGCGGGGCGGTCTCGGCGTTGAGGAACCCGACGATGCGGGAGCGGGTGGCGATGCCGCCCGCCTTGCGGTACATCAGCTCGTAGTGCGCACGGGCCGCGCGCAGCATCTTGATGTCCGCCATGCTGACGCGGGTCCGGCCGTCGCGGGAGACGTCCGAGTCCTCCGGGGGGTTCTCCCACTCCCAGACGGGCATCACCGCGGGCGTGCCCGTGACCGCCTGCGCGCCGATGATGTGCGGCCGTTGCTGCTCGTCGCAGCGCCAGAGCGCGGTGGCGCGTTCGACGAATCCGGAGAGGGGTGAGCCGTGCGGTCCCTCGGCCTGTCCCGGCACGCCGAGACCGATGTCGTCGAGGGTGATCGCGCGGTGCAGCCGCCCCGCCAGGACCTCGCAGATCAGGTCCGGCACCTGGCCGCGCGGACGCTGGCCCTTCAACCAGCGTGCCACGGCCGTGTGTTCGTACCGGAGGGCCAGACCTCTCGCCCGGCCCGCCTGGTTCACATGGGCGGCGAGACCCGCGTGGGAGATGCCCGCCTCGTCGAGCAGGGCGTCGAGCAGGGTGTTGGGCTGCATAGGGGCCCCTCCGTTGGCTCGGTGACGCCCAGCGTAGTGGAGCGCGGTTCGCACGGGGTGTGAAAGAAGTGCATATATCCATGCCGTACGCGCTCTGCCGCCGCGCCGGGCACCCCGGTTGACTGAACTGCCTCTCCAGGAGGCGGCCGGGCCGTCGGCTCCCCCTCGTACAGTGCGGCGGCCCGCACCCGCGTCGTCCGCTCCGCTGATCTGCCCGACACTCCGCGGCGGGGCGGACGGCGCCGCCGCGTATCCGACTCCGCGGATTGGCGGGACGGGGCACACGTCCGGTCGCCGTCGCGGCACCACGGCCGTGACGCGACGCACGTCTCACCCGAACGAGTGAGGGGGTACCCGGAACAGTTCCGGGTACCCCCCTCAGCGGTCTCGTCGGCGTCAGGCGCCGCGCAGCACCGCGCCCACACGCTCGCCGGCCAGCGCGATCGCCGTGTCGCGGGCGGCCGAGGCCTCCTCGACGGTCAGCGTGCGGTCGGTCGCGCGGAACCGGAGCGCGTACGCGAGCGACTTCTTGCCCTCGCCGATCTGCTCACCGGTGAACACGTCGAACAGCCGGATCGACTCCAGCAGTTCGCCGGCGCCGTCACGCAGGGCGGCCTCGACCTCGGCCGCCGGGACGTCGGAGGCCACGATCAGCGCGACGTCCTGCGTGGCCACCGGGAACGTGGAGATCCGCGGCGCCTGGAGGGCGCCCCGGCCGGCCCTCTCCAGGAGGTCCAGTTCGACCTCCATGGCGCAGGTGCGCTCCGGCAGTCCGAGCGCCTTGATGACGCGCGGGTGCAGTTCGCCCGCGTGACCGACGAGGGTCTCCTCGCCGTCCACGGTGGCGTACAGCGCGGCGCAGCGGCCCGGGTGCCACGGCTCGTGCTGGTCGGCGCGGACGGTCAGGTCGGCGCCCGCCTCACGGGCGACCGCACGGGCGGACTCGACCGCGTCGGCCCAGTCGGCCGGGCGGCCCGCACCCCACCAGCCGGCCTGCTCGCGCGCGCCCGCCATGACGGTGGCGGCGCGGCGCGGCTGACGCGGCAGCGCGGCGTTGAGCGCGGCGATCTCCTCGTCGGTGGGACGGCGGTCGACGGGCAGCACGCCCGGGACCGTCTCCTCACCGGTGGGCCGGAAGACCAGACCGGTCTCGAAGAGGGCCAGGTCGTTCGAACCACGGCCGACGTTGCGGCGCAGCGCGCCGAGCAGTCCGGGCAGCAGCGTGGTGCGCAGCGCCGGCTCCTCGTCGGAGATCGGGTTGACCAGCTTGACGACGGTACGCCGCGGGTCACCGGCCTCGAGCCCGAAGTGGTCGAACACGTTCTCGCCGATGAACGGGTAGTTCAGCGCCTCGACGTAGCCGGAGCCCGCCAGCACGCGGCCGACCCGGCGGTGCAGCCGCTGACGCGGGGTGAGCCCTCGTCCGGACGGCGGGGTGGGCAGCGTGGACGGGAGCTCCTCGTAGCCCTCCAGCCGGATGACCTCTTCGGCGAGGTCGTTCGGCGCGCCCAGGTCCGGGCGCCAGGACGGCACGGTGACGACCAGCTCGTCCTGCCCGTAGACGTCGCAGCCGACCTCCTGGAGGCGGCGTACGACGGTCTCGCGGCCGTACGCGACACCGGCGACGCGGTCGGGGTGGTCGGCGCTCATCGTGATCGTGCGCGGCGCGGCGGGCGCGACGACCTCGGTGACGCCCGCCTCGGCCGTGCCGCCCGCGAGCAGCACCAGCAGGTCGACGGTGCGCTGCGCGGCGGCGGCCGCGGCCTGCGGGTCGACGCCGCGCTCGAAGCGCTTGGACGCCTCGGAGGACAGCTTGTGGCGGCGCGCGGTGCGGGCGATGGAGACCGGGTCGAAGTGCGCGGCCTCGATGACGACCTCGGTGGTGGCGCCCTCGGTGTCGTCGTGGTCGGCGATCTCGGTGTTGGCGCCGCCCATCACGCCCGCGAGACCGATCGGCCCGCGGTTGTCCGTGATGACGAGGTCCTCGGCGTCGAGCACGCGCTTGACGCCGTCGAGGGTGGTGAACTTCTCGCCCTGCTCGGCGCGGCGGACACCGATCGGACCGTCGACGCGCGAGCGGTCGTAGGCGTGCAGCGGCTGGCCGAGCTCCAGCATCACGTAGTTGGTGATGTCGACGGCGAGCGAGATCGGGCGCATGCCCGCCTTCTGGAGGCGGCGCTGCAGCCAGATCGGGGACCGTGCCTCGGGGTCGAGGCCGACGACGGTGCGCGCGGTGAAGCGGTCGCAGCCGATCGGGTCGCCGATCCGCACCTCGTAGCCGTACGGGTTCGGCGCGGGCACGTCGAGCAGCGCCGGGTCGCGCAGCGGCAGCCCGTAGGCGATGGCCGCCTCGCGGGCGACGCCGCGCATCGACAGGCAGTAGCCGCGGTCGGGCGTGACGGCGATGTCGAGGACCTCGTCGAACAGCTCCAGCAGCTCGGTGGCGTCGGTGCCGACCTCGTGCTGGGGCGGCAGGACGATGATGCCGTGCGAGCCGTCGTCGCCCATGCCGAGCTCGTCGCCGGAGCAGATCATGCCGCGCGACACCTTGCCGTATGTCTTGCGTTCGGCGATCTGGAAGTCGCCGGGCAGGATCGCGCCGGGCAGCGCCACGACGACCTTGTCGCCGACCGCGAAGTTGCGGGCGCCGCAGATGATCTCCTGGGGCTCGCCCGTGCCGTTGGCCTGGCCGACGTCGACGGTGCAGAAGCGGATGGGCTTCTTGAACTCGGTCAGCTCCTCGATCGTGAGCACCTGGCCCACGGCGAGGGGGCCCTTGAGCCCGGCGCCGATCTGCTCGACGGTCTCGACCTCGAGGCCGGCCGCGATGAGCTTGGTCTGTACGTCACGGCCGGTCTCCGTCGCCGGCAGGTCGACGTACTCCCGCAGCCATGAAAGCGGGACCCGCATCAGATCTCCATCCCGAAGGGCCGGGTGAACCGGACGTCACCCTCGACCATGTCTCGCATGTCTTCGACGTTGTGGCGGAACATCAGCATCCGCTCGATGCCGAACCCGAAGGCGAATCCGCTGTACTTCTCGGGGTCCACGCCGCAGGCGACGAGCACCTTCGGGTTGACCATTCCGCAGCCGCCGAGCTCGATCCAGCCCTCGCTGGAGCAGGTGCGACAGGGGCGGTCGGGGTTGCCGACGGACTCGCCGCGGCAGACGTAGCAGACCATGTCCATCTCGGCGGACGGCTCGGTGAACGGGAAGAAGTTCGGCCGGAGCCGGGTCTTCATGCCCTCGCCGCCGAAGAGCGCCTTGACCATGTGGTCGAGGGTGCCCTTGAGGTCGGCCATGGTCAGGCCCTCGTCCACGGCGAGCAGCTCGACCTGGTGGAAGACCGGGGTGTGGGTCGCGTCCAGGTCGTCGGTGCGGTACACGCGGCCGGGGCAGATCACGTACACCGGCGGCTCGCGGTCCAGCATGGAGCGGACCTGCACGGGGGACGTGTGCGTACGCAGGACGACGCCGCCGCTCTGGTCCCCGTCGGGGCCCTGCACGAAGAAGGTGTCGTGCTCGCCCCGGGCGGGGTGGTCGGCCGCGATGTTCAGCGCGTCGAAGTTCAGCCACTCGGTCTCGACCTCGGGGCCCTCGGCCACCTCGTAGCCCATGGCCACGAAGATGTCCTCGATGCGCTCCGAGAGCGTGGTCAGCGGGTGGCGGGCGCCGGAGGGGACGCGGTCGTACGGAAGGGTGACGTCCACCGCCTCCTCGACCAGGACGCGCGCGTCGCGCTCGGCCTCCAGCTCGGCCTGCCGGGCGGCCAGGGCCTTGTTGACGGCACCGCGGGCCTGGCCCACGCGCTTGCCGGCGTCAGCCTTGGCGTGCGGCGGCAGGGCGCCGATCTCCCGGTTGGCGAGCGCGAGCGGCGAGGTGGGCCCCGTCTGCGCGATCTTCGCCTCGTGGAGCGCGTCGAGGTCACCTGCGGCGGCGAAGGCGGCGAGCGCCTCGTCCCGCATGCGCTCGATCTCTTCCGGTTTCAGTGCCTCGACCTCGACTGGGTCGTACGACTTATTGGGTGCCGACATGTCTTCCCGTACTTCCGATGGGGTGGCTGGGGCCCCCGCTCGACGACCGAGGACGCAAAGGTGCCAAAGGTCGAGTCTAACGGGGTGCAGGAACGCTGGAGGAACGCGGATGAGCCCGTGGGCTGCGCCGAGGCGTACCGGCTGGTGTCTAGCTCAGGTACGCGGGCGCGCCGACGGGCAGGATAAATCGGAACTCGGCGCCGCCGCCGGGGCCGCGTCCGACGGTGATCGTCCCGCCGTGCGCCTCGACGATTCCTTTGACGATGTAGAGGCCGAGACCGGTGCCGCCGCGCTTGCTCCCCCGCCAGAAGCGGGTGAAGACACGGCCCATCGACTCCTCGGGGATGCCGGGGCCTTCGTCGCTCACGGTGACGGCCGTTCCTTCCTCGTCGCTGGTGCCGGGGGCTGGTGCCACCTCGATGGTGACGGTTCCCTCGCCGTGGCGCACCGCATTTTCCAGCAGGTTGCCGAGCACCTGGTCGATCTTGTCGGGGTCTGCCCACAGATCGGGCAGCCGGCGCTGGATCCGTACGAAGAAACGGTCCGGGGACTGGCCCCGGGCGGTGTGCGCCTGGATGTGGCGGCCGACCGCGGCGGCGATGTCCACGGGCTGGCGGCGTACCTCGAGGCGTCCGGAGTCGATGCGGGAGATGTCGAGGAGCTCGGCGATGAGCCGGGTGACGCGGTTGGCGTCGGCGTCGACGGTCTCCAGCATGAGCCGCTTCTGGTCGTCGGTGAAGCGCTCCCATTTGGCGAGCAGGGTGGCTGTGAAGCCTTTGACGGAGGTCAGCGGGGAGCGCAGCTCGTGGGCGACGGTGGCGATCAGTTCGGCATGGCTGCGTTCGGTGCGGCGGCGGGCCTCGGTGCCGCGCAGGCTGACGACGACGCGGCGCACCGGCCCGGTGGGCGCCTCGCGTACGTACCGGGCGGAGACGAGGACCTCGCGGCCGCCGGGGAGCAGAAGGTTGCGCTCGGGCTGGCCGACGCGGATGGCGAGGCCGCCGTACGGGTCGGTCAGGCTCCACCAGCGGCGGCCCTTGAGGTCCTCCAGGGGCAGCGCGAGCTCCAACGGCCGGCCGAGGGCCTGGGCGCTGGGCGTCGCGGTGATACGTACGGCGGCGGCGTTGAAGCAGATGACGCGGCCGGTCTCGTCGGCGACGACGAGACCGTCGGGGAGGTCGTCGGGGTCGATGCCGATACCGATGCCGTCGATGCCCGCGGTGGTCCCGGCAGTGGTCCCCGCAGTGGTCTCCGCGGTGGTCTCCGCGGCGTTCACAGCCATCCCCGTACCCCACCTCTCGAACCGGTGCAGTGGGCCCCCGAGTTCGTCACCCTACTAGTCGTCGGTAACGGAGCGACACCCTGCTGCCCCTGGGCGGTCACCGGGCGCGGCAGCCGCCGGATGCGCGCTGGGCGCGGGCGGAGGCGTAGAGGCAGACAGCGGCGGCGGTCGCGAGGTTGAGGCTCTCGGCCTTGCCGTGGATGGGCACGCGCACCACCGCGTCGGCGAGCGCGCGGGTCTCCTCCGGCAGCCCCCAGGCCTCGTTGCCGAAGATCCACGCGGTGGGCCCGCCCATGGTGCCCGCGTCGAGTTCCGCGTCCAGGTCGTCGTCGCCCGCGCCGTCGGCCGCGAGGATCCGTACGCCCGCGCCCTTCAGTCCGCTGACGGCCTGCGCGACGGGGACGCCGACGGCGACCGGCAGATGGAACAGCGAACCGACCGACGCACGTACCGACTTGGGGTTGTACAGGTCGACGGAGGCGTCGGTGAGGACGACGGCGTCGGCTCCGGCGGCGTCGGCGCACCGCAGCACCGTTCCGGCGTTGCCGGGGTCGCGGACGTGCGCGAGAACGGCGACGAGCCTGGGGCGAGCGGCGAGGATCTCCTCGAACGGCGAGTCGAGGAACCGGCAGACGCCGACCAGCCCCTGCGGGGTGACGGTCTGGGACACCTCGGCGAGCACGGCGTCGGCGGCGTAGTGGATCCGAGCTCCGGCGGCGCGTGCGGCCTCGACGATGTCGGCGTACCGCTCCGCGGCCTCGACGGTGGTGAACAGCTCGATCAGCGTCGGTTCGCCGTCACCGCCCCGGTGCGCGACGGCCTCGCGCACGGCCTGTGGGCCCTCGGCGATGAACCGGCGATCCTTGCCGCGGAAGTTCCGCTTGGCGAGCCGCCGCGCGGCGATGACACGCGGCGAACGCGGGGAGATCAGCTCGGGGGTGCCCATGAGGGTGCCACTCATTTCCTTGAGGCGCGCGGGGCGCACGGTGTTTGCGGGGGCTCCGCCCCCGTACCCCTGCCGGGGCTCCGCCCCGGACCCCGCGCCTCGATCTCCCCCTACACCCTAGCGGGCGTGGGGGGGGACCCCAGCGGGCTCATTCTGAGCCCGTCCGGCGATTGAGGACACGGCCGAAGGCCGTACGGGGGGCTGGGGCCTGCCCCCCGTTGCGGGAAGGGGCGGGTAGGGGAACAAGCCCGCCGCAGGCGCCCCCCAGGCCCTTGACGCACGCGGACCCGCAGGCCAGTGGCCTGCGGGTCCGGGGCGGTCCGGATGGACGGACGCGAGGAACGCGGCCGATCAGGCAGCCGACGCGGCGGCCTTCGGCGCGTTGACGTCGCTCGGGAGCGCCTTCTGGGCGACCTCGACGAGCGCGGCGAACGCGTTGGCGTCGTTGACCGCGAGCTCGGCGAGGATCTTGCGGTCCACCTCGATGTTGGCGGCCTTCAGACCCTGGATGAAGCGGTTGTAGGTGATGCCGTTGGCGCGGGCAGCGGCGTTGATGCGCTGGATCCACAGCTGACGGAAGTCGCCCTTGCGCTTCTTGCGGTCGTTGTAGTTGTAGACGAGGGAGTGGGTGACCTGCTCCTTCGCCTTGCGGTACAGGCGGGAGCGCTGACCGCGGTAACCGCTGGCCTGCTCGAGGATCGCCCGGCGCTTCTTGTGGGCGTTGACTGCCCGCTTGACGCGTGCCACTTGTTAACTCCTTGTAGCGGGGCCGTGGTTGTGCTCACACGACCCGGAAACGAATTGGTCCCGGTCTTGGCCGGAAGCCCCCGTCACCGGGGGCGACGACAATCAGATGCCGAGCATCTTCTTGATCTTGGCGGCGTCACCCGGGGCCATCTCGGCGTTGCCGGTGAGGCGACGCGTCAGCTTGGACGACTTGTGCTCGAGCAGGTGGCGCTTGCCGGCGCGCTCGCGGAGCACCTTGCCGGAGCCGGTGATCTTGAAGCGCTTCTTGGCACCGCTGTGCGTCTTGTTCTTCGGCATCGCGCCGTTCTCTCCTCGTCATTGGCGCTTCCCACGCCGGTCCGGAAACCGGCGCACGGAAGCGTCAGATGTATGGGTTGATCTCCAGGACGGTTGTCCTGGAATCAGGCCTCGGCCTCGGCGGGCTCCTCGGTGGAGTCCGCCGCCTGGGCGGACTGGCCCTGACGCTCCGCCTTGCGGGCGGCCTGCGCCTCGCGGGCCTCGGCCATCGCCTCGGTCTTCTTCTTGTGCGGACCGAGAACCATGATCATGTTCCGGCCGTCCTGCTTCGGGTTCGACTCGACGAAACCGAGGTCCTGGACGTCCTCCGCGAGCCGCTGCAGCAGTCGGTAGCCGAGTTCCGGCCGGGACTGCTCGCGACCACGGAACATGATCGTGATCTTGACCTTGTCGCCCTGCTTGAGGAACCGGACGACGTGACCCTTCTTGGTGTCGTAGTCGTGCGGGTCGATCTTCGGCCGGAGCTTCATTTCCTTGATGACCGTGTGCGCCTGGTTCTTGCGCGCCTCACGGGCCTTCATGGCCGACTCGTACTTGAACTTGCCGTAGTCCATGAGCTTGCAGACCGGCGGCCGTGCGGACGCCGCGACCTCGACCAGGTCCAGGTCGTACTCCTGCGCAAGCTCCAGCGCCTTGGCAAGCGGGACAATCCCGACCTGCTCGCCGCTGGGACCGACAAGTCGCACCTCGGGAACGCGAATCCGGTCGTTGATGCGGGGCTCGGTGCTGATGGATCCTCCTCGGTAGCACCACACGGCAGTCTGGCGGACAGCCGCGCAACGTCTGTTGTGTGAGACCAACCGCGCCGGTTCATGAAAAATGCCCCGACGGGAACACAGGCGGGGCTCCGTGAATACCGGAACACCGCCGCGGTCAACCGCGGGGCGCTGTTCGGACGGCTCCATCGTCCGTACGGAACGATGGGCGCCGTCTGACCGGTGACCCGCCGTCCCGGGGGACGGTCAGGTGGGAGAGCGGAGCCTCCACTTGTGGGTCGGGCACAGAGGTGTCCGACCGGTCGTTACACAAGGTTAGCAGCTTCGGCCGGAGGGGGCGAACCGGCGGGCGGGGCGGGCCGCCGTGCCGCACCGCATATCGTGTGGGGCATGAGTGACGCGACCCCCTCCCACGACTCTCCCACCGATGAGTCCCCCGACTTCGACGCCATGACCCGCGACATCGCGGAGGTCCCCGCGGTCGAGGTGATCGTCACGGTCGCGGTGAACCTGATGAGCGCCGCCGCGGTGAAGCTCGGGCTGACCGAGGACGGCGACCAGCACAAGGACCTGGACGAGGCCCGCAAGCTGGTGCACGCGCTGGCCGGACTGCTGGACGCCGGCGCGACGGAGATCAGCTCCTTCCACGCGGCGCCGCTGCGCGACGGTCTGAAGTCACTGCAGCTGGCGTTCCGCGAGGCGTCGATCGTCCCGGACGAGCCGGGCCAGGGGCCGGGCGAGAAGTACACCGGTCCCGTCTTCGGCTGAGCCCGACAGACCGGGCGGCCCGGCCCTGTCCGGCGTTCTTCGGGGGTACGGGGGTCGATCCCCGCGCTGCCCGGAAGGACACGGCCGGACAGACGGATGGGCGGTGGGCCGCCAGGCGCTCCGCCGGACCGTGCCGACCCCGTCCGCGACCGGCGGGTCCGCGGGTTGCTCCGCCGGACCGTGCCGACCCCGTCCGCGACCGGCGGGTCCGCGGGTTGCTCCGCCGGACCGTACCGGACCCGTCCACTGCCGACGGATGGGCAGCGGCCCCGCCGCGTGCTCCGGCGGGCCGATCGTTCACCCGGACTGATCGTTCACGTAGAAGGGCTCGCCCGGTGGCGTGGCCTCGGCCGGCAGCAGTGCCAGGTCGAGGCCCCGCACCAGGCGGGCCCTCAGTGTTTCGTCCGCCGCGAGCGCGCGGGCGACGCGCTGGGCGGCCTCGGCCGGTGCCGCGTCGGGGGCCAGGACCAGGGCGAGGGTGCCGTCGGCGCGGCCGGGGCCGAGGTGGGCACGGAGTACGGCGGGCTCGGCGGCCAGCGCGGCGCGTACCGCGGCCGTGACGGCCGGGTCGGCCAGTGGGTCGAGGTCCGTGCGGCCCTCGGCGAGGGCGAGCAGCGTACGCCCGGTGAGCTGGTACGGGACCGGGCCGGCGAGATCCAGGACGAGCGTGTCCGCCTTCTCGTGGGCGGCGGCCTGCAGCGCCTGGTGCAGCGGCACGGCGACGGGCCGCGCCTCGGGGTCCCAGCGCGCCAGCGACGCGATCGACGTGAACGCGGGCAGGGCCCGTCGGTCTCCGGCGGTCAGCGTGGGTACGGCCATGTCGCTGGTCTTCTCGCGGCGCAGACCGTTCTCGTCCTCCTCCACCTCGCCGAGGACGGCGACGACGGGCACGAGGAGCCGGGCGCCCTTGAGCGCTTCGAGTACCGGCCGCTCGGCGGACCTGTCCTCGGCCCAGGCCGCGAGGGCGGCCTCCAGGGCGGGGTCGGCAGTGCCGTCGTCGTCGGAGAAACCGGAGTCGGGAATGTTCTTGAGCGCCACGCGACGAGCCTAGCCTCCGCCCCGCCGGGCGGGACCGTCAGGTGCGGCGGCGGCCGCCGCGCCAGAGGACGACGGCCCCGGCGAGCAGCACGGCGCCGATGCCGCCGGTGAGCGGGGCGAGCCAGCCGCCCGACCCGCCCGGGGCGGCCGCGGCGTCCGGACCGCGGCCGAAGTAGCGCTCGCTGTAGCCGCGGGCGGGGGTGACCTTGGAGCCGGCGGCGCCCAGCTCTGCGCCCGCCTTGATCGCGGCGGCGGGGTCGACGATTCCGTACCCCTTGGCGTCGTCGCGGCCGCCCCGGGGGCCGCTCCGCGCGGTGTCCGCGAGCAGCTTCTTGATCTGGGCCGGGGTGAGGCGGGGGTGCGCGGCCCGTACGAGCGCGACGGCGCCCGAGACGAACGCCGCGGCGGCGCTGGTGCCCCAGCCCTCGTAGTACTTGCGGTCCGGGTCGGCGATGACGACGTCGACGCCGGGGGCGCTGACGGTGGCGTACCAGCGGCTGGTCGAGAAGGAGGCGTGGGTGCCGAAGCGGTCGACGGCGGCGACCGCGATCACGCCGGGGTAGGCGGCGGGGTACGAGATGTGGTCGCCCTTCTCGCCGCCGTTGCCGGCCGAGGCGACGACGACGGCGCCCTTGGAGAGGGCGTACTGGACGGCGGCGTCCTCGCCAGGCTCCGGGTGCGCGGACTCGCTGTCGTCGCCGAGGGAGAGGTTGATGACGTCGGCGCCGTTGTCGGCGGCCCAGCGGATGCCGGCGGCGAGGGCGGAGCCGCGGGAGTTACGGGCCCTGTTGCGGGCGGGGTCGGTGCCTTCGAGGATCACCCGGACCGGGAGGATCTTCGCCTCGGGGGCGATGCCGAGCACTCCGGCCTCGCGGCCGGGGCCGTGGCCGTGGCCGGCGATGATCCCGGCCATGGCGGTGCCGTGCCGGGCCCATGGGCGGTCGCCGCGCCCGGCCCCGAAGCCGATGAGGTCCTTGGTCGGGAGTACCTGGCCCGTGAGGTCGGGGTGGCTGTCGTCGACGCCGGTGTCGAGGACCGCGACGGTGATTCCCTTGCCCTTGGTGGTCCGCCAGGCCTCGTCGGTGTGCATCTCGCCGAGGGCCCACTGGCGCGCGCGGATCGAGTCGGCGTGCGCGGGTGCGGTGGCGACGAGCGAGAACGCGACGCCTGCGGCGAGGGCGCCGCAGGCCCGGCGCCAGCTGGTGGCGGGGGCCTTTCGCGGACCCGGCGCGGTGGCCGGCTCCGCCACGGCTGTACCGGACGCGGGCGGGGGGTCGGCGAGGGCCGGTGTCGCGGCGCGAACGGCGGCGGAGAGCTCCGACCCGTGCGCCACGCCCCGGGTACCCCCCGGGGCCGCGGCGGGCGCGGGCCGGTGCGGGCGTGGCGCGGGCTGCGGGGTCATTGGGGGCTCTCCGTAGGTGTGTTGACGGATCTGCGCAGGCCGCGTTCGATACGGTCCGCGATGCCCTTCGCCTCGTGGCCCAGGCCCGCCTGCGCCGGGGCGGAGGTCGCGCCGGAGACCATGGCCTCGGCGGCCGGCTGCGGGTCGCCGACCGTGCGGCCATCGGCGAAGCCGGAGACGGCGAACACGATGACGGGCGCGTCGGTGAGGACCTTGACCGTCCAGCTGGCCCGCTGTTTGTCGCCGAACGTGGCGGCGGCGGTGCCGGGGGCCGGGTACGTCCGGGGCATGAGGTCGGCGCGCTCGTCGAGGCCCTCGTCGAAGCGGTTGCGCAGAGCGGCCATGGCGTCGGCGCCCGCCTCGGTGAAGATCATTCCGACGGTGGTGACGCTGGAGGTCGTGGCGTCGGTGTACGTCGCCCGGAGGACCCGCACACAGCCGACCGGCTGCACCGTCTTGACCAGCAGGGGGTCCAGCGCGCCGGTGCACGGCCCGTCGGGCGCGACGGTGATCCGGGTCCACACGCGGTCGGCGCCGCCGGGCCCGGCGCCGTCGCCCTTGAGGGTGCGCGGGAAGAGGGTGTCGACGGGGACGCTGTGCCAGAGTGCGCGCGCCTCGGCATAGCCGGAGCCGGTGCCGACGGTGGTCGAGGCGGACGAGTCGCCGGTGAGCCAACTGCCGGTGACCGCGCCCCCGATGAGCCCGAGCCCGAGGACGACACAGGCCACGGCGGCCACTGCCCGTCCGGGGCGCCGGTCGCGGATGGGCCGCAGGCGCGTGGTGATCTCGGCGGGCGTCTCGGGCGGCGCGGCCATCGCGTACGGCCGCGGCGGCACACCGAAATCCGGCCCGGCCGCGGGGGCGACGGGCGGCAACGGCACGCCGCCGATCCGCCCCGCGCTCGTCCCAGGGCCCCGCGACGCCTCGGCCTGCCGCGGGGGCACCCCCACGACCGGAGCGGCGGCGGGCCGCGGCGGCAGCCCCGCCCGCCCGGCCTCCGGAGCCCCGACCCCGGACCCGCCGCCCGGTACAGGAGCACCAGCCCGTGGCGGCTGTGCTCCGGACCCCGTCGCGGGCATCCGGACAGAGCCCGGGGCCGCAGCCTCGGGGCGGATACGGGATTCGCCTCGCGGCGCGGGAGCACCGGCCTGTGGCCGCTGCGCTCCAGGCCCGGTCACGGGCCCTCGGCCGGAGTCCGTGGCCCCCGTCCCCGGGCGGACACCGGACCCACCGCCCGGCACGGGAGCACCGGCGCGTGGCGGCTGCGCTCCGGTCGACGGACGGCCCCCGGATTCAGCGGCGGGCGCCGCAGCGGCAGCACGATGCGGCGGTGCCGCCGCCCCTGACGCACCGGCTCCGGCGGCCGGGTTCCCGGACGGCTGCGCCGTCCTGGAGCGCTCATCCGCCGGAGCGACGCTCGGCGGCGGTGCACCCGCACCAGGGCGTCGGCCGGGCTGCGCGGACGCGGCAGGGGGCGGCGGGGCGGCGGGGCGTGCGGGCGCCGGGACAACCGGACGGGCATCCACGGCCGGACCTCGCTCGGGCTCCCCCGACCCAGAGGCGCCCGCAGGCGGCGCGGCGGGGCGTGCGGGCGCCGGGACGACGGGACGGGCGGGCGCACCGGAGTGTCGGTCGGACTCCCCCGACCCAGCAGCCACACCCGGAGGCCGCCCGGACACAGCCGCGGTCGGCGCGGCTGCGGGGCGCGTCGGCGCGGCGGCCGGGGGCGGGGATTCCGGCGGGAGGGGCTGGGCCGCGGCGGCGGGTGCGGGGACGGCACCCGCGAGGGGCGGCGGCGGTACGGCGGCATTCGGTATGCCGGAGCCCTGGGGCGGCAACGGCAGCGGCGCGCCCGTTTCCGTAGGAGGGGTGGTGCCGGGGCGGAGGCGGGTCGTGGGGCGGGAATCCAGGGCGTCGCTGATGCGGGACGGGCAGTGTGGCTCGGTGCTCATCCGCCCCCCGTTCCCCTCGTCCTCATACTGCTCGCGCGCCGCGCACCGTCCGACGGATCGCCTTGCGGGACGGGCCCGTTCGTCGCCACGTCACCGTCACTCTACGGGCTGAAGGAGCCCAGGCGGGAACGGGTCCACCGGCCCGGGGGGATCTGCGCAGAACGTCCCCCTACCCTCCGGTAGGACGGTCTGGCAAGCTCGGGTCATGACTCCCCGTGCCGCTGACCGCACCCGGTACGACCGGGCCACCGCCCATCTCGACGCGCCCCTCGCCATTGTCGACCTCGAAGCGTTCGACGCCAATGCCGAGGACCTGGTGCGCCGGGCGGGCGGCAAGCCGGTGCGGGTGGCCAGCAAGTCCGTGCGGTGCCGCGCGCTGCTGGAGCGTGTGCTGGCCATGGACGGGTTCGCCGGGATCATGTCCTTCACGCTGGACGAGTCGATCTGGCTGGCCCGGGCCGGCTTCGAGGACGTGCTGCTCGCCTATCCGTCCGCCGACCGGGCCGGGTTCGCGGAGCTCGCCGGGGATGCCAAGCTCGCCGCCGCCGTGACCGTGATGGTGGACGACCCGGCGCAGCTGGAGCTGATCGACCGGGCGCGGGACGGTGGCGCGGAGGAGATCCGGGTCTGTCTGGAGCTGGACACGGCGCTGCGTCTGCTGGGCGGGCGGGTACGGATCGGGGCGCGCCGGTCGCCGCTGCGCGAGCCCACCCAGCTGGCCGCCCTGGCCCGGTCGGTCGCCCGGCGGCCCGGGTTCCGGCTGGTGGGGCTGATGGCGTACGAGGGGCATGTGGCGGGTGTGGGCGACGCGGTGGCGGGCAGCCCGTTGCGTTCGCGGGCGATCCGGCTCATGCAGTCGGCGGCCCGCGGGGAACTCGCGCGGCGGCGGGCGGCCGTGGTGCGTGCGGTACGGGCGGAGGTTCCGGACCTGGAGTTCGTGAACGGCGGCGGCACGGGCAGCGTCCAGCACACGGCCGCCGAGGACGCCGTCACCGAGATCGCCGCGGGGTCCGGGCTCTACGTACCGAGGCTGTTCGACAACTACACGTCCTTCAACGGGCGGCCCGCCGCGCTGTTCGCCCAGCCGGTGGTGCGCCGCCCGGGAGTGGGTGTGGTGACGGTGCTCGGGGGCGGTTATCCGGCGTCGGGCGTCGCCGGGCGCGACCGGCTGCCGGTGCCGTATCTGCCGGAGGGACTGCGGTACGACCCGCAGGAGGGGCCGGGCGAGGTGCAGACGCCGCTGCTGGGGGCCCCGGCCGACGATCTTCTGATCGGGGACAAGGTGTGGTTCCGGCACGCGAAGGCCGGTGAGCTGTGCGAGCGGTTCGCCGAACTGTCGCTGATCGAGGGCGACCGGGTGGTGGCGACCGTGCCGACGTACCGGGGTGAGGGCCGTACGTTCCTCTAGGGCTCAGGCCTCAGGCCTCAGGCCTCAGGCCTCAGGCCTCAAGGGCCGATGCTCGCGCCCACACCGCCGCTCACGTCGCCGGTCGAGCGGATGCCCGCGACGATCTTGTCCATGTCGGCGAGCGGCGGCCCGTCCGCACCCGCGTCGAACGCGAACCGCACGATGATCGGCGACTCGGCGCCGATCGCCGAGGGGAACACCAGCGACTGGACGTATCCGCCGGGGCCCTTGCCGGTCGTGACCTGCCAGCGCACCAGGTGGCCCGTGCGTCCGGCCACGACGACCGGTTCTGAGGTGAGCTGCCGGTGGCTCTTGATGCCGCCGTGGAGGCGGTTGCCGAGCCTGTCCTCCCCGTACGCCTGCTCGGCGGCGACGGAGATGTCCTGAGCCGCGAGCTTCTCGGGCGAGGTCTCGTCCGTGCCCGAGGCCGTACGGGAGGAGACCGTGCCGTGGTCGCAGAAGCTGCCCGAGTCGCCGGGGCACCGGTACGCGTCCTCGGTGACGATCGTCGGCGCCCGGTCCATGACCGAATCGGACCGTTCCCAGCCCGCGAGGATCGGCAGGGTGATCCCGTTGAGCTGGTCGACGAGGACGGTCGGGTCCGCTGTCGGGTCCTCGGTCGGGGAGGGGGCGCCGGTGGGCGTGTTCTTGGTGTCGGTGCTCACCGACGGGCTCGGGCCGGGGGCGCCGCGGGGCGGCTCGTCCTCGCCGGACACGACGACGCCGGTGACGATCGCGCCGACGAGCACCGCGCCGGCGACGGCCAGTGCGACGACCCCGCCCTTGGCCCTGCCGCCGTGCCCGGCCCCCGGTCCGGGCACGGGTCGGGTGTGCCCGGTCCAGGCGGTGCCGTCCCACCAGCGTTCGACGGTCGGCATGCCTGGATCCGGGTACCAGCCGGGCGGAGTCGTCATGCTCACGCGGTCACCCTACAGAGGGGTGACGTACGCCCCCGAGATGCCGCCGTCCACCAGGAAGTCGGTCGCGTTCACGAACGACGAGTCGTCGCTGGCGAGGAACGCGACCGCCGCCGCGATCTCCTCCGCCTCCGCGAACCGGCCGACGGGGATGTGCACGAGCCGCCTGGCCGCGCGCTCCGGGTCCTTGGCGAACAGTTCCCGCAGGAGCGGGGTGTTGACCGGCCCGGGGCACAGCGCGTTGACCCGGATGCCCTCGCGGGCGAACTGGACGCCCAGCTCGCGCGACATGGCGAGCACGCCGCCCTTGGACGCGGTGTACGAGATCTGGGAGGTCGCCGCGCCCATCCGGGCCACGAACGAGGCGGTGTTGATGATGGAGCCCTTGCCCTGCCGCTGCATGTAGGGGATGGCCGCCTTGCAGCACAGGTAGACGGAGGTGAGGTTGACCTCCTGGACACGCTGCCACGCCTCCAGGCCCGTGGTGAGGATGGAGTCGTCGTCGGGCGGTGAGATGCCCGCGTTGTTGAAGGCGATGTCGACCGATCCGTAGGTGTCGAAGGCGGTCCTGAAGAGCGCCTCGACCTGCTCGGCGTCCGTGACGTCGACGCGTACGAAGGTGCCGCCGACCTCGTCGGCCACCGCCTTGCCCGCTGTCTCGTCGATGTCGCCGCAGACGACGTTCGCGCCTTCGGAGGCGAGGCGGCGGGCGGTGGCGAGGCCGATGCCGCTGCCGGCGCCGGTGATGACGGCGGTGCGGCCTTCCAGGCGGCGGCAGACGTTGCTGTTCGTTCCGGTCATGTTCGCTCAGGCCTCCGTGCTTTCGGTGCTGATGAAGACGTTCTTGGTTTCGGTGAAGGCGGTCAGGGCGTCGGGGCCGAGTTCGCGGCCGAGGCCGGACTGCTTGTAGCCGCCGAACGGGGTCCAGTAGCGGACGCTGGAGTGGGAGTTGACGGACAGATTGCCCGCGGCGACGGCTCCGGACACCCGCAGGGCGCGGCCGACGTCCCGGGTCCAGATCGAGCCGGACAGGCCGTAGTCCGTCGCGTTGGCCAGCCGTACCGCGTCGGCCTCGTCGTCGAAGGGGACGACGACGGCGACGGGGCCGAAGACCTCCTCGACGGCGGCCGGGGCGTCGGCCGCGAGCCCGGTGAGGACGGTCGGCGGGAACCAGAAGCCGGGGCCGGTGGGGGCGGTGCCGCGGATTCCGGGCGCGTCGTCGGGGACGTACGCACGCACCCGTTCCAGTTGGGTCTTGGAGATCAGCGGGCCCATCTGGGTCTTCTCGTCGGCCGGGTCGCCGACGACGACGGACCGGACCGCCGGTCCCAGCAGTTCCAGGAAGCGGTCGTAGACGGAGGACTGGACGAGAATGCGGGTGCGGGCGCAGCAGTCCTGGCCGCTGTTGTCGAGGAACGACATGGGGGCGCTCAGGGCGGCGGCCTCGACGTCGGCGTCGGCGAAGACGATGTTGGGGCTCTTGCCGCCGAGTTCGAGGGTCACGCGCTTCACGCGGTCGGCGCACAGCGACATGATCCGCTTGCCGACCCGGGTGGAGCCGGTGAAGACGATCTTCGCGACCCCGGGGTGGCGCACGAGGGCGTCGCCCGCGACGTCGCCCCGGCCGGGCAGCACCTGGAACAGGCCTTCCGGGAGGCCGGCCGCGAGGGCCAGTTCGGCGAGCCGGAGGGCGGTCAGCGGGGTCGTCTCGGCCGGCTTGAGGATCACGGCGTTGCCCGCGGCGAGCGCCGGGGCGGTGCCCCAGGCGGCGATGGGCATCGGGAAGTTCCACGGCGCGATGACGCCGACGACGCCGAGCGGTTCGAGGAGGGTGATGTCGAGGCCGCCGGGCACGGGGATCTGGCGGCCGTTCAGCCGTTCCACTCCCCCGGCCGCGTAGTCGAGCAGATCGCGGACGTTGCCCGCCTCCCAGCGGGCGTTGCCGATGGTGTGCCCGGCTTCGCGGACCTCCAGCCGGGCCAGCTCCTCGATGTGCTCGTCGACGGTGGCGGCGAAGCGGCGCAGCAGCCGGGCGCGGTCTGCGGGGGCGGCGGCCGCCCAGGCGCGCCCGGCATGCGTGGCCCGTACGACAGCGGCGTCCACGTCCTCGGCGGTGGCCCCGGGGACGGTCGCGACGACCTCCTCGGTGGCCGGGTTGAGTACTTCGAGCTCGTCCAACACGTTCCTCACAGGCGTTCGAAGGAGCGGCGCAGCTCCCAGTCGGTCACCGCGGCGTCGAAGGCGTCGAGCTCGACGCGCGCCATGTTGCGGTAGTGGGCGACGACCTCGTCGCCGAAGGCGGCCTTGGCGATGGGGCTGTTCTCCCAGAGTTCGGCGGCCTCGCGAAGGGTGGTCGGGACGTGGGCGTAGTCGGCGGTGTACGCGTTCCCGGTGCAGACGTCGGGGAGTTCCAGCTGCTGCTCGATTCCGTACAGGCCCGCGGCGACCATGCCGGAGACGGCGAGGTGGGGGTTGACGTCGCCGCCGGGGAGACGGTTCTCGAAGCGCATCGAGCGGCCGTGGCCGACGACGCGCAGCGCGCAGGTGCGGTTGTCGTGGCCCCAGGCGACGGCGGTGGGGGCGAACGAGCCGGGCTGGAAGCGCTTGTAGGAGTTGATGTGCGGGGCGTAGAGGAGGGAGAAGTCGCGCAGTGCCGCGAGCTGTCCGGCGAGGAACTGGCGCATGACGGGGGACATTCCGCCAGGGCCTTCACCTGCCATGACGTTACGGCCGTCGGCGTCCTGGAGGCTGAGGTGGATGTGGCAGGAGTTGCCTTCGCGCTCGTTGTACTTCGCCATGAAGGTCAGCGAGACGCCCTCCTGGGCCGCGATCTCCTTGGCGCCCGTCTTGTAGACGGCGTGCTGGTCGCAGGTGACGAGGGCTTCGTCGTACTTGAACGCGATCTCGTGCTGGCCGGGGTTGCACTCGCCCTTGGCGGATTCGACGGTGAGTCCGGCGGCGGCCATCTCGTTGCGGATACGGCGCAGCAGTGGCTCGATGCGGCCGGTGCCGAGCACGGAGTAGTCGATGTTGTACTGGTTGGCCGGGGTCAGGTCCCGGTAGTTCGCGTCCCAGGCCTGCTCGTAGGTGTCCTTGAAGACGATGAACTCCAGCTCGGTTCCGACGTGCGCGGTGAATCCGTGCTCGGCGAGGCGCTCCAGCTGGCGGCGCAGGATCTGGCGGGGGGCGGCGACGACGGGCGAGCCGTCGTTCCACGCGAGGTCGGCGACGAGCAGCGCCGTGCCCTCGTTCCAGGGGACGCGGCGGAGTGTGCCGAGGTCGGGGTGCATGGCGAAGTCGCCGTAGCCCCGGTCCCACGAGGACATCTCGTAGCCGTCCACCGTGTTCATCTCGGTGTCGACGGCCAGGAGGTAGTTGCAGCCCTCGGTGCCGTGCTCCAGTACCTCGTCGAGGAAGAACGGCGCGGCGAACCGCTTGCCCTGGAGGCGTCCCTGCATGTCGGGGAAGGCCAGGACGACTGTGTCGATCTCACCGCTCGCGACGAGGCCTTTCAGCGCCTCGACGGTGAGCGGGGGTGTTCGGTCTGCCACGGGGTCGGTCCTCCTTGGATCAGCCGGGAGCCATAAGGTATTGCTGAAGACCATTGATTGGGAAGGGGGAACCGCGAGGTGACGGAGAAGAGCGGTTCGGCGGACGGTTCGGCGACGGACCGGCTGACACCGGTGCTGCGGCCCGTGCGCGCGGGCAACGGCTTCGAGGAGGCCCTGGAACAGATCCTCCAGGTGGTGCGGCTCGGCCTGGTGCCGGGCGGGGAGCGGCTGCCCGCCGAGCGCGAGCTGGCGGACCGGATGGGGATCAGCCGCGTCACCCTCCGCGAGGTCCTGAAGGTCCTCCAGGAGGAGGGGCTGGTGGAGAGCCGGCGGGGCCGGTACGGCGGAACGTTTGTCCGGAAGCGGCCGCAGACCTCCGGCACCTCCGGCGAGGACGAACTGCGCCGGCGTGTCGCGTCCGTGGACGTCGAGGACACGCTGCGCTTCCGCGAGGTGCTGGAGGTGGGCGCGGCGGGGCTGTGCGCGGCGCACGGGCTCACCGACGAGGGCGCCGAGCGGCTGCGCGGGGCGCTGGCGGCGACGCACGACGCGCCGCTCGCCGACTACCGGCGACGGGACACGCTGCTGCATCTCACGCTCGCCGAGCTGTCCGGGTCGCCGACGCTGACCGCCCAGTACGCCGCCGTACGGGCGACCGTGAACGATCTGCTGGACTGCATTCCGCTGCTCGTGCGCAACCTGGAGCACTCCCAGCGGCAGCACACCGCGCTGGTGGAGGCGGTGCTGGACGGGGACGCGGACGCGGCGCGCGAGGTGATGCGCGAGCACTGTGCGGGGACTGCCGCGCTGCTGCGGGGGTTCCTCACCTGACCCCGGGCCTGACGCGGGGGTTCCTCACCTGACCCCGGGCCTGACGCGGGAGTTCCTCACCTGACCCCGGACCGGACGCGCGGGTCCGCGTAACCCGAAAGTAACGCAGGGGTCTTGCGCTGCCCCCGCACCCACCGCAAAGGTATGGCTCCATTCCATTGGCCCCTACGCGGGAGCTCTGCTGGCATGACTGTGGAAGAAACCACCGGGAGCACCGGGAGCAAGACACCACCGCCGGACGACTACCTGGAGCGCCGGACCCTGCGGCGCGGCAGCGCGGGCTGGTTGCTGCTCACGGGGCTCGGCGTCGCGTACGTCGTCTCCGGGGACTTCTCCGGCTGGAACATCGGCCTGTCCAAGGGCGGCTTCGGCGGGCTCGCCGCCGCGACCGTGCTGATGGGGGTGATGTACGCGTGCCTCGTGTTCGCCCTCGCCGAGCTCTCCGCCATCCTGCCGACGGCGGGCGGCGGTTACGGCTTCGCGCGCCGGGCGCTCGGCACCTGGGGCGGCTTCCTCACGGGTACGGCGATCCTGATCGAGTACATCCTCGCGCCCGCCGCCATCTCGATCTTCATCGGTGACTACGTCGAATCCCTGGGGCTGTTCGGGCTCACGTCCGGGTGGCCGGTGTACCTCGCCTGCTTCGTGATCTTCATCGGCATCCATCTGTGGGGTGTCGGGGAGGCGCTGCGGTTCAGCCTGGTGGTGACGGCGATCGCGGTCGCGGCTCTGCTGATCTTCGCGCTGGGTGCGCTGAGCGACTTCCAGGTCGCCGGGCTCGACGACATCCCGGTCGACACGGGCGCGGTCGGCTCCAGCTCCTGGCTGCCGTTCGGGCTGCTCGGGATCTGGGCGGCGTTCCCCTTCGGTATGTGGTTCTTCCTCGGGGTCGAGGGGGTGCCGCTGGCCGCGGAGGAGGCCAAGGACCCGGTCAGGTCCATGCCGAAGGCGCTGGCGCTCTCCATGACCATCCTCGTTTTCCTGGCCGTGATCACCTTCTTCGCCTCCACCGGGGCGCGCGGTTCGGCCGCGATCCAGGAGGCGGGCAACCCGCTGGTGGTCGCGCTACAGGGGGACGGCGACCCGACCGCGCTGAGCCGCTTCGTCAACTACGCGGGGCTGGCGGGGCTCGTGGCGTCGTTCTTCTCGCTCATCTACGCCGGTTCACGGCAGCTGTTCGCCCTGTCGAGGGCGGGGTACCTGCCGCGCTATCTGTCGCTGACCAGCCGTCGCAAGTCCCCCTATCTGGGGCTGCTGATCCCGGGGGCGATCGGCTTCGCGCTGGCGGCCTGGACCGGGGACGGGGCGCGGATGCTGAACATGGCGGTGTTCGGCGCGACGATCTCGTACGCCCTGATGGCGCTGTCGCACATCGTGCTGCGGCGGCGGGAGCCGGAGCTGCCCCGTCCGTACCGCACGCCGGGCGGTGTGGTGACGTCGTCGATCGCGTTCGTGCTCGCGCTGTCGGCGCTGGTGGCGACGTTCCTGGTGGACAAGGACGCGGCGTTCATCGCGCTGGCCGTCTACGGCGTCGCCCTCGCGTACTTCGCCTTCTACAGTCGGCACCATCTGGTGGCGAAGGCTCCCGAGGAGGAGTTCGCGGCACTGGCCGCGGCCGAGGCGGAACTCAAGTGAGTGGAACTCACGTGACCGGAGGCATGCAGTGACCCAGCCGCTCATCGGCGTCAGCACGTATCTGGAGGACCGGGCCGCCTGGGGCGTCTGGGAGCTCCCCGCGGCCCTGCTCCCGGCGGGCTATCCACGCCTCGTCCAGGCGGCGGGAGGCATCGCCGCGATGCTCCCGCCGGACGCCCCCGGGCAGGCCGCGGCCGTGGTGGCCCGGCTGGACGGGCTGGTGGTGGCGGGCGGCCCGGACGTCGAGCCCGTACGGTACGGGGCCGAGCCCGACCCGCGCACCGGCCCGCCCGCGCGGGAGCGGGACGCGTGGGAACTCGCCCTGATCGATGCGGCGTTGGCGTCGGGTACGCCGTTGCTGGGCATCTGCCGGGGGATGCAGCTGCTGAACGTCGCGCTGGGCGGGACGCTCGTGCAGCACATGGAGGGCCACACGGAGGCGGTCGGCGTCTTCGGCAGCCATCCGGTGGCCCCGGTGGCGGGGACGCGGTACGCGTCACTGGTCCCCGAGCCGTCCTCGGTGCCGACGTACCACCACCAGGCGGTGGACCGCCTGGGCGAGGGCCTCGTCGTCTCGGCCCACGCGGAGGACGGCACGGTGGAGGCCGTCGAGCTTCCCGGCCCGGCCTGGGTCCTGGGCGTCCAGTGGCACCCGGAGATGGCGGACGACACCCGGGTGATGGGCGGGCTGGTACGGGCGGCGTCCGACAGGAGCTAGGGGGTGTCCCGGTGGATCAGCCCGGCAAGATCCACAAGGCACCCCTGGGGAGGTGTCCCGGTGGACCGGGCGAGGCCGGCCTGACCCGCGGGACACCCCTGAGCGCCTGACCCGCCGGACACCCCCTAGCCCGTGCAGCCGCACACGCGGTGGCGGCTTCCGTGGCGCGTCACGGCGGCGGTGGCGGGGGCCGCCGTGCGGCGTGGCGCGGGGGCGGTGGTCGCGTCGTACGCCGGCTTGCCGCCGATCAGGGTGAGGCGGACCGTGCTGTCGCTGATCTCCCGTACCGGGACGCGGGAGATGTCGCGGTCGAGGAGGACCAGGTCGGCCGCCTTGCCGGGGGCGAGCGTGCCGGTCAGGTGGTCCAGGCGCAGTTGGCGGGCGGCGCCCGCGGTGTGCATGTGCAGGGAGGACGCGCGGCTGAGGCCCTCCCGTTCCGGGTAGAGGGCGCCCTGCCCGGCGACCGCTCCCTCCCGGTCGATCGCGGTACGGAGCTGATTGAAGGTGCTCAGCGGGTCCACCGGCCAGTCCGAGCCGCCCGCGAGGGCGGCGCCGTGGCGCTGGAGGCTGCGCGCCGGGTAGAGGAGCCGGTGGCGCCGGGGGCCGATGTACGGCAGGAGCGCCTCCATCGTCCAGATGTCGCGCATCGCCCACTGGAGCTGCATACAGGCCACCACCCCGAGCCGCGCGAAGCGCCGGAAGTCCGCGGGGTCGACGAGCTGGAGGTGGGCGATCGTGTGGCGGTTGCCGCGGCGGCCGTTGGCGAGCAGCGCCGTCTCGTAGCCGTCGAGGGCCGTGCGCACCGCGCGGTCGCCGATGGCGTGGGCGTGCAGCTGCCAGCCGGCCCGGTCGAGGACGGTCGCCAGAGCGCCGTAGTCCGTGGCGGAGACGTGCAGGTCGCCGCGGTTGTCGGTCGGCCGCCCGTGCTCGTCCAGATACGGCGTGAGGAGCGCCGCGGTCTGCGCCGGGTACTCGATCACGCCGTCCAGGAAGACCTTGACCGTGCCGAAGTGCAGGCCCGGGACCTGCCCGTACCGCTCACGCAGTCCGCGTGCGTACGCGAGTGCCGCGGCCGGGTCCTTGGCGAGGTCGGCGCCGATGCGCAGCGCGGGCACGACGCGCTGCGGGAGCCGTCCCGTGCGGGCGAGCTCGGTGTAGACGCCGAGGTCGGCGGCCTCGGTCGCGGCGTCGAGGAACGTGGTGATTCCCTGTGCGGCCGCGTCGGTGAGGACGCGGGCGCACGCGGCCAGGAGCTGCTCCTCGGTGGGCTGGGGGATGTGACGGGTGATCAGTGACTGGGCGTCGTCCTTCAGCACGCCGGTGGGCGAGCCGTCGGCGTCGTGGACGATCTCGCCGCCCGGCGGGTCGGGGGTCGCGGCCGTGATGCCCGCCAGGTCGAGGGCGCGCCGGTTGGCCCAGAGGTTGTGGCCGTCGGCGCCGACGAGGGCGATCGGGCGACGCGTCGGCAGGGCGTCGAGGATGCGGTGGTGCGGCCCGGTGCCCGTGGGCAGCAGTCCGATCGGGTTCCAGTCCTCCACGACGAGCCAGCCGTCCGGCTCCTGGCCCGCACTGTCGGCGAGGAAACCGCGCAGCGTCTCCTGGAGCTCCGCGACCGTGTGTGACGCTCCGTCGAGGGAAGGGCGCAGGGAGCGGGAGCCGGCCCCGAGGGGGTGGGCGTGTCCGTCGTGTATGCCGCTCATGACGGTCGCTCCCCCGGCGTCGATGACGTCGGTGTCCCGTCCGATGAAGCGGCGCAGCGCTGCCGAGCTGCCGGTGGCGAGGACGGTGCCGTCGCGGCCGACGGCGATGGCCTCGCGGGGTGCTGTCCGGTGTTCGCCGGTCAGTACGCGGGCGTGGTGGATGACGAGAGCGGCCGAGCGGCGCCTGGCCGGGGCGGCGGTGGCGGCTGCGGCCGTGGCGGCGGGTGCGGCGAGGGCTCCGGCGACGCCGAGCGCGCCGGCCGAGGCGATGAGGCGGCGCCGGGAGAGGTCTGCGTTCATGGCAGTGACCCTGGGTGATTACGCCCTTAACCACCAGCCATCCCTGACGGCGGATTTCGTCGGCGGACTCGTTCGGTCGCGACGGATTCCGTACGCTGTCGGGCGTGTCCCGTGTGACCATCGCCGATATCGCCCGCGCCGCCGAGGTGTCCACCGCCACGGTCTCCAACGCGCTGAGCGGCCGGGGCCGGCTGTCCGAGGCGACCCGGACCCGCGTACGGGCCGTCGCGGCGGCGCTCGACTACGCGGGCGCGTCCGCGGCGCCGCGCACGCTCGGCCTCGCGGTCACCACGTACGGCCCGTTCGACTGGAACTTCGCGTCGGTGCCGTACTTCGCCCGGGCCATCAGTGCCGCGACGGCAGCCGCGCACGCCCGTGGCTACGCCCTGATCGCGCTGCCCGCGGCGGCGCGGGAGCCGCTGTGGCGTTCGGTGCCGGTGGCCGGTGTCGTCGTACTGGACAGTCCACCCGATGATCCCGTCGTCGGGCTGTTGCGCGAGCGCGGTCTGCCGCTGGTCTTCGACGGCCGGCCCGTCGAACTGCGGCGGCGCGAGTCATGGGTCGACAACGACCACGCCGCGACGACCCGCGAGGTACTCGGGCATCTCGCGGCGCGCGGTGCCGAGCGGATCGCGCTGATGGCGGGCCCCGGCGAGGAGCACTACACCCTCGCCTGCACGTCCGCCTACCGGGCGTGGTGCGCCGAGCGGGCGGTGCGACCCGTGATCGTGCCGCTGGACTTCGACGACGCCGACGGCCGGATGCTGGATCCGCTGCTGTCGGGCGCGGGCCGCCCGGACGCGGTCCACGGCCTCTACGACCCGTGCGGCCACCAGCTCCTGGCCGCGGCGGCCCGGCTCGGCCTGCGGGTACCGGACGATCTGCTGCTGGTCTGCGCCAGCGAGGACCCCGGCTACGCCCGTACGGCCCCGCCGGTCTCGACGGTGTCGCTGGTCCCGGAGCTGACGACCGCCGCAGCCGTCGGGAAACTGGTGGACCTGATCGAGACCCCCGAAAGCCTCGCGGACCCGTCCGTCGTCCCCGCCAGGCTGGAGGTCCGCGCGTCGTCCGGCGGCGTGGCCCGTGGCCTCACGACGGGGGCGGTTCGGGTTCGGGGGGAGTGACGGTCGGGGTCGCCGAGTGCCACGTCGCCGCGTTCCGGCAGCCCACGGTCACGGCGCGGGAGCTCGCGGGCTCCCGCGCCGTCAGGAGTCACCTCCAGTCCACCGGTTGCCCGGCCCGTGCATCGCTCTGCGGCAGGCGCTTCAGAGCGAGCCCCAGAAGCAGCACCGCGTACGCGCACAGCACGGCGATCCCGGCCCACCACGGAAGCGGGAAGTATCCGGTGGAGGGCGCGTAGTGTGCGACGACCTGCGGGGGTTCGACGAGGGTCTGCTGGCTGCGCGCCGCCGGCCTCGAACTCGACCCGGTACGCCGGACCGCCGTCCGCGACGGCCGCCCGCTGGAGCTGTCCGTCAAGGAGTTCGCCGTCCTGGAGGCGCTGCTGCGCGCCAGTCCGGGCTTCCTGAGCGCCGAGGACCTCCTGGAACAGGTGTGGGACGAGAACGCCGACCCGTTCACCAACACGGTGACCGTCACCGTCGGCCGGTTGCGCCGCACGCTGGGCGGCCCGCCGGTGATCACGACGACGCCCGGGGTGGGCTATCGCATCGCCGACGCTCCGACCGTCTGACTCATCCCGACGTTCCCCGGGCCGGCGACAGCGGTCTCTCGCCGGGCCGACCGGACAGGGGCCATGGGGCCCGGCCCCGCCGACTCCCCCCGGAGATTCACCCCGACGCCCCCCGCGACAGCAGATCACGCGCCGGGCCGGCCGGACACGGGCCGTGGGGCCCGGCCCCGCCGACTCCCCCCGGAGATTCACCCCGACGCCCCCCGCGACAGCAGGTCACGCGCCGGGCCCGCCGCACACGGGGGCCATGGGGCCCGGCCCCGCCGACCTCCCGGTCCCCCCTGAACCCTCACCCAGGCCTCCTCCGCGTCAGCGACAGCAGGTCGCGCGCCGGGCCCGCCGGGCGGGGGCCGTGGGGCCAGACCGCGCGGAGGTCGCGGTGGAGGGCGACGCCCTCGACCGGGACGCGGACGAGGCGGCGCGCGGAGAGTTCGTCCGCGATCGCCAGTTCGCTGAGGACCGCCGGTCCGGCGCCGCTGACCGCCGCGGACTTCACCGCCGTGGTGGAGGCGAGTTCGAGCAGCGGCTCCGCGAGGCCCCCGTACGCGGCGAGCGCGGAGTCGAGGACCTGCCGCGTGCCCGAGCCGCGCTCGCGCAGGATCAGCGGGGTCGCGGCCAGCTCCGCCGGGGCCGGGGCCGAGCGGCGGCGGGCCCACGGGTGGGTCGGGGCCGCGACGACGGCCAGCCGGTCGCGGGCGATGACCGTCCCGTCCAGGCCGTCCGGCACCGCGAGGCCCTCCACGAAGCCGAGGTCGGCCTCACCGGCGAGCAGCCGCTGCGCCACGGCGGCGGAGTTCCCGGCGAACAGCGAGACGGCGGTGCCGGGGCGCGCCGCGCGCAGCGCGATCAGCCAGCCCGGCAGCAGGTACTCGGCGATGGTCATCGACGCCGCCACCCGCAGCCGCAGGTCGCGCTGGTCGCGCAGTGCCTGCGCGCCCGCGTCGAAGGCCTCGGCCGCCTCCACGATCCGCCCCGCCCAGTCGGTGACGAGCGCGCCCGCGTCGGTGAGCCGGGAGCCGCGCGGTGAGCGGTCGAGCAGGGCGACGCCGAGCTGCCGTTCCATGGAGCGGATACGGCTGCTCGCGGCCGGCTGCGTGATGCCCAGCTCTCGCGCCGCCCGCCCGAGGCTGCCGTGCCGGGCGACGGCCAGCAGCAGTTCCAGTGCGCCGAGGTCGGGCACGCGCCCCGCCAGCGGACGCCGTTGCTCTTCACTCATAAAGCCAGCTTATGTGGGCATAGGGCAGAAGGCCCTGGTGGGAGGGGGCGCGGGCGGCGAGAGTGGCTTCATGATCGTCCCCGCACTCCGCCATGTCGGCCCGAACTGGTACGCCACCGTCATGGGCACCGCCATCGTGGCCAACGCCGGTACGGCCCTCCCGGCGCAGTCCCCGGAGCTGCGCACGGCGTGCACGGCCGTGTGGGCGCTGTCCCTACTGATGCTGGCGGCCGTGCTGACGGCACGGGCGGGGCACTGGATCCACCACCGCGACCAGGCCCGCGCCGATCTCCTCGACCCGACGGTCGCCCCGTTCTACGGCTGTCTGTCCATGGCGCTGACCTCGGTCGCCGCCGGCACCCTCACGTTCGGCGGCGAGGTGATCGGCGCGCGGGCGGCCACCGCCACGGGGGCCGCCCTGTTCGCCGCCGGGGCCACCATCGGACTCGTCGCCGCCGTGGCGATCCCGTATCTGATGATCACGCACCACAGGCCGGCCCCCGGCACCGCCTCCCCCGTGTGGCTGCTGCCGGTCGTCGCGCCGATGGTGGCGGCGACGACCGGCCCGCTGCTGATGCCCCATCTGCCCGCCGGGCAGTGGCGGGAGGCGATGCTGCTGGCCTGCTACGCCCTGTTCGGGCTGAGCACGCTCGCGGTGCTGACGGTCCTGCCGCTGCTCTTCTCCCGGCTGGTCCACCACGGCCCGCTGCCGCTCGCCCTCACCCCGACGCTGTTCCTGGTCCTCGGCCCGCTGGGCCAGTCCACGACCGCCGTCGGCAACCTGGCCGACGTGGCGCCACTCGCCCTCCCCGCCCCGTACCCGACCGCCCTCGCCGCGTTCGCGGTGGTCTACGGCGTCCCGGTGATGGGTTTCGCGCTGCTGTGGCTGGCCCTGGCCGGGGCCATGGTGCTGCGCGCGGCCCGCGAGGGGATGCCGTTCGCGATGACGTGGTGGGCGTTCACCTTCCCGGTCGGTACGTGCGTCACGGGGGCGGCCGGGCTCGCCACGCACACCGGCCTGTGGGCCCTGAGCTGGCTCGCGACGGGGCTGTACGGGCTCCTCGTCGCCGCCTGGGCCGTGGCCGGGCTCCGTACGCTGCGCGGGCTGGTCAGCGGAGTGCTGCTCGCAGCGCCGCGGGCGCCGCTGCCAGCGACGGCCCGTACCAGGTGAGCATCCGTCCGTCGACGAGGGCCGCGGGCAGCCCGGGGAACGCCTCCGGCCCGTCGTCCGCGGTGAAGCGGTACGGCTCGTCGGGCAGGACGACGAGGTCGGCGCCCGCCGCGTTCAGTTCGTCCAGCGGGATACGGGGATACCTGTCCGGGTGCGTCGCGTAGACGTTCTCGACGCCGAGGCGGGCCAGCACGTCCCCGGCGAAGGTGTCGCTGCCGAGCACCATCCAGGGCCGCCGCCAGATCGGGACGACCGCGCGCCGTGTCTCGTCCGGTCCGAACGGTCCGACCGCGGACCAGGCGGCCTCCGCGTCGTCGAGCCAGCCCGGCCGGGACAGCCCGCACGCCCGCAGCACACGCTCCAGTTCGGTGAACGCCTGCGGCAGCGTCCGCACCTCGGTGACCAGTACGTCGAGGCCTGCGGCGCGCAGCGCGGCCAGATCGGGGGCCCGGTTCTCCTCCTCGTTGGCGATCACGAGGTCGGGCCGCAGCGCCGCGATCGCGGCGACGTCGGGATTCTTCGTGCCGCCGATCCGGGCGGCGTCGAGCCCGGCGGGACGGGTGCACCAGTCGGTGACACCGACGAGCAGTCCGGGCGCGCCGACGGCGATCGCCTCGGTCAGGGACGGTACGAGGGAGACCACTCTTCTTCTTTTAGCGGCTCGGTTCTCCCCCTGGCCTCCGGCCGGGGGGACCCCCACCGGGGCGCTTATGCGTGCGTCGACGGTCGATCGTGCTCGACCGCTCGTTCCTCGCGGCCTCCGCGCTCCCCCAGCTACCGCTGGGAGGTGCCCCCACTCCCTTTCGACGCCCGCGCGCCCCTTCGGCTCACTCGCCGGGGGCCTCACGGCCCCGCCACCTCGGCGTGGTCGGCGACGGCGACGACGAGGAGCCGGGTACCGGGGAGCGTCGCGCGCCAGCGGTGGCGTACTCCCCCGGACAGATGCAACGTGTCGCCCTTCTCCAGGCGGTACGCACGGCCTTCGGCTTCGACCTCCACGGCGCCCTCGGCCACGTACATCAGCTCGTCGTTGCGGTGCTGGTACTCCCGCCCGGCGTCCTGTTCGCCAGTGACCTCCACTGCGTGCAGCTGGTGGTGGCCGCGCACGAGGGTGCGTACGCTCGGAGCTGTCGAGGGCCCGCCTTCGTCCGCCCGTACGACGTCGACGGTGCGTGCCGAGTCCGCGGCGGAGAGCAGTTCGACGGCGCTGGTCTCCAGGGCGTCGGCGACGCGCTGGAGCGAGCGCATGCTGGGGCGGGCGCGTTCGTTCTCGATCTGGCTGAGGAAGGGCACGGACAGGCCGCTGCGCGCGGCGACGGCGGCGAGCGTGAGGTCCAGGGCCCGGCGCCGTCTGCGGATGGCCGAGCCGACACGGAGTGTTTCCTTGTCGTCCATCACTGCTCCCTCCCTCCTTCCTGTACCTTACGCAGATTCGGGCCGCAGATTCGTACAGTTGTCACAGACGTAACCGGTCAGGGCCCCGCCACGAGAAGTGACGGGGCCCTGACCTGTGGGGGGAGGGAAATAGCTCTACGTGCGCCCTACTGCGGCGCCAGCCGGTCCACGATGCCCGGGTTCTTCTCCATCCAGACCTTCACGGCTTCTTCCTCGTGACCCGTGCCGCGCTTCTGGATCTCGTTCTCCAGGCTGGCGAGCTGGTTCTCGTCGAGCTTGAAGTCCTTGAACCACTTGGTCAGCTGCGGGTACTGCTTCGGGAAGTCCTTGCTGGCGACGGTGTGGATCCGGTCGCCCTCGCCGAACAGCTTCCTGGGGTCCTTCAGCTTGGTCAGGCCGTACTCGTCGTAGGCCCAGTGCGGGGTCCACAGCATGACCGCCACCGGCTCCTTCTTCGCGTACGCGCGCTTCAGCTCGGCGAGCATGCCGGGCGTGGAGCTGTCGACGACCTTGAACTCCTTGTCCAGGCCGTAGCCGGGCAGGACCTTGTTCTTCAGGATGTTCATCGTCTCGGTACCGGGCTCGATGCCGACGATCCGGCCCTTGAACTCGCCCCCGCGTCCCTTGAGGTCGTCGAGGGAGTCGACGCCCTTGACGTACGACGGGACGGCGATCTCCAGGGAGGTGGGCCCGTACCAGGAGCCGATGTCGGTGAGCTGGTCACCGTACTTGTCCCAGTACTTCTTCTGCGTACTGGGCAGCCAGCCGTCGAACTGGACGTCGATCTGGCCGCGGGACAGGGCGGTGTACATGGGGCCGACCTCGAACTGCTTGAGGTTCATCTTGTAGCCGCGCTCCTCGAGGACGGCCTTCCACAGATAGGTGGCGGCGATGTCCTCCTCCCACGGGAACCAGGCGACGTTCAGCGCGCGCTCGCGCTCGTCCTTGCCGTCGGCGGACCTGGCGGCCTCGGCGACCGGGGTCCACTTGTCGGCGAGGCCCGGGTTGTCCTTCAGCCAGGCGCGGACGGCCTCCTGCTCCTTGCCCTTGCCGGTCTGCTGGATCTTCGCCTCAAGACCGGTGAGCTGCTGCTCGGTCATCTTGAAGCTCTTGAGCCACTTGCCGACCTGCGGGTTCTCGGCGGAGAAGCCCTTACGGGCCAGGGTGTGCACGCCGTCGCCCTTGCCCCAGGTGCCCTTGGGGTCCTTGAGCTTCTTCAGGTCGTACGTGCTGTAGGCCCAGTGCGGCGACCACAGGGTCGTGACGACGGGCTCCTTCTTGTCGTACGCGCGCTTCAGCTCGGCCAGCATGCCGGGCGTGGAGCCGTCGACGACCTCGTACTCGCCTTCGAGGCCGTACTCCTTGAGGACCTTGTCCTTGAGGATGCCCATCATTCCGGCGCTCGGCTCGATGCCGATGATGCGGCCCTTGAAGGTGGACGACTTGCCCTTGAGGTCCTCCAGGGAGTCGATGCCCTTCATGTACGAGGGGACGGACAGCTCAAGGGACGTCGGGCCGTACCAGGAGCCCAGGTCCTCGAGGTCGTTCTTGTACTTCGCCCAGTACTGGGCGTGGGTCACGGGCAGCCAGGAGTCGGTCTGGAAGTCGATCTGGCCGCCGGCGAGGCCGGTGTAGAGCGAGCCCGCCTCCAGCTGCTTGGCGTCGACCTCGAAGCCGCGCTGCTCCAGCAGTTCCTTCCAGAGGAAGGTGGAGGCGATGCCCTCGTCCCAGGGGATGTAGCCGATGGAGATCTTCTTGCCCTGGCCGACGTTCGTGGCGTCGGAGGCAGTGGCGGACCTGTCGCCGCCGAAGACGCCCATCGCGCCCGCGACGAGCGAGAGCGCCACGACGCCGGCGACGGCGACGACGGGCTGGGGGCGGTAGTCCCAGATCTTCAGCCCGCCGCTCATGGCCTTCGCCTTGGCGAGGGCGCGGCGGCCGAGCGGCGAGACCTGACGGCCGAGCGCGCCGGTCATCCGGTCCAGGTACATGGCCAGGATGACGATGGAGATGCCCGCCTCGAAGCCGAGACCGATGTCCACGTTGCCGATGGCGCGGTAGACGGCGCCGCCGAGACCGCCGCCGCCGACCATTCCGGCGATGACGACCATCGACAGGCCCAGCATGATGACCTGGTTGATACCGGCCATGATCGTGGGCAGCGCGAGGGGCAGCTGCACGCGGAGGAGGGTGCTGCGCGGGGTCGTGCCGAACGCCTCGGCGGCCTCCACCAGCTCCTTGTCGACCTGGCGGATGCCGAGCTCGGTCATCCGGACGCCGGGCGGCAGGGCGAAGACGATGGTGGCGATGATCCCGGGGACCACTCCGACCCCGAAGAAGATGATGCCGGGGATCAGATAGACCATCGCCGGCATGGTCTGCATGAAGTCCAGGACCGGGCGGGTCACCGCGCTGACGGCCTTGGAGCGGGAGGCCCAGATGCCGAGCGGGACCGCGATCGCGAGGGTGACGATCGTGGCGACGAGGACGAGGGAGAGGGTCGACATGGCGTCGTCCCACAGCTCGATCGAGTCGATCAGGGCGAATCCGGCGAAGGCCAGCCCGCCCGCGAGCAGACCGCGCAGCCACCAGGCGACGACGGCGAGGATGCCGGCGAAGAGCAGCGGCTCGGGCGCCGAGAGCACGGCGCCGATGCCGTCGTACATGCCGGTGACGATCTTGCTGATGGCGTCGAAGAGGAAGGAGAGGTGAGCCTGGAGCCAGTTGACGCCGCTGTCGATCCAGTCACCGAGATGGAGCCTAGGCACGGGCCACCGCCTTGTCGGCGCTGTCGGCCTTCTCAGCCGAGGTGGGGTCCGCGTCGTCCGCGTCGGCCGACGCGTCGGCGGCGGTGGTCTGCTGCGCGGGGATCTCCGGCGTCATGGGCTCGCCGAGGACGGCGAGCAGCCGGGCGCGCGGTACGACACCGATGAGCTCACCCTCGCCGTCGGTGACGGCGACCGCGACGCCGCTGGTGGAGCAGGGCGTGAACAGTTCGATGACCGGGGTCCCGGCACGGACGACGGCGGGCGCCGCCGCGAGTACGTCCTCGGCGGTACGCAGCTCCTTGCCGCTGTCCGTCCTGGTGCCGTACGCGCTCTCCGGCTCGGCCATGATCGCGCCGGCGGTGAGGACGCGCGAGCGGTCGACGTCCTGGGTGAAGGAGGCGACGTAGTCGTTCGCGGGCGTGACGAGGATGTCCTCGGCGGTGCCGAGCTGGACGATCCTGCCGTCCCGCATCACCGCGATCCGGTCACCGAGGCGCATGGCCTCGTTGAGGTCGTGGGTGATGAAGACGATGGTCTTCTTGAGCCGCTTCTGGAGTTCCAGCAGCTGGTCCTGCATATCGCGGCGGATCAGCGGGTCGAGGGCGCTGAAGGACTCGTCCATCAGGAGCAGGTCCGCGTCGGTGGCGAGCGCGCGGGCCAGGCCGACGCGCTGCTGCATACCGCCGGAGAGTTCGTCGGGCCAGGAGTTCTCCCAGCCCGCGAGGCCCGCCAGCTCCAGGGCCTCGGTGGCGCGCTTCTCGCGCTCGGCGCGGGGGACGCCCTGCACCTCGAGGCCGTAGGCGGCGTTCTCCAGCACGCTGCGGTGCGGGAACAGCGCGAAGTGCTGGAAGACCATGCTGATCTTGGTGGAGCGCACGGTACGCAGGTCGCGGGCGCTCAGCGTGGTGAGGTCCTGACCGTCGTAGAGGACGCGTCCGGCGGTCGGCTCCAGGAGTCCGTTGAGCATGCGCAGCAGGGTGGACTTGCCGGAACCGGAGAGACCCATGACGACGAAGATCTGACCGGGCTCGACGGTGAAGGAAGCGTCGATCACCGCTGCGGTCGTTCCGTCGGCACGGAGTTCGTCGCGGCCGGCGCCGCTTTCGAGCTTCCGTACCGCCTCGTCGGGTCGTTTACCGAACACCTTGTAGAGGTGTTCGGCTTGCAGCCTGGACACATAAACCTCACGCGTTGTACCGAGAACGGCCCGCATCCCCCGCCGAGGCGGACCGTGAAGCGGGCGGGTTCGGCCCGCGTCCCCGGGTTTGCGCTGGTCAGAGACACAAGGGGGTCCGCTCCGGGTTCGCGCCTGCCCGGGTCCAGTAGGGGCAAACGGAAAGGTGAGGCAGCTCACGCGGGGTGCCGGTTTCCGCTTCGGGAGACTGCCGGTGGCGTCGGCGGTCGCGGCTTCGAGGGCTGACGGTTGCCGCCTCGGGTGGCTGGTCCATGTCGCTGTCAGTGGGGTGCGGCATGATCTGACTGTGACGCGACGCCTGATGCTCCTCGACACCGCTTCCCTCTACTTCCGCGCCTATTTCGGGGTCCCCGACTCCGTGCGCGCACCCGACGGCACCCCGGTCAACGCGGTGCGCGGGCTGCTCGAGTTCATCACCAGGCTGGTCCAGGACCACCAGCCCGACGAGCTCGTGGCCTGCATGGACGCCGACTGGCGGCCGCAGTGGCGGGTCGATCTGATCCCGACGTACAAGGCGCACCGGGTGGCCGTGGAGACCGAGGCGGGGCTCCCCGACGAGGAGGAGATCCCGGACACGCTGTCGCCGCAGGTGCCGATCATCGAGGAGGTGCTGGACGCGCTGGGCATCGCGCGTGTCGGCGTCGCGGGGTACGAGGCGGACGACGTCATCGGCACGCTCGCCGGACGGGCGGCGGGGCCGGTGGACATCGTCACGGGCGACCGGGATCTGTACCAGCTGGTGGACGACGCGCGGGGTGTGCGCGTGCTGTATCCGCTGAAGGGCGTCGGGATGATGCAGACCACGGACGAGGCCGCGCTGCGGGAGAAGTACGGGGTGGACGGGCCGGGGTACGCCGATCTGGCGCTGCTGCGCGGGGATCCGAGCGACGGACTGCCGGGGGTGCCCGGCATCGGCGAGAAGACGGCGGCCAAGCTGCTGGAGGCGTTCGGGGACCTGGCGGGGATCATGGCCGCCGTCGACGACCCGAAGGCGAAGCTGACCCCGTCACAGCGCAAGCGGCTGGACGAGGCGCGGGACTACGTGGCGGTCGCGCCCAAGGTGGTCCGGGTGGCCGGGGACGTACCGCTGCCGGCCTTCGACCCCGCGCTGCCCACGGAGGCGCGTGATCCGCAGCGGCTGGAGGACCTGGCGGCTCAGTGGGGGCTGGGGCGTGCGGTGCAGCGCTTGCTCGTGGAGCTCAAGGCCCGGGGCTGATAACTTAGGCAAGCCTAAGTATCGGACCGATGAGGGAGACCGCCGTGGCAGACTCGCCCGCCCGCAAGGCACCGCAGGCCCACGAAGCCCGAGTGGTGCGTACGGAGCGGCTCACCCCGCACATGGTGCGCGTCGCCCTCGGCGGGGAGGGGCTCTCGGGGTTCGCGACGGACGGATCCACGGACGCGTACGTGAAGCTGGTCTTTCCGGCGCCCGGGGTGACGTACCCCGAGCCCTTCGACATGGGCCGGATCCGCGAGGAGTTCCCCCGCGAGCAGTGGCCCACCACGCGTACGTACACGGTGCGGGCCTGGGACCCGGCGCACCGCGAGCTCGTCATCGACTTCGTGGTGCACGGGGACGAGGGCCTCGCCGGGCCGTGGGCGGCGCGCGTCCAGCCGGGCGAGACGATTCGGCTGCTGGGCCCCGGCGGGGGTTACGCCCCCGACCCGGCAGCCGACTGGCACCTGCTGGCGGGCGACGAGAGCGCGCTGCCGGCGATCGCGGCGGCCCTGGAGCAGATGCCGACGGGCGCGGTGGTCCACGCGTTCGTGGAGGTGGCCGGGCCCGCGGAGGAGCAGAAGATCACGACGCCGGACGGTGTGACGGTGACCTGGCTGCACCGGGGGGACCGGGCGGTCGGCGAGGCCCTGATCACGGCGGTCCGCGACCTCGCTTTCCCGCCCGGTGACGTCCACGCGTTCGTCCACGGCGAGGCGGGGGCCGTGAAGGACCTCCGCCGCCACCTCCGCCTGGACCGCGGGGTCCCGCTGGCGCGCCTCTCGATCTCGGGCTACTGGCGCCTGGGCAAGTCGGACGAGGCCTGGCGCGCGATCAAGCGCGACTGGAACGCCCAGGTGGAACGCGAACAGGAGCCCCAGGACTAGGCCCCCCGGGCGCGCCCAGGCCCCTCGCGATCCGGGGGTCCCCGGGCGCGCCCCAGTCCGGCGTGATCCATGGGTCCGCGGCCCACCCGGTCCGGCGTGCCACGGGGCCCCGGGCGCACGGGCTTTGTCGACCGACCCGCGGCCGCCGACACCGCCCAACCCACCACACGGGGACGCGCACACCCCGGTCCCGCCCGCACGGGCGGGCCCGGGCCACGGGCGCGCGCGCCCGGAGCGCGGGACCCCGGGGCCGGCTAGCTCCTCCCGTACGTGCGGGACGACGCGTCCGTCTGGGCCAGCCGCCGCAGCGAGGCCAGCATCGCGTCCCCCAGCACCGTCCCGACGACCACGCTCTCCACCATCCCCTCCCTCGCGGCCCCCCGTCGCCCGACGTACGCCAGGTCGGCCGCCGCGACCCGTTCCGCCGCGTCGGCGTACACGTCGAGCACCGAGGCGAAGTCCGCGTGGCCGACTCGCGCCAGCGCGGCCAGGGCTCCCGCCAAGGCCTCCCCCGCCGGGCTGCTGGCCGAGGTGTTCCAGCCGCGGGCCTCGATGAGGCGGGCGACCTCCTCGCGTGCCAGGTCCGTCTCCTCGTCCTCCTCCCCCGCACCCCCCGGCACCAGCCGGTTCGCCACCACCCCGAGCAGCTTGTGCACCGGCTGCTCCTTGTCGTCGACCGCCGACAGCACCTCGCCGATCGCCGCGAGCGACAGCCCTCCCACTTCCAGCAGCGCACGGATCAGCCGCAATCGCCGTTCGTGCCCGGGGCCGTAGCTCGCCTGGTTGGGGCTGCTCAGCTCGCCCGCCGGGAGCAGCCCCTCCCGGACGTAGTACTTGATCGTCGGCACCGGCACCCCGGTCCTGCGGCTCAACTCGCCAATACGCACCGCTCGTTCACCTGTCCCCTTCTTGCCAAGTCCGCCCCCATCATAGATAGTGTCGCTATCGGATAGCGGAGAGTTCCACTATCCATTCCACACATGGGGGTACTTCATGCCTGCTTCTTCCTGGCGTAACTGGCGCACCTGGCGCGACTGGCACGGGCCCTTGGTCGCGTTCGCCGCCTCAATGGTCGTCCTGACCGTCGTCTCCGCCATCGGTCTCGCCGTCGACGACCGCGTACTCGTCGGCGCCCCGATCTGGGCGAAGCCCTTCAAGTTCGCCGTGTCGTTCGTGGCGTACGCGCCGACGTTCGCCTGGATGCTGTCGCTGCTTGGCCGGGCCCGGCCCAGGCTCCGGCGACCCGGCTGGTGGGCCGGCACGGTCGTCGCCGCCGCCAGCATGCTCGAGATGGTGATCATCACGGGGCAGGTGATCCGCGGAAAGCGCAGCCACTTCAACCACGAGACGCCCTTCGACTCGATGCTGTACAACACGATGGCGCTGACCGTCCTGGTCCTCTGGCTCGCCATGCTGGCCATCGCCCTGTTCCTCTTCCGCGCCCGCCTCGCCGACCGCGCGACCACCTGGGCCGTCCGTTGCGGCGCGGTCCTCGCCCTCGCCGGGGCGGGGCTCGGCTTCCTGATGGCCCAGGCCACCCCGGAGCAGGTCGCGGCCGCCGGCTCGGGCGAGGCCAAGATCGTCGGTGCGCACAGCGTCGGCGTGGCGGACGGCGGTCCGGGGATGCCCCTCACCGGCTGGTCGACGACCGGTGGCGATCTGCGGATCGCCCACTTCTTCGGGATGCACGGCCTCCAGCTGATCCCGCTCTTCCTGGTGCTGCTCGTGGCGCTCGCCCCGCGCTTCGCCCGGCTGCGCGACGAGCGCGTACAGCTGCGGCTGGTGCTCGTGGCCGCCGGCGCGTACGCCGCCGTCCTCGCCCTGCTCACCTGGCAGGCCCTGCGCGGTCAGCCGCTGATCCACCCCGACGGCGCGACGCTCGCGGCGGCGACCCTGATCCTCGTCGCCGGCGCCGCCGCCTCCTTCGCGGCACTCCGCACGACTCCCGTCACGGTCACCGGAGATGACACCGAGAAGGAGCTCGCCGCATGACCGTCATCCTCTTCGAGCTGTCCTTCTGGCTCGCCGCCCCGGTCTGGCTGCTGATGATCTTCGCGCCGGGCCGGCGGTGGACCGGCCGGATCGCCGCGTCGCCCCTCACCGTGGTCCCGATCCTGCTCGTCTACCTCGGCCTCGCCGCGCCCGTCTTCCCCGAGCTGTGGGCGGCCGTCCGCCAACCGGACCTCGAGACCTTCCGCGATCTCGTCGCGCTCGCGGACGGCGCGGGCGCGATCTGGGCGCAGGTGATCGCCTGGGACCTGCTGATCGGCCAGTGGATGTATCTGGAGGCGCGCCGGCTCGGACTCCATCCCCTGCTGATGGGCCCGCTGCTGGTGCTGACGATCCTGCTGTCGCCGATCGGGCTCCTGGTCTTCCTGGGGCTGCGTGCGGTGAAGGGACGGCAAATTTCCGCCGCCGGACCTGTCCCTGAGCGCGTCGGCTCCGTATAGGGAGGGAAGCGGAGTCGGTCAGCGGGAGGGGCGCGTGAGGGAAGCCATTCACATAGCGGGCACACCACCGGCCGGGCCGGACCTCGACGAACTGCTCGTACGGGTCGCGCGCGGCGACCAGGAGGCCTTCTCGCGGCTGTACGACGCGGTCTGCGGGCCCGTACTCGGCGTGGTCCGCGGCGTCCTGCGCGATCCGGCGCAGTCGGAGGAGGTGACGCAGGAGGTGCTGATCGAGCTGTGGCGTACGGCCGCGCGCTTCCAGCCGTCCCGGGGCTCGGCGCTGACCTGGACGCTCACGCTCGCCCACCGGCGCGCGGTGGACCGGGTGCGCTCCGCCCAGTCCGCGGCCGACCGCGACCAGAAGGCCGCACGGCTGGCCCGGACGCCCGCCTTCGACGAGGTCGTCGAGCAGGTGGAGGCCCGGCTGGAACGGGAGCAGGTACGGCGCTGTCTGCGCACGCTGACCGAGCTGCAGCGCCAGTCGGTGACGCTGGCGTACTACCGCGGGCTCGCGTACCGGGAGGTGGCGGAGCTGCTCGCCGTGCCGATCGGCACCGTGAAGACACGGATGCGCGACGGACTGATCCGCCTGCGCGACTGCCTGGGGGTGAACGCATGAGCGGCACCGGACGGGACGCCGAACTGCACACGCTGACCGGCGCGTACGCCCTCCACGCGCTCGGCGAACGCGAACGCGCCCGCTTCGAACGGCATCTGGAGGCCTGCCCGGCCTGCGCGCAGGAGGTGCGCGAGCTCGGCGCGACGGCGGTACGGCTCGGGCTCGCCGCCACCGAGACGCCGCCGCCCGCGATGAAGGCCCATGTGCTGGCGCGGGTGGCGACGGTACGTCAGGAACCGCCGAGGATCGGTGCGCCACCGGCCCGCCGGGTCCGACCGGGCGCCCGTCGCAGCCTCTTGCGCTTCGCGCTCGCCGCGTGCCTGACGGCCTCCGCCGGGCTCGGCGGCATCGCACTCTGGCAGCTGCGCGCGGCGGACGAGGCCCGCGACACGGCACGCCAGGCGCAGCGGCGGACCGAGGAACTGGCCCAGGTGCTGACGGCGCCCGACGTACGGACCAGCTCGGCCGCGCTCGGCGACGGCGGCGCGTCGGGCACGGTGGCCGTGTCGCGCGAACGGGACCGGGCGGTCTTCCTGGCGTCCGGGCTGCCGGAGCCGGGCGTCGGCAAGGTGTACCAGCTGTGGTTCGCCGACGGCGGGACGATGCGGCCGGCGGGGCTGCTGGACCCGTCCGGGGGGGCGGCGCTCCTCATGGACGGACCCGTCGGGCGGGCCACGGGCATGGGGGTGACGGTGGAGCCGGCGGGCGGCTCGCCCGCACCGACGTCCGAGCCGCTGGCGGTGCTGGACTTCCCGGCGGACCGGGCCCGGTGAGGACGGCGGCCCCGCGACGTACGCTGAGCGGATGCATGAGGGTGAGGGTGAGTCGGACCGCGTGATCGGCGCCGTCGTGGGTTCCGCCGTCGGGGACGCGCTGGGCGCGCCCTTCGAGTTCGGCCTCGCGGGCGGCTACACGGCCCGCTTCCCGGACGGGCTGGGCGAGTTGTGCGGGGGCGGCGGCTGGGATCCGGGTGAGGCCACCGACGACACGCAGATGGCCGTGCTGGTGGCCGAATCCCTGCTGGAGCGGGGCGGTCTCGACCCGGCCGACATGTTCGGCCGTTTCCAGCGCTGGGCCGGGGGCGACCCCAAGGACATCGGCCTGCAGACCGAGCAGGTGCTGACGAACGGTCAGCCGTGGGATCGCGCGGCGGCGCTGCACTTCCAGGTCGACGGCCGGGCCGCGGGCAACGGTTCGCTGATGCGGGCCGCCACGTCGGCGGTGTACTTCGCGGGGGCCGGACGCACGGCCACGATGGCCGCGGCACGCCGGATCGCCGCGCTGACGCATGGCGACCGCGCCGCGTGGGAAGGCACGGCCGTCCTGCACGAGCTGATCCGGGTGGCGCTCGACGGGGGCGATCCGGTGGGCGCCGTGCCCGACGCACTGGCCGAGGTGCACGAGGACCAGCGGGCGCGCTGGGCGAAGGTGCTGGCGGAGGAGTGGCATCCGGACGACGCGACCGAGTTCAACGGCGCGGTGTGGCCGTGCCTGGGTTCGGCACTGTGGTCGCTGCGCACGACATCGACGTTCGAGGCCGCCGTGGGGGCGGCGATCGATCTGGGCGGCGACACCGACACGGTGGCGGCGGTCACCGGAGCGCTCGCGGGAGCCGTGTACGGCGCGACGGCGATCCCAGAGCGGTGGACGGCCGCTCTCCATGTCCCCCTGCCCGGTTACTCCCCCCGCGTCCTGCGCACCCCGGACCTGGCGTCGCTCGCCGAGCGCCTCTCCCTCTGACCCCGGGGGCCGCCGGGACCCCGCGAGGACGGCCGCACACCGCCGGGGTCACCCGACCCCCGTAACCCCCGCGATCCTCAGCGCCGCATCCGCCGTCGCCGCCGCGAACACCCCCACCGGCCGCTCCGGATCCGACCGCCGGATCAGAATCACGCCCTCGATGAGCCCGAACACCAGGTCCGTGCGGAGCGCGAGCTCACCCTTGTCGAGCACGAGCCCCGCTCCCGTCCCGGCCAGCAACTGCCCGTACGCGTCCTTCAGATCGGCCCGCACCCGATGGAACTCCGCGAAACGCTCCTCCTGCACCTCCGGCAGCAGATACAGGCCCCCCAGATTGTGCGGACCACCGCACAGCAACTCCACGTCCGAACGGCACAGTTCCCACAGCCGCGCCTCCGCGCCGCGCCCGTCCTCCGCCAGGAGCCGACGGGCCAGGGACAGTGACGGCGTCACGGTCGATTCGAGGAGTTCGGCGAGGAGGTCCTCCTTGCCGTCGACGTAGTGGTACATCGTGGCCTGCCGGATCCCGGCGCGCTCCGCCACCGCCCGGGTCGACGTCGCCGCGTAGCCGCGCGTGGTGAACAGCTCCGCCGCGGCGGCGAGCAGTTCGTCGCGCGGGGACAGCCCGCTGTCCGGCCGCTGGGTGGCGCGCGGCCGCCCGACTCTTCGTCCCGTGGTGCTCATGGGGCAGATCGTCGCACACGCCGATGACATCGAGATCTTGGCGAGCGGCCCCACACGAAAGGGCAGGTACGCCCGCGCGGGCTCCGTGTCCGCCGCCCCGGGCCGGAACCCGGGGCGGCCCCGGTCTCAGCCCACCGAGCTGTACGCCACCACACCCCGGAGCAACGCGTCCACCGCCTTGCGCGCGTTGCGTGTGACCGTGCTTCCCTCGGTCGCGCCCGGCCCCGCCGCCGCGATCTGCCCGAGTACGTCGATCACCTGCTTGCACCAGCGGACGAAGTCGCCCGCGGGCATCTCCGCCTCCCGGAGGACCTCGTCGAGGCCCTTTCCGGACGCCCACTGATACGCGGCCCAGGCGAAGCCGAGGTCGGGCTCGCGCTGGCCGACTCCCTCGGCCTGGTTGATCTTGAACTCTTCCTCGAGCGCGTCCAGCCGGCCCCAGATCCGCACCATCTCGCCCAGCGCGGCCTTAGCCTTCCCGGCCGGGAGCTTCGGCGCCACCGCGTCGTCCGCCTGCCGTGCCTCGTAGACCAGCGCCGAGACGCACGCGGCCAGTTCGGCCGGGCCCAGGCCCTCCCAGACGCCCTCGCGCAGGCACTCGCTCGCGAGCAGATCGAGCTCGCCGTAGAGCCTGGCCAGCCGCCTGCCGTGGTCGGTGACCTCGTTGCCGCGGAGGTAGTCCATCTCGGTCAGCAGGCCGACGATCCGGTCGAAGGTGCGGGCGATGGTGTTCGTCCGGCCCTCGATACGGCGCTCCAGCTGCCGGGTGTCCCGCTGGAGGCGGTAGTACCGCTCGGCCCACCGTGCGTGGTCCTCGCGCTCGTCGCAGCCGTGGCAGGGATGCGCCCGGATGTCCTTGCGCAGCCGGGCGATCTCACGGTCGTCCGCGGCCTCGGACCGTGCCTTGCGGTGCCGGTCGGGCTCGATGTGCCCGGCCTTCGTCCGCAGCGCGGAGGCGAGGTCGCGCCGGGACTGCGGCGAACGCGGGTTGAACGACCTGGGGATCCGCATCCGCTCCAGTGCCTCCACCGGCACCGGGAAGTCGATCGACGCGAGCCGCTTGACCTGCCGCTCGGCGGTCAGCACGAGCGGCCGGGGGCCGTCGTGGTACTCGTAGCCTCCTCGCTGGCCGCCCGAGCGACCGGCAGGCAGCCCGGGGTCGAGCACCAGCGCGAGACCGGCGAACTTGCCCGTCGGGACATGGATGACGTCGCCCGGCTTGAGCTTCTCCAGCGAGCTCGCGGCCGCCGCCCTGCGCTGCGCCGCGCCCTGCTTGGCCAGCTCGGTCTCGCGGTCCTTGAGGTCGCGGCGCAGCCGCGCGTACTCCTCGAAGTCTCCGAGGTGGCAGGTCATGCCCTCCCGGTAGCCCTCGAGGCCCTCTTCGTTCTTCTGCACCTGGCGGGAGATGCCGACGACCGACCTGTCGGCCTGGAACTGTGCGAAGGACGTCTCCAGCAGCTCGCGCGAGCGGTGCCGGCCGAACTGGTGCACAAGGTTCACGGCCATGTTGTAGGACGGCTTGAAGCTGGAGCGGAGCGGGTACGTGCGCGTACCCGCGAGGCCCGCGAGGGCACCCGGGTCCATGCCGCGCTGCCACAGCACGACCGCGTGGCCCTCGACGTCGATGCCTCGCCGGCCGGCCCGGCCGGTGAGCTGTGTGTACTCACCGGGGGTGATGTCGGCGTGCTGCTCGCCGTTCCACTTGACCAGCTTCTCCAACACGACCGACCTGGCGGGCATGTTGATGCCGAGGGCGAGGGTCTCCGTGGCGAACACGGCCTTGACCAGCCCGCGGACGAAGAGCTCTTCGACAACTTCCTTGAATGTGGGCAGCATTCCGGCATGGTGCGCGGCTATGCCCCGCTCCAGGCCCTCCAGCCACTCGTAGTAGCCCAGCACATGGAGGTCCTCGCCGGGGATGGAGGCGGTGCGCTCCTCGACGATCTCGCGGACCTTGTGGCGCGCTTCCTCGTCGTTGAGCCGCAGGCCGAAGGCGAGGCACTGCTGTACGGCGGCCTCGCACGCGGCCCGGCTGAAGATGAACGTGATGGCGGGCAGCAGCCCTTCGGCGTCGAGGCGCTCTATGACCTCGGGCCGGGACGGGGTCCAGATCCGGCTGCGCTGTCTGCGCTCGCGCTCGCGGTCGGCCTCGCGGACCATCTTCCCGCGGCGGCGGTCGCGCGGGTTGTACGTCTTCGAGTTCTCCATGCGGGCCATGCGGACCAGGTCGGGGTTGACCTCGCGGCGGGCCGAGCCCCGGCCGCCGTGGTCGGTCTCCTCCTCGAAGAGGTCGTACATCCGCCGCCCGGCCAGCACGTGCTGCCACAGCGGCACGGGGCGGGACTCGGAGACGATCACTTCGGTGTCGCCACGGACGGTGTCCAGCCAGTCACCGAACTCCTCCGCGTTGGACACGGTGGCCGAAAGGGACACCAGCGTCACGGAGTCCGGAAGATGGATGATCACTTCCTCCCAGACCGCGCCGCGGAAGCGGTCGGAGAGGTAGTGCACCTCGTCCATGACCACATGGCCGAGGCCGCGCAGCGACTGGGAGCCCGCGTACAGCATGTTGCGGAGGACCTCGGTGGTCATGACGACCACCGGCGCCTCGGAGTTGACGCTGTTGTCGCCGGTGAGCAGGCCGACCTTCTCGGGGCCGTACCGCTTGACCAGGTCCGAGTACTTCTGGTTGGACAGCGCCTTGATGGGGGTCGTGTAGAAACACTTGCGCCCCTGGGCCAGGGCGAGGTGCACGGCGAATTCGCCCACGATCGTCTTGCCGGATCCGGTGGGCGCCGCGACGAGCACGCCCTTACCCGCCTCCAGGGCCTCGCAGGCCTCGATCTGGAAGGGGTCCAGGTCGAACTCGTACAGGTCGCGGAATGGAGCGAGTGCGGTGGCCTGCTCGGCGGCACGGATCCGAGCGGCGGCGTATCGCTCAGCTGGTGAGAGGTCCTCTGTCATCTTGCTATCGAGACTACCGGTCGCCTCTGACAGTGGGCGCGATCTTTATTCGACCCGGGCGGCGGCGGGGTCGAGCACGCGTACGGCGCCGGGTACGCACTCGGCGGTCAGCGGCAGCGGGCCGAGCGGCTCCCCGTCCGCGTACCCCGTGATCCCCTGCGCCAGCAGTTCGATCCTGGAGGCCCGGTGGACGGTGACGGCGGGGTGGCCGAGGTGGGTGCCCTTGTAGACCTTCGGGAACACCTTGAGCAGGGTGGTGCGCGAGCAGCTCCCCACGACGGTCACGTCGAAGAGCCCGTCGTCGAGGGCGGCGTCGGCGCAGATCCGCATCCCTCCGCCGTACGACGATCCGTTCCCGACGGCGATCAGCGTCGCCTCGATCTCCTGGACGGGCCCGTCGTCGAGCCGGACCCGGTACGGGACGGGCGCGAAGGCGGCGAGTTCGGCGATCATGGCGAGGTCGTACTTGAAGCGTCCCGCGGGCAGGCGCATCCGGTTACCCCGGTCGTTGACGCGCGAGTCGAACCCGGAGGCGAGGACCGTCCCGAACCACCGTTCCCCGACCCTGCCGAGGTCGACGTCCCGGATCAGCGCGCCCTTGAGCGCCTCGGCGGCCAGCCGCCCGGCGGCCGCGGGCTCCCGCACCGGCAGGCCCAGCGCTCGCGCGAAGTCGTTCCCGGTCCCGACGGCGACGACTCCGAGGGGTGTGCGGGTTCCGGCGACGGCCTGGAGCGCGAGGTTCACCATCCCGTCCCCGCCGACGGCTATGAGCGCGCCGGTCCCTCCGGCCACGGCGTCCCGGGCGCGGCGCAGCGCGTCCTCGGCATCGGTGCCGAGGACCGTGCGTACGGAGAATCCGGCGTCCCGCAAAGCCCGCGCGGCCGGCTGCGCGGCGTGCGCGCCCCGGCCGCGGCCCGCGGTGGGATTGACGAAGAGGGTGATCTCGCTGGTCACCCGCCGGACACTACAAGGTCAGGTGATGTCGTCGTAACCGTTGACGCGGTCCCGGTCCGAGGCGGTGGCCTGCTCGGGAAGGGCTCGTGCCGACGGCACGGCCTCGACGGCTCCGACGTCCTCGGGTGTGAGGTCGAGGTCGGAGGCCTCGTCGTCGTCCAGCTCGGCGTCGGGGTTCTTGCGCCGGCGGCGGGCATCGTTGACGAAGGAGAAGCCCACAGCCAGGAAGTACAGGACGGCGAGCGGTCCCGCCAGCAGGAGCATCGAGATCGGCTCGCCGCCAGGGGTGGCGATCGCCGAGAAGGCGGTCAGGCCGATGATCATTCCTCGCCACCAGCCGAGCATGCGCCGGGCCGTGAGCACCCCGGTCATATTGAGCAGGATGAGCAGCAGGGGCAGCTCGAAGGCGAGGCCGAAGACGATCACCATGCGGGTGATCAGGTCGAGATAGTCGTCGAGCGGCAGCAGGTTCCGCGCGCCGTCCGGCGTGAAGCCGAGCATGATCTCCGCGGTCTGCGGCAGGATCGAGTACGCGAGGTAGGCGCCGCCGACGAAGAGCGGGACACCGGCGACCACGAAGCTCAGCGTGTAACGCTTCTCGTGGCTGTGCAGTCCGGGAGCGATGAAGGCCCAGAGCTGGAAGAGCCAGATCGGCGTGGCGGCCAGTACGCCCGCCATCAGGGCGACCTTGAGCGCGATGGTGAACGGGGACAGCAGGCCCTGGGTGGTCATCTCCGCGCACGGCCTGCCGTTGACCATGGTTCGCGCGCCGTTCGCGCAGCCGACCGACTCCAGGATCGGCCGCATCAGGAACTCGAAGATCTCCTTCTGGAAGAAGGCCGCGACGATCGTCACCACGACGATCGCCAGGACCGACTTCATCAGCCGGTTGCGCAGCTCACGCAGGTGCTCTCCGAGAGGCATGCGCCCCTCGGCGTCCTTCTCCTGCTTGCGGGCAGACTTGAGCAACCCACTTCCTCGTCTCGTGCGAAAACCGTCAGGGAACCAGGAGCCGGATCAGCTCTGAGCGGTGCGGTTCGGCTCCGAGACCGGACGGCTGCTCGTGACGTCCCCGGGAGCCGCCTTGATCGTACGAGGCGCGTCCTGCGGCTGGGCCGCGTGCTCAGCGGTGGTGGCCGCCGGACCCTCGGTCGTCTCGCCGTCCTTCTTCATCGCCTTGGCCTCGCTCTTCAGGATGCGAGCGGACTTGCCCAGGGAACGAGCCATGTCAGGCAGCTTCTTGGCACCGAACAGCAGCAGGATGACCACGACGATCAGAAGGATCTCAAGGGGCTTCAGATTGCCGATCATGTGCGACTTCCTTCTCACTGAGGCGGCGGGAGGCGGGCTGCCTTACTGGTCGGACAGGCGTCCGATCACCACGTTGTCAGCGATCGTAACCCGCAGGAGTAAACGCAGGGCAATGTCTGTGCATACTCACGCTTGCGACCCGTTCCGTACGTTCTGGGCCGTCAACCGCAGCCTACCGTTCGCCCTCCCACGTCAGGAGACCGCGGCCGCCCGGATCCCGGCCGCCCGATCTTGCCGGACTAGCGCAGGGCCTCGCCGGTACGCGCCAGCCTCGCCGCCGACTGTTCCAGCTCCTCCGCCGCGTCGTTGATCAGCTCCGTGGTCCGGGCCACTTGGCGGCCGAGGCGCTGGGCCTCCACGAAGACCCTGATGCCGAGGATGCCGAGGACGGCGATCCCGAGAAATCCGAGGGCGATGGCGAGCATGGGCCAGAACATGAAGCAGAGCCTAGAGGAGGGAGCTCGCGGGGAGCTTCAGACGGTGGAGTGGAGGCGCAGTGTCCGCACGCCGCCGCCGGTGAGGAGTTCGACGATCCGCTCACCCGCCGGTTTACGGACGGCCGCCCCGCACTCGGGGCAGGTGAAGGAGTAGAACGTCGTCCGCCGGCTCGCGCCGATCGCGAGGCGCAGCGCGCCCGCCGAGAGTTCGAAGCGGGCGCGGCAGTCGGGGCAGGCGGCCTTGAAGAGGACCGGGACCCTGGGCACCGAGATTCCGGGCAGCGCGGACATATCCCTCGTATCTCCCATCGGTCGCGGTCGTCAGTCCCGGCCGTCGTACGCGGTGCCGTACGCGTCCAGCGCCTCGAGCGCCGCCTGCCGGGCGTTGTCGGCCAGGTCCTGCGGGGCGACGATCCGGCCGTCCCGGCCGAGCCGCAGCGCGAGCCGTCGCAACGACGCCGGGTCGGGGGTGCGCAGGGTGATCCGCAGACCGCCCCCGGGCAGTTCCTCCGCGCTGTCGTGCGGGTAGTACTCGGCGACCCAGCGGCCGCCGGGCGCGACCTCGACCACGACCTCCGGGTCCTCGGCCGAGGGCTGGACCAGGCCTTCCGACAGGTCCCGCAGCTCGATCTCCGGCGGCGCCGAGGGCTCCTCCAGGAGCCGGATCTCGGCGACCCGGTCGAGGCGGAAGGTCCGGCGCGCCTCGGAGAGGTAGCACCAGGCCTCCATGTACGTGTGGCCGACGGCGAAAAGGCGGATCGGGTCGACCTCGCGCTCGGTGAGCTCGTCGCGCGCCGGGGAGTAGTAGCGCAGCCACAGCCTGCGGCGCTCGGAGATCGCGCGGTCGACCTCGGCGAAGACGCCGCCCTCGGACTCGAAGGTCACCGAGAGCCGGGAGCTCGCGCCCGCCACCTCGCCGGCCGCCGCCTCCAGCTTGGCGGTGGCCCGCAGGAGCGCCTCACGGTCGCCCTCGCGCAACCCGGGGAGCGTGGCGACGGCGCGCGCGGCGACGAGCAGCGCGGTCGCCTCGTCGGCGGCGAGGCGCAGCGGCTCGGCGACATCGTCCGGGTTGTGCCACCAGATCCGGTCGCCGTCGGTGTCGATGTCGAGCAGATCGCCGCCGCGGAAGCTGGTCCCGCACATGGGCAGTACGTCGAGGTCCGAGATCAGCTCGTCCTCGCTGATCCCGAAGGCCCGCGCGACGTCCCCGACGCGCGCGCCGGGGCGCTCGCGCAGATACGTCACCAGCGAGAGCATCCGCCGGGTCTGGTCAATGGCGTTCGCGGCCATGGTTGTCCGACTCCCCCTCAGCCCTTGGCCACGGCACGAAGCCGGTCGACCACATCGGCCCGCAGATCGGCGGGCTCCAGTACGACCACGTCCGGGCCGAATTCGACGAGCCAGGCGTCCAGGCCGTGCCCGTACGGGATCTCCAACTCGTCCCAGCCGTCGCCCAGTTCCCGTACGGCCGTGGCGCGGGCGCGCAGCGGGTAGCCGGCGTCGGTGCGCAGCTTGATGCGTGCGGTACGGGTCGCGGTCTCCCCCGCCCAGCTCTCGACGGTCTCCCGGACGGTGACCACATCGGGCACGGGCGCGGTGAAGGAGCCCTGGCGGGAGCGGACCTTCCCGGTGATGCGGGAGAGCCGGAAGACCCGCTCGGCGCCGCGGTCCCGGTCCCAGCCCGCGAGGTACCAGTGCCCGCGCCAGCACTCCAGGGTCCAGGGCTCGACCTGGCGGGTCTCGGGGCGTGCGGCGGTGGACTTGCGGTAGTCGAAGACGACCGGGCGACGGTCGCGGCAGGCGAGCATCAGCGGCTCGAAGGCGGTCTCATGGACCGGGATGCGCGGTTCGAGGGCGCTGTGCTGGGCCTCGTACGCGTCCTCCGCCTCGGGCATGCCGGCGGCGCGGAGCTTCTGCAGGGCGCCGCTCGCCGCCCCGGCGAGGCGGGCCTGCTGCCAGACCTTGGCGGCGAGGCCGAGGGCCGCGGCCTCCTCGGCGTCGAGGGTGATGGGCGGCAGCCGGTTGGAGTCCCGGCGGGCGAGATACCCGGTCTCGCCGTCGAGGTTCTCCACGGTGGCGATGACCAGGCCGAGTTCGCGCAGATCGTCCTTGTCCCGCTCGAACATGCGGTTGAAGGAGTCGTCGGAACCCGCTTCCAGGTAGGCCTCAATGGAGCCGCGCAGCTCCCGCTTGCTGAGCGGCCGCCGTGTCCCGAGCAGACACAGCGCCAGGTTCATCAGCCGCTCGGCCTTGGCAATGGCCATCGACGCCCTTCCTCGCAGTCCTCTGATCGTCGAACCTACCGCTACGGGCTGTCATGACAAAAGCGTGGGGCCCATGCCCGCATAGGCATGGACCCCATCGTGACCGGTTGTGAACCGGATGCGATCAGAGCGCGATCAGACCGCGACCAGGTCGCAGACGAAGATCAGCGTCTCGCCCGGGGCGATCTTGCCACCGGCGCCGCGGTCGCCGTACGCGAGGTGCGCGGGGATGATCAGCTGGCGGCGGCCGCCGACCTTCATGCCCTGCACGCCCTGGTCCCAGCCCGCGATGACCTGGCCGACGCCGAGCTTGAACTGCAGCGGGGTGCCGCGGTTCCAGGAGGAGTCGAACTCCTCACCGCTGGAGAAGGACACGCCCACGTAGTGGACGGAGACGGTGTCGCCGGCCTTGGCCACCGGGCCGTCGCCCTCCCAGAGATCCTTGATCTCCAGGTCCTTCGGCGGCTCGCCGCCCGGGAAGTCGACCTCGGGCTTCTCGATGCTCACGTGGTGCTCCTTGCTTTCTTTGTGCGAGTCAACCGGGACAGTCTTACAGAACCGTGAGGATGTCGACCGAGAAGACCAGCGTGGACTTGCCCGGGATCGGTCCCTGGTCCTGGTCGCCGTAGCCGAGGTCCGGCGGTACGACGAGGAGGACGCGGCTGCCCACCTTCTTGCCCGCGAGGCCCTGGGACCAGCCCGGAACCACCTGCGACAGCGGGAAGGAGACCGGCTCACCCGTCTTGTAGCTGCTGTCGAACTCCTTGCCGTCCTTCCACAGAACGCCCTTGTACTGGACGACCACGGTGTCGGTCTGCTTCACCGCGGGCCCGCTGCCCTCGATGACGTAGTTCGACACGAGCTTGGTCGGAGCGGGCTTCTTGGGAACGGTGATGGACGGTGCCTTGCCGTCGGTGTTGGTGCCGACCTTGGGCAGGTCGATGTTGTCCTGCGCGACCTCGGTGCCCTTCGCGGTCAGCGCGATGGGCTCGGCCTTCACGATGTCCATCACGAACACCAGCGTGGCGTTGGGCGGGATGTCGCCCTGGCCCTGCGCGCCGTAGCCGAGCTCCGGCGGGATCGCCACCTCCAGGCGGCTGCCGACCTTCTGGCCTTCCAGAGCCTTCTGCCATCCCGGGATGACGCCGCCGCCGCCGATCAGCACGGGGTACGGCTGGCCCCGGTCGAAGCTGTTGTCGAACGGCTCCGTCCCGTCCCACAGCTGGCCGAGGTAGTTGACACTCGCCTTGTCGTACTTCTTCAGCGGGGCTCCCTTGCCCTCGCTGATGACTTCGACCTTGAGCTCCTTGGGCGGGGTGCCCTCCCCCTTGGCGAGTGTCGGCTTCTGCCCGAACTTCTCACCGGCGGTGATGGCGGGCAGCGCGCCCGGCGTGGAGACGCCCTGCGTGGAGGTGGTTTCGGAGCCCTTTTCGTCGCCGCACGCCGCCGTGGAAAGCAGCAGCAGGGGGACGACGAGTAGGCCGGCAAGTCGGCGCACGTGTTCCTCAGATCTCAGACGGCACATCGGTCGGTCGACACTCTAGGGCGTGCCAAGGGCCCCGCACGAGGAACGTACGGGGCCCGAGTGGCGTTCCACGCCCGGAGAATCACATACCGGCGATCAGTTTCTCCACGCGGTCGTCCACCGACCGGAACGGGTCTTTGCACAACACGGTGCGCTGTGCCTGGTCGTTGAGCTTGAGGTGCACCCAGTCGACGGTGAAGTCGCGGCGCTGCTCCTGGGCCCGGCGGATGAAGTCTCCGCGCAGCCGCGCCCTGGTGGTCTGCGGGGGCACGGACTTGCCCTCGAAGATCTTCAGGTCGTTGCAGATACGGGCCGCCTGGCCGCGCTTCTCCAGGAGGTAGTACAGCCCGCGGCGGCGGTGGATGTCGTGGTACGCGAGGTCTATCTGAGCGACCCTCGGGTGCGACATCGTCATGTTGTTCTTGGCCCGGTACCGCTCGATGAGCTTGTACTTCATCACCCAGTCGATTTCGGTGCCGATCCGGTCGAGGTCCTCCTCCTCGATGGCGTCGAGCGTGCGGCCCCACAGTTCGAGGACCTGCTCGACGGTGCCGGTGCGGATGCCCCGGCGGTCGACGAAGTCCACGGCCTTTTCGTAGTACTCGCGCTGGACCTCGAGCGCCGAGGCCTCACGGCCGCTCGCCAGACGCACCTTGCGCTGGCCCGTGATGTCGTGGCTGACCTCGCGGATCGCGCGGATCGGGTTCTCCAGCGTCAGATCGCGCATGACCGTGCCCGCCTCGATCATGCGCAGTACGAGATCGGTGGCGCCGACCTTGAGCAGCATGGTCGTCTCGGACATGTTCGAATCGCCGACGATGACGTGGAGGCGGCGGTAGCGCTCGGCGTCCGCGTGCGGTTCGTCGCGGGTGTTGATGATGGGACGGGAGCGGGTGGTGGCGGAGCTGACACCCTCCCAGATGTGCTCGGCTCGCTGGCTGACGCAGTAGACCGCGCCGCGCGGGGTCTGCAGCACCTTGCCGGCGCCGCAGAGCAGCTGCCTGGTGACGAGGAACGGAATCAGGATGTCCGCGAGCCGGGAGAATTCTCCGTGGCGGGCCACGAGGTAGTTCTCATGGCAGCCGTAGGAGTTTCCCGCCGAGTCGGTGTTGTTCTTGAAGAGATAGACGTCGCCCGCGATTCCCTCCTCGTGCAGGCGGCGTTCGGCGTCGACGAGCAGGCCTTCGAGGATGCGCTCGCCCGCCTTGTCGTGGGTGACCAACTCCGTCACGTTGTCGCATTCGGGTGTTGCGTATTCCGGATGCGAACCCACGTCGAGGTAGAGGCGGGCCCCATTGCGCAGGAACACGTTGCTACTGCGGCCCCATGACACAACACGGCGGAAGAGGTAGCGCGCCACTTCGTCAGGAGACAGTCGGCGCTGTCCCCTGAACGTGCACGTGACGCCGTACTCGTTCTCCAGCCCGAAAATGCGGCGGTCCATGACTGAACATTACGCCTGATGGCCTGAGCTGAAACCGGGTTCGACGGCACCGCTTCGATCATTTTCATCCGCTGACGCGATGTGTTCGGTGCGGGCGGGAACTGCGAGGACCCGTCCGGTGGCCAGCAGGACGAGCAGCGCGACGATTCCGCCGCCGCCCGCGACCGCGAAACCGGCGGCGGTTCCGCCGAGCTCCACCGCCGGGCCCGCCGCGGCCGTTCCGACCGCCGCGCCGACGCCGAAGGTGGTCACCAGCCAGGAGAACGCCTCGGTGACGGTGCCTCGGGGGGCGTGCCGGTCGACGACGATGAAGGCGCAGGCAATGGCGGGCGCGAGGAACACGCCGGAGAGCGCGGAGAGTGCCGTCATCGTGACGACACCGGGAGTGAGCACGAGCGGCAGATAGCCGAGGGCGAGCAGGGCGACGATGGCCCGCAGTCGCCGTTCGGGTGCGCCGGGCCAGTGCCGTGCGCCGTAGAACATGCCGCCGATGAGCGCGCCGAGGCCGAGGGCGGCCATCAGCCAGCCGTAGACGGACTCGCCGCCACGGCCCTCGGCGTAGGCGAAGGCGGCGACGGTGATGGAACCGAGGGCGAGGCCGACGAAGAAGAACGAGCCGAGCAGGGCGAGCAGGCCGGGCGAGCGCAGCGCGCCGAGCCAGTGGGCCTCACGGGGCGCGGAACGCCAGGCCCGGGAGGGCGCGGAGAGGACTACGGAGAGTGCGCCGAAGACGCCTATGACGTTGATGACCAGGAGCGCGGCCGCGGGCGAGAAGAGTGACACGAGCAGCGTCACCAGCAATGGGCCGACGGTGAACATGACTTCCTGGGCGACCGCGTCCATGGCGTAGGCGCGGTGCACCCGGTCCTCGCGGTGGCCGAGAACGCTCGGCCAGAGCGCGCGCAGCCCGCCTTCGAGCGGCGGCGTGAACAGTCCGGCGACGGCGACGGCGGCGTACGCGACCGGGAGCAGGCCGATGCCCGCGACGGCGAGCCAGATCATGCCGAGGGCCGAGACGACGGCGGCGGGGAACTGGACGCGGGGCTGACCGTACAGGTCGACGGCCCGTCCGAGGAGCGGCTGGCCCACCGCGGTGGCCAGTCCGTACACGGCGGCGAGGGCGCCGGCCAGGCTGTAGCTGCCGCCCTCGGCGCGGGTGAAGAGCACGATCGCGACGGGCGCGGTGCCGTTCGGCAGACGGCCCACGAGGGTGCCCACGAGCAGGCGTGCAGCATGCGGCGCCTTGAGGATTTCTGCGTAGCCGGTGGCTCCCGCGCCCATGTTCCGCCTCTTCGCTTGGCCCCGATCGGGGAAGTTTTACGTATAACGTCGCGGTCATACGTACCATGTCCGCAGGCCGCGAGTCCACCCGTCGCGGTGGACGACCGTAACGCGCGGAGGCGAGTGTGCAGACCCGGGAGCCCGCCGGCGGCGCGCGGCCGACCAGCAAGGACGTGGCACGGGCCGCGGGGGTCTCACAGGCCACGGTGTCGCTGGTGCTGGGCGACAAGTGGCGGGGCCGGGTCTCCGAGCGCACCGCGGACCTGGTCCGGCAGGCCGCCCGGGACCTCGGCTACCGGCCGAATCTGGCGGCCCGCAGCCTGCGGCTCGGCCGTACGCGGACGGCACTGCTGGTCGTGCCCGCGCTCACCAACGAGTTCTTCGCACGGGTGTACGCGGGCGCCGCGCGGGTTGCCGCGCTGCACGACTTCGGCGTGGTGCTCTACCCGTCGCCGGAGGGCGTGGGGCCGGCGAGGGACCCCTTCGCCTCGGCGCGGGCGGCACTGGACGGGGTGATCGCCTCGTCCATGGCGGCGCAGGCGCTGGACGCGATCCGGGGGACGGATCTGCCGTTGGTGATGCTCGACAGCGACCCCGCCGACCCCGGGGCGGCGGCGCAGGTCAATCTCGACATCGCGGACGGCATGCGGCAGGTGACACGGCATCTCCTCGGGCTCGGCCACCGGCGGTTCGTCCACCTGGCATCGGCCGTGCCGTCGTGGACCTTCGAGGTACGGGCCCGGGTGCTCGCCTCGGCGCTGTCCGGGGTCCCTGGCGCCTCTCTGAGCACCTTCGCGGCGCCGCTCTCGGTGAGCGGGGGGCGTGAGGCGGCGGAGCGCGCCCTGGCCGCGGCGGGGCCCCGGCCGACCGCGCTGGTGTGCGACGACGACATCCTCGCGGCGGGGGCCTGCAAGGCCGTACGACGCCTGGGCCTGCGGGTGCCGGAGGACATCTCGGTCAGCGGCTTCGACGACCTCGCCCTGGCCACGGCGGTGGAGCCGGAACTCACGACGGTGCGGTTGCCCGCGGAGCGGGTGGGCGAGGCGGGCATGTCCGCCCTCCTGGCCGTCCTCTCCGGCCGTTCCCCCGACGCGGACGACCTCCCGGTCACCCTGATCCCCCGGTCCTCGACGGCCCCACCGCCGCCCTGACGCCCGCCCGGCGGGCGGAAGCGTCGTGTGTGCCGCGCGGGCGGCAGCGGGGACCCCGCACGCCCTGGGAAAGGCCCAGGGACCGGGCCGAGCGCCCCTGGTCCCCCACTCCCTGGCGCCCCTCAGACCCGGGGCTCAAACACCCCGCCCCCGGGGCCCTGGTCCTGCCAGGGGCCCGGGGCGGGGTGGAGCGTGGGGCGGCGGTTACGCCCCGGGGGAATCGTCCGCGTCGGAGGGGGCCTCCGTCGGGGTCGAGGCCGCGTCGTCCGTCTGGAGGAGGCGGGACAGCTGACGGCCCACGATGCGCTTGAACTTGCGGTCCTGCGGACGCGTACGGTCCAGGACCGCCACCTCCAGCCGCTCCGCGGGGATCTCCCGCTCCGTGCCGTTGGTGTCGCGGGACAGCGCCTGCACCGCCAGCCTCAGCGCCTCGGCCAGCGTCATACCGTCCCGGTGCCGCTGGTCCAGGAACGTGTTGATCTGCTCCGCGTTGCCGCCGACCGCCACCGACCCGTGCTCGTCCACGATCGAGCCGTCGTGCGGCAGCCGGTAGATCTGGTCACCCTCCGGCGAGGTGCCGACCTCGGCGACGACCAGCTCCACCTCGTACGGCTTCTCGGCGGCGCTGGAGAAGATCGTGCCCAGCGTCTGGGCGTAGACGTTGGCGAGGCCACGGGCCGTCACATCGTCACGATCGTAGGTGTATCCCCGCAGATCGGCGTAGCGGACTCCGCCGATCCGCAGGTTCTCGTACTCGTTGTACTTACCGGCCGCGGCGAAGCCGATCCGGTCGTAGATCTCGCTGAACTTGTGCAGCGCACGGGACGGGTTCTCGCCGACGAAGACAATGCCGTCGGCGTACTGCAGCACAACCAGGCTGCGACCACGGGCGATGCCTTTCCGGGCGAACTCCGCCCGGTCGGCCATGGCCTGCTGTGGTGAGACATAGAACGGCGTCGACACCGGCTATCCGTCCCTTTCCGTCGGTGGTTCCGTCAATGGTTCTGTCGATGGCGCGGACATCAGAGCAGCGCGGCGCGCGGGCCGTCGGGCTGTTCGAGGCGCCGCTCCAGGATCGAGCGGGCGACCTCGGAGGATTCCGCCTCGGTCAGCCTGCGGAAGCCCTCGTCCGTGATGACGGTGACGATCGGATAGATCCGGCGGGCCACATCCGGACCACCGGTCGCGGAGTCGTCGTCGGCCGCGTCGTACAGCGCCTGGACGACCAGGGTGATGGCCTGCTGCTCGGTGAGGTCTTCGCGGTAGAGCTTCTTCATCGCCCCGCGGGCGAAGATCGAGCCGGAGCCGGTGGCCGCGAAGCCGTGCTCCTCCGAGCGGCCGCCCGTGACGTCGTACGAGAAGATGCGGCCCTTCTCGCGGTCGACGTCCCAGCCGGCGAAGAGCGGGACCACGGCGAGGCCCTGCATGGCCATGCCGAGGTTGCTCCGGATCATGGTGGAGAGACGGTTCGCCTTGCCCTCCAGGGAGAGCTGGACGCCCTCGACCTTCTCGAAGTGCTCCAGCTCCAGCTGGAAGAGCTTCACCATCTCCACCGCGAGACCGGCCGTACCGGCGATGCCCACCGCCGAGTACTCATCGGCCGGGAACACCTTTTCGATATCCCGCTGCGCGATCATGTTGCCCATCGTCGCCCGCCGGTCACCGGCGAGCACCACGCCGCCGGGGAACGACGTGGCCACGATCGTCGTACCGTGCGGTGCTTCGATGGCGCCCTGCACCGCGGGCAGGACGCGCTTGCCCGGGAGCAGCTCCGGGGAGTGCTCGCCCAGGAAGTCCATGAACGATGACGAGCCAGGCGTCAGGAAGGCAGCTGGTAGACGCCCTGTGCTACGAGTGTTGGCTTCCACGGGTTTCCTTCCAGATAGGCGGCAGCCCGACGAAGTGTGTCGGGATCATCTCCCAACTTGCCGATGGCCGAATTGCAGTTGAAGCACAGTACGCCACGGACCCTACCCGTCTCGTGGCAGTGATCCACATGGACTGCGGGAACAGCCAGGCAGATCGAGCAGATCCCCATCTGAGACGAGATCATCTCGTCCCGCTCGGCCTCGGATATCCCGTACTGGCGCTTGAGGTGTCCCTCACGGTCTTGGACCGCCTTGCACACCTTGCAACGCGTCGCGAGGCCGTCCGAGGCGGTCGCGTTGCGATGCCAGTCGCTGTGGGGCTTCACCTGACCGCAGGTCCGACACAGTTTGTACCCTTCGGGCACGTCCACGTTCCCACGCATAGTCTTGCCCATGGCTTCCCGGCGGCGCCGGTAGTACGCAGCTCCGTACTCAGCCACGCACTCCCGGCATCGCACTTGGAGTCCATCGCGCCGATTGCGGTCCGCCTCGAAGGATGCAAGCGGTAGCGCCCGCTTGCATCCCGCGCATCGCTTCGCATCCCCCTCGTTCATACAGGTGACTACTGTCCGCCCTTTTGAACGAAGCTTCGAACGAAGTCCTCTGCGTTCTCCTCGAGTACGTCGTCGATTTCGTCCAGCACGGAGTCGACGTCGTCCGACAGCTTCTCCTGGCGCTCCTTGAGGTCCTCGGAGGCCTGTGCGTCCTGCGCCTGCTCCTCGACCTCCTCGGTGGATCGCGTGGCCCGCTGCTGACCGCCGCCGGTGTCCTTGGTCGCCATATCCCTCACCCCGCTCGGTTTGCCCGTTTGGTTCGGCCCACTCAAGATCAGACCCTACAAGGAGGGTCTGACATCGGCCCCGTACTTTCCTCAACGTCCGGGGGTCACCTCCATGATTCCCGGACCGGGACCATTTCAGCCGCCGGAGAGCACGCGGACCAGCTCTTCCGCGGTGCGGCAGCGGTCCAGCAGCTCCTTGACGTGGTTACGGGTGCCGCGCAGCGGCTCCAGGGTCGGCACACGTTGCAGAGAGTCACGACCGGGGAGGTCGAAGATGACCGAGTCCCAGGAGGCCGCGGCGACGTCGTCCGCGTACTGCTCCAAGCAGCGACCGCGGAAGTACGCCCGGGTGTCCTCCGGAGGCTTGCTCTCGGCCCTCTCCACGGCCTGCTCGTCCAGGAGCCGCTTCATCTTGCCGCGGGCCACCAGACGGTTGTACAGGCCCTTCTCGGGGCGTACGTCGGCGTACTGCAGGTCCACCAGGTGCAGCCGCGCCGCGTCCCAGTCCAGGCCGTCCCGGCGCCGGTAGCCCTCGAGGATCTCCCGCTTGGCGATCCAGTCGAGCTCCCCGGACAGGCTCATGGGGTCGTTCTCGAGCCGGTTGAGGGTGTCCTCCCAGCGGACCAGGACGTCCTTGGTCTGCTCGTCCGCGTCGACCCCGAAGCGCTCGTCGACGTACTTACGGGCCAGCTCGAAGTACTCCATCTGCAACTGGACGGCGGTGAGTGTCCGGCCGCTGCGCAGCGTGACCAGGTGCTGGAGCGTCGGGTCGTGGGAGACCTGGTGGAGCGTGCGTACGGGCTGGTCGACCGCCAGGTCGACATTGATGAAGCCGTCCTCGATCATGGACAGGACCAGCGAGGTCGTGCCGAGCTTCAGGTACGTCGAGATCTCCGACAGGTTCGCGTCACCGATGATCACGTGCAGTCGGCGGTACTTCTCGGCGTCGGCGTGGGGCTCGTCCCGGGTGTTGATGATGGGGCGCTTGAGCGTGGTCTCCAGGCCGACCTCGACCTCGAAATAGTCGGCTCGCTGACTGATCTGGAAGCCGTGCTCGTGACCGTCCTGGCCGATGCCGACCCGTCCGGCACCGGTGACGACCTGGCGGGAGACGAAGAACGGCGTCAGGTGCCGCACGATGTCCGAGAAGGGGGTCTCCCGCTTCATCAGGTAGTTCTCGTGCGTGCCGTAGGACGCGCCCTTGTTGTCGGTGTTGTTCTTGTACAGGTGGATCGGCTGGGCGCCGGGGAGCTGGGCCGCCCGCTCGGCCGCCTCCGCCATGATCCGCTCGCCGGCCTTGTCCCAGAGCACCGCGTCGCGCGGATTCGTGACCTCGGGGGCGCTGTACTCGGGGTGCGCGTGGTCGACGTAGAGCCGTGCTCCGTTGGTCAGGATGACATTGGCCAGGCCGATGTCCTCGTCCGTGAGCTGACTGGAGTCGGCGGCCTCGCGGGCGAGGTCGAAGCCGCGGGCGTCCCGCAGCGGATTCTCCTCCTCGAAGTCCCAGCGGGCGCGTCGCGCCCGGTGCATCGCCGCCGCATAAGCGTTGACGATCTGGGACGAGGTGAGCATGGCATTGGCGTTCGGGTGGCCGGGGACGGAGATCCCGTACTCCGTCTCGATGCCCATTACTCGCCGTACGGTCATGCGGCCCTCCTTGCCCGGCGGCGCTCCCGTTCGGGTGCGGCGCTCAAGTACCGCTGGTTCTCCGATGCGTGTGCGGTGCCCGTCCCCGCACTGCGCGAGTCGGCGGTACGGAAGAGCCTAGAACGCCTCTGCGCCGGTGGGGAGATCAATTCGGTCATTGCTCCGTGTGGTGCGATTACCCGTCCGGGGCCCGTGGAAAGCAGGCGGCTGCGGATGTCCTCCCCCCACATCCGGCGGGGGGACCTCCAGGACATCCGCAGCCGGTCTGCGATCTACAGGTACTGACCGGTGTTTGCCACCGTGTCGATGGAGCGTCCGGTGTCCGCGCCCTGCTTTCCGGTGACAAGGGTGCGGATGAATACGATCCGCTCGCCCTTCTTTCCGGAAATCCTGGCCCAGTCGTCCGGGTTCGTCGTGTTCGGCAGGTCCTCGTTCTCCTTGAACTCGTCCACGCATGCCTGGAGGAGGTGGGAGACCCGAAGGCCCTTCTGGTTGTGGTCGAGGAATGCCTTGATGGCCATCTTCTTCGCCCGGTCCACAATGTTCTGGATCATGGCGCCGGAGTTGAAGTCCTTGAAGTAGAGGACTTCCTTGTCACCGTTGGCGTACGTGACCTCCAGGAAGCGGTTCTCCTCGGTTTCCGCGTACATCTGCTCCACCACCGACTGGATCATGGCGTGGGCAGCGGCGTCCTTCGATCCGCTGTGCTCGGACAGGTCGTCCGCGTGCAGCGGGAGCGAAGGTGTGAGGTACTTGGCGAAGATGTCCTTCGCGGCCTCCGCGTCCGGACGCTCGATCTTGATCTTGACGTCGAGCCGGCCGGGCCGCAGGATCGCGGGGTCGATCATGTCCTCACGGTTGGAGGCGCCGATCACGATGACGTTCTCCAGGCCTTCCACACCGTCGATCTCGGCGAGCAGCTGCGGGACGATCGTGTTCTCGACGTCCGAGCTGACACCGGAGCCACGGGTGCGGAAGAGGGACTCCATCTCGTCGAAGAAGACGATGACGGGGGTGCCCTCGCTCGCCTTCTCCCGGGCACGCTGGAAGACGAGGCGGATGTGCCGCTCGGTCTCACCGACGTACTTGTTGAGGAGCTCGGGGCCCTTGATGTTGAGGAAGTAGCTCTTCCCCGCGGGCTGGCCGGTCACCTCGGCGACCTTCTTGGCAAGGGAGTTGGCGACCGCCTTCGCGATCAGCGTCTTGCCGCATCCGGGCGGGCCGTAGAGCAGGATGCCCTTCGGCGGCCGCAGTTCGTGCTCCTTGAAGAGGTCCGGGTAGAGGTACGGAAGCTCGACCGCGTCGCGGATCATCTCGATCTGGTTGCCCAGACCGCCGATCTTGTTGTAGTCGACATCCGGGACCTCTTCGAGGACGAGCTCTTCGACCTCGCTCTTGGGCACCACCTCGTACACGTACCCGGACCTGGGCTCGAGCAGCAGGGCGTCGCCGGGGCGGATGGTGGCGTCCAGCAGCGGCTCAGCGAGCCGTACCACCCGTTCCTCGTCGGTGTGCCCGATCACCAGGGCGCGCTCGCCGTCCTCGAGGATCTCCTTGAGGGTGACGATGTCCCCGGTGCGCTCGTACTCCATGGCCTCGACCACGTTGAGCGCCTCGTTGAGCATGACTTCCTGGCCGCGCCGAAGATCGTCCAGATCGACGCTGGGGCTGACGTTCACCCGGAGCTTGCGGCCCCCGGTGAAGATGTCGGCGGTGCCGTCCTCATTTGCCTGCAGGAAGACACCGAAGCCGGCCGGCGGCTGCGCGAGCCGGTCGACCTCTTCCTTGAGGGCCACGATCTGATCGCGGGCCTCACGGAGCGTGTTCGCCAGTCGCTCGTTCTGCGCGGACACGCCGGCCAGGTTTGTCTGCAGCTCGACGATCCGCTCTTCGAGAATCCTCGTATGACGCGGAGAGTCGGCGAGCTTGCGGCGCAGGACGGCGATCTCCTGCTCAAGATAGGCAACCTGGCCGGCAGGGTCTTCAGACCCCCGTCCCGGCCGGAAGCCGCGGTTGTTGTCGTCGTCGTGGGCTGCCACGGTCCTCACCTCCTCCAAGGGGAGCTGGACGCTTCCTGACCCTACCTGGGTGGGTGATGATTGAAACCCCTAGATCACAAAGACGTAAGGGGTGTGTCCGATCTTCACCCTTGCGCTCTCCCTCACGCCAGGGGAATACCCACCCATCAACATCGGAAAGCGGGCGGTTGTATGGTCGGAACGGTCAACACCCGTCAGGGCTGGCACCTATTGATGCAAACCGCGCAGGAACGCAGGAACGGCAGGCGACATGAACGAGGCGCTCGAGGTCTGGATCGACCAGGACCTGTGCACCGGCGACGGCATCTGCGCCCAGTACGCGCCTGAGGTCTTCGAGCTGGACATCGACGGACTCGCCTATGTGAAGAGCTCGGACGACGAGCTGTTGCAGCAGCCCGGGGCCACAACGCCCGTACCGCTGCCGCTGCTGACCGACGTCATCGACTCGGCCAAGGAATGCCCGGGCGACTGCATTCATGTACGCCGCGTTTCGGACAGGGTCGAGGTCTACGGGCCCGACGCCGAGTAGACCGCGCGTGAGGGATCACGCACGGTCCGTGTCGGGGGACGCCTGGGCGGACTGTACGAACTTCCCACCGCGCCACTGCCACTTGACGCTCTCCAGCTGATCCGGACAGCAGCTCGGCACGGCCGGGGACGAGTACCCGAGGACCGTCGCCGTGACCACGCCGTCACGCACCGCGAAGTCCCCGACACTGAGGTGCCGCGCGGGATCCAGCAGCGTCGCGACGGTGCGGGCCGTGCCGTCCGTGGCGCGGGCGAGTACGTAGACGCCGCTCGGCGGGGTTCCCGAGCCGGCCGCGCAGCGGGCCACCACGACCGTCTCGGCGCCGCCGTCGCCGTCCAGGTCGCCCGACGCGTTCTTCACGACTGTCGTACCGGCTCCGCCGCATTCGAGGGGCAGTTCCACCCCTGCCGCGTCCGGGGCGGGGGCCGGAGCGGGAGCCGCGGCCGTGACGATGCCGGAGCCGGACGGGTCCGCCTTGGCCGCATCGGGCTGGAGCAGACCGGCGCCCGCCACCACCGCCGCCATCGCCGTCGCGGTGGCGAGCCAGTGCACCGGGCGGGCATCGGTGTGCCCGAGGTCCGGGAGCGTCGCGGGGGTCTGCACGCGGGATGTCTCCTGTGGGGCGGTGCCGGTGGGGTGTGAGGCATCGTGCCACACGTCACACCGACCGGGAACAGGGGGGTGGGAAATACCAACGTAAAAGCGCCACCGCCGAGTTCCTGCCGCCCTCCAGGAGGCCGTACGGGAACTCGGCGGTGGCGCCGGTGCGTTGTCGCTGAGCGGGCGTCAGCCCTTGTTGGGGCCCTCGTAGTCCTCGCCGTACGCGCCCTTGGCGGGGCGGCGGCGGCGCATCGGAGGCTCCACACCGTCCGCGAGACGGCGGGCGGTGACCAGGAAGCCGGTGTGGCCGATCATCCGGTGATCGGGGCGGACGGCCAGGCCCTCGACGTGCCAGTTGCGGATCATGGACTCCCAGGGCTGCGGCTCGGCGTAGCAGCCGATCTCGCGGATGGACTCCACGGTCCGGGCGAGCTGGGTGGTGGTCGCCACGTAGCAGCAGAGGATGCCGCCGGGGACGAGCGCCTTGGAGACGGCCTCCAGGCACTCCCAGGGGGCGAGCATGTCCAGGATGACGCGGTCGACGTCGGCGTCCGAGAGGTTGTCCTGGAGGTCACCGACAGTGAGCGTCCAGGCCGGGTGCGGTCCGCCGAAGTAGCGCTCGACGTTGCCCTTGGCGATCTCCGCGAAGTCCTCGCGGCGCTCGTACGAGTGCAGCATGCCCTCGTCGCCGATGGCGCGGAGCAGGAAGCTGCTCAGTGAGCCGGATCCCACCCCCGCCTCGACGACGCGTGCGCCGGGGAAGATGTCCGCGAAGGCAAGGATCTGCCCCGCGTCCTTGGGGTAGACCACGGCGGCGCCGCGGGGCATGGACAGGACGTAGTCGGGGAGCAGGGGGCGCAGCGCGAGGTAGGCGACGTTTCCCGTGGTACGGACAACACTGCCCTCGGGAGCGCCGATCAGCTCGTCGTGCGGGAAGGAACCCTTGTGGGTGTGGAAATTCTTCCCGGCCTCGAGCGTGAACGTGTAGTGGCGTCCCTTGGGGTCGGTGAGCTGGACCTGGTCCCCGACCTTGAAGGGCCCGCGACGGCGGGCGGCACCGGTCGGTTCGGACATGTGACCAGACTACCGGGGTTATGACGAAGGTCTTGCCATGGCCTGGACGAATGCCCGCTCCACGTCCGCCGTGGACAGGACGCCGTAGATCTCTCCGGTGTCCTCGACCACCAGGTACTCGGTGGCGGGGGTCTCGCGGAGCCGGTCGAGGAGGGCCTCCCCCGCCAGTTCGGCGGGGATCCGCATGCCGTCGGTGAGGTCCTGGGCGAGGCCGCCGACCGCGACCCAGGGGCGGCGGTGCTCGGGGACGCCGACGATCGCGGTCTCGCGGACCAGGGCGGTCGGGTCGCCGTGGCCGTCGACCACGACGAGGGCGCGGGCACCCGCCTCGTTCGCGCGGCGGAGGGCCTCGGAGAGCGGGGTGGCGGACTCGACGGGGACCGCGCGCCGGGTGAGGGTGCGGGCGCGCAGCTCGGGCAGGTGCTCGCGGAGGCGGGCCATGCGCAGGCTGTTGCCCGCTCCGGTCCAGATGATGGCGGCCAGGATGGCGGCGAGCAGCGCGTCGGTGACGGTGTCCATGCCGCCGATGTCCTGGGGAGCGTTGCCGAGGACGCCGGTGTGGGTGAGCAGCGGCAGGCCGATCAGGACGGCGATGGCCAGCCCCCGGCCGACCCAGGCGGCGGCGACGGTCCCGCTCATCGGCTTGCCGGTGATCTTCCAGACGATCGCGCGGAGCATCCGGCCGCCGTCCAGCGGCAGGCCGGGCAGCAGATTGAACGCGGCGACGATCAGGTTGGAGATCATCAGCCCGGCCAGCAGCACGCCGGGCACGGTGCCGGGCTCGACGGCGTACATGGTGGCGTAGAAGACCCCGGCGAGGACGAGCGAGAGGAGCGGTCCGACGAAGGCGAGGACGAATTCGCGGCCCGGTGTCTCGGACTCCTTCTCGATCTCCGAGACGCCGCCGAAGAACTGGAGCTGGATGCGGCGCACGGGCAGCTTGTAGCGGAGCGCGACGACGGTGTGGGCCAGTTCGTGGACGAGCACGGAGGCGTAGAAGGCGACTGCGAAGAACAGCGAGACGAGGTAGCGGAAGGCACCGAGCTCGGGCAGGACTCTTTCGAGTTGTCCGCCGAAGACCCAGGTGATGAGGGCGGCGACCAGGAACCAGCTGGGGGCGACGTAGACGGGCACGCCGAAGATGCGGCCCATGAGGATGCCGCCGCCGGGCTCCGTGCGCTGCTGCCCTCCGTCGCCGGGGTCGGTTCCCTCCGTGCCGGACCGCGGCGTCGTGCGCTCGCCGCTCTCCTCGTCCTTGTTCACGGGTTCCCTTCGTTGCGAGGCGTGGCTCGCTCGATCATGCAGTGCGAGAGGGTCTGACGTCGATGGTATGCCGCTCGTTGTCAGTGGCGGGCCGTAGGGTCTTCGTCATGAGTACGAGTCAGCCGCCCATGTCGCTCTCGCCTTCGCGCGCGAGCGACTTCATGCAGTGCCCGCTGCTGTACCGGTTCCGGGTGATCGACAAGCTGCCGGAGAAGCCGAGCGAGGCGGCGACCCGGGGCACGCTCGTGCATGCCGTGCTGGAGCGGCTCTTCGACGCCCCGGCGGTGGAGCGCACGCCGCCGCGGGCGAAGGCGCTGGTTCCCGGGCAGTGGGACCGGCTGCTGGAGTCGAAGCCGGAGCTGGGCGAGCTGTTCGCCGAGGACGCGGACGGTGAGCGGCTCGCGCGCTGGCTGTCGGAGGCGGAGAAGCTGGTCGAGCGGTGGTTCTCGCTGGAGGATCCGACGCGGCTGGAGCCGGCGGAGCGTGAGCTGTTCGTGGAGACGGAGCTGGAGTCGGGGCTGCGGCTGCGGGGGGTGATCGACCGGGTCGATGTCGCGCCGACGGGTGAGGTGCGGATCGTCGACTACAAGACGGGCAAGGCCCCTCGCCCGGAGTACAGCGAGGGGGCGCTGTTCCAGATGAAGTTCTACGCCCTGGTGATCTGGCGGCTGAAGGGCGTGGTGCCGCGCCGGCTGCAGCTGGTGTACCTGGGCAGCGGCGAGGTGCTGACGTACGACCCGGTCGCGGCGGATCTGGAGCGGGTGGAGCGGAAGCTGCTCGCGCTGTGGGAGGCGATCATGCTGGCCACGCGGACGGGTGAGTGGCGGGCGCGGCCGACGAAGCTGTGCGGGTGGTGCGATCACCAGGCGGTGTGCCCGGAGTTCGGGGGGACTCCTCCGGTGTACCCCCTGCCCGTGGTGCCGCCGCCGGCGGGGCCCGCCGTCTGACGCCCGCCGCGGGCGGCCGCGGGTCCTGCGGGACGGCCGCCCGCCGCCTGCGGGCAGAATGGGTCCCGGTCTAGTGAAGGAGAACCTGTGGCGATCCGCGTCCTACTGGTCGATGATCAACCGCTGCTGCGCACCGGCTTCCGGATGATCCTGGAGGCGGAGCAGGACATCGCCGTGGTCGGTGAGGCCGGGGACGGCCTGCAGGCACTGGACCAGGTGCGGGCGCTGCAGCCCGATGTGGTGCTGATGGACATCCGTATGCCGCGGATGGACGGCGTCGAGGCGACCCGGCAGATCACCGGCCCGGGGCGGGACGGTCCGGCGAAGGTGCTGGTGCTGACCACGTTCGACCTCGACGAGTACGTCGTGGAGGCGCTGCGCGCGGGGGCCAGCGGCTTTCTGCTGAAGGACGCGCCCGCGAACGAGCTGGTCCAGGCCATTCGTGTGGTCGCCGCGGGCGAGGCCATGCTCGCGCCGAGCGTCACGCGCCGGCTGCTCGACAAGTACGCGGACCATCTGCCGTCCGGCGAGGAGACGGTCCCGGACGCGCTGCAGACGCTGACCGACCGTGAGGTGGAAGTCCTCAAGCTGGTCGCCCGCGGCCTGTCGAACGCGGAGATCGCCGCGGATCTGTTCGTCAGTGAGACGACCGTCAAGACGCATGTGGGCCATGTGCTGACGAAGCTGGGCCTGCGCGACCGGGTACAGGCCGCGGTGTACGCGTACGAGAGCGGGCTGGTGCGTCCCGGCGCCCAGTAGTCCGTACGCCTGCGCCCCGGTCCCCATCCAGGGCCGGGGCGCAGGCGTACGCGGGCGTGACGTGTCAGCCCTTCTTGATCTCCCAGAAGCGGAAGACGGTCGACTCGTCGAGCGTCCATTCCAGGCCCGCGATCTGGCCGTTCGCGACGGCGTACTGCTTGCCCTGCCAGAGCGGGAGAACCGGGATCTCCTCGGCGACCAGGTTCTGGAGCTGCTCGAACTTGTCCCCGGTGGCGGCCCGGTCCGCGATGGCGGAGGTCTCGGGGATGATCCGGCCGGTGATCTGCTGGTTGTCGTAGTTGTTGCCCAGGACGTTGTTCCGGCCGAAGAACGGTGCGGTGAAGTTGTCCGGGTCCGGGTAGTCGGGGACCCAGCCCTTCACGTAGACGCCGTACTTCCCGGCCTTGATGTCCTTCTCGTACTGCTCGAACTCGACGGACTCGACGGTCGCGTCGAACAGCCCGCTGTCGTTGAGCTGCTTGGCGATGGCCCGCAGCTCCGGGTCGGTGGCGGGGCCGTAGCGGCTCGGCGTGGACCAGAGGGTGAGCTTCACCTTGTCGGTGATGCCGGCCGAGCGCAGCGCCTTGCGGGCCTTGTCCGGCTGCGGACGGCCGCCGTAGCGGTCGAAGAAGGCCGTGTTGTGGCCCGCGACACCGGCGGGGACGATCGAGAACAGCGGGCTGGCCGTGGCCCGGTGGATGTCCCTGACCAGGGCGTCACGGTCGATGAGATGGGCCATGGCCTTGCGCACGGCGAGTTTGCCCGCGACGGGGTCCTTCATGTTGAAGACCAGGTGCTGGACCTCGGCGCTGCTGCCCTCGACGACCTTGATCTCCTGCTTGTCGGAGACTGATGCGGCCTGCAGTGCCTCGATGTCCGGGGCGGTGAGTCCTCGGTAGGCGACGTCGATGCCGCCCTGCTCCAGCGCGGAGGCGAGCTTCTTCTGGTCACCGTGGAAGAAGGTGAGGGTGACGCCGCCGTTCCTGACCCCGGCGGTGCCCTTGTACTCGGGGTTGGGCGAGAAGACCGCTTCCTTCTCGCTGAACGAGTCGAGCTTGTACGGGCCCGACCCGACGGCCTTCCCGTCGGTGCGCAGCGCGTCGCCGTCGTACTCCTTGTGGTCGACGATGGAGCCCGCGCCCGATGCGATCTTGCTGGGGAAGGTGGCGTCCGGCACCTTGAGACGGAAGACGACGGTCCTGTCGTCCGGGGTCTCGATGCGGTCGATCGTCGAGAGCATCGGCCCCGGGCCGGAGTCGCTGTCGATCTTCAGCGCGCGCTCGAAGGAGAACTTGACGTCCTCGGAGGTCACGGCGTTGCCGTTGCTGAACTTGAGGCCGTCCCGCAGGGTGCAGGTGTAGACGGTGCTGCCGCCGGCCTTGAAACCGCACTTCTCGGCGGCTTCCGGCTGCGGGGTGGAGCTGCCCTTGGGGAAGCTCATCAGGGACTGGAAGACGTTGTTGAACAGCAGCCAGGAGCCGGGGTCGTATCCGTCCGCCGGGTCCGTCGCCAGGACCTCGTCGGACATGCCGACGACCACCCGGCCGCTGTCGCTCCCCGCCCCGTCGCCCTGCTCGGAGCCGCAGCCCGCCAACAGGACGGCGGACAGACCCACGGCGATCGGGGTGGTCCCCCTCGTGATTCGTGCCTTCACAGAAGCTTGCCTCTTGCTTGGTCTCGCTGCCGGCCGCGCCGTTCGCGGCCGGCCATCTGCCGGTGCCGTCGGGGTTGCCGACCGTGCCGGTTCATGCCAGGTACTGCGGGTACTGCCGGTACTGCCTGGTGCCGGAGGTCAGGCGCTGCCGCGCCCGAGCTCCCACAGCTGGAGGTCGGAGGAGGCGTTCAGCGTCCACTCGACACCGGTGATCTCGCCCCGGGCGGCGACGTACTGCTTGCCCTGCCACAGCGGCAGCACCGGTACGTCCGTGGCGACGATGTCCTGGAGCTTGCTGAAGACAGGGGCCGCGGCGCCGCGGTCGGCCGAGCGGCGGGACTCCGGGATGAGCTGGTTGCGTGCGACGGCGCTCACGTACGGGGTGTTGAGGAAGTTGTCCTTGTCCAGGAACGGAGCGATGTAGTTGTCCGGGTCCGGGAAGTCGGGGAACCAGCCGAGGCCGTAGACGGCGTAGTCTCCGCGTGCCTGGGCGGGGCGGAACTTCGACCATTCGACGCCCTCGATGGTGACGTCGAAGAGCCTGGTGGCGTTGAGCTGGTCGCGCAGCGCCGCGAACTCCTTCGCCGTGCCGGGGCCGTAGTGATCGGTCGTGTAGTGGAGCTTGAGCGTGACGGGGGTGTCGATCCCCGCGGCGCCGAGGATGCGGGCGGCCTTGGCGCGGCTCGGCTCGCCGTACTTGTTGAAGAACGAGTTGGTGTGACCGGCGATGCTCGACGGGATCAGCGAGTAGAGCGGCTCGGCCGTGGCGCCGTACACCGTGCCGGCGATCTGGCCGCGGTCGATGACGGCGGCCATGGCCTGGCGGACCGCCTTGTCCTTCACGGACGGGTCCTCGGTGTCGAAGCCCAGGTAGCGGATCTCAAGGCCCGGCATCTCGCTGAGCTTGATGTCGTCCTTGGGGTTCTCCGACAGTTCCTTGATCTGCTCCGGCGACATGGCGCGGGCCATCATGTCGATCTCGCCGGACTCCAGGGCCTTGCCCATGGTCTCGGCGTCCGGGAAGGAACGCAGCTCGACCTTGTCGTTGCGGAGCTTGAGATCGCCCTTGTACTCGCGGTTCTTGGTGAAGACGACCTTGACGAGCTTGTCGCCGTCGGTCTCGGGCCGCATCGTGTACGGGCCGGAGCCGTCGACCTGGAAGCCGTCGCGGAGCTTCTTGCCGTCGTACGTGTCACGGCTGACGATGCCGGCGACGGGCGTGGCGAGCTTGTACGGGAACGTCGCGTCCGGGGTGCTGAGGTGGAAGACGAGTTCCTTGTCGCCCTTGACCTCGATGGTGTCGATGTTGGAGAGCAGGCCGGACGCGCCGTTCTCGGACTTGATGTCGAGGACGCGCTCGATGGAGAACTTGACGTCATCGGCGGTGACGGGCTTGCCGCCCGCGAACTTCAGTCCGTCGCGGAGCGTGCAGCGGTAGCTCTCGCTCTCGGTGTCCGTGAACACGCAGCCGGACGCGGCCTCGGGCACCGGCTGACCGCCGCCGCGCGGGACGCGCATCAGCGTCTGGAGCGTCTGGCGCAGGACGTTCCACGCGCCGGAGTCGTACGCGTGGGCGGGGTCGAAGGGCGCCGGGGCCTCGCCGGTCGCGACGAACTGGTCCGTCGTCCCGACGACAATGGCATCGCCGCCGCCGGACCCGCCCACGGAGCTGCCGCAGGCGGCCAGCACGGGGGCGAGCAGGCAGACCACTGCAGGCAGCACCAGAGTCTTGCGCTTCATCGTCGACGTTCTCCCTCATCCGGCACTCCGCCGCTGCCGCCCGGTCGGGGCGGCGCGTTGCGGCCGTGGCACATGGGTGGTGCGGCGCGTGCGGCCGTGGCACATGGGTGGTGCGGCGAAGTCTCGCGACGAGATTAGTGGGCTGCGTCAGGGCGGCTTGACCCGTGCCGGGGCGGGAGATCATCACAGAGTGATCAGAAATGAGGGGGCTTCGATACCTATGCAGACGAATTAATTGCCCACTACCACCCCAATCCGGACACAAAGACACCACCGAAGCGCCATAGAACGGACACGACCTGCCCGTGACCACCCCGCGACATGTCACGTCGCGTGACGAACGTCACGGTCAGTTCATGCGCGTGATCAACGTCCGGAGGAAGAGCAGGTCGACTTCCTCCAGCGAACGGACGACCACCCTGCCGTCGGCGGGGGCGATCGGTGCGACGGACGGGACCGCGACGACCCGGCAGCCCGCCGCCTCGGCGGCCGCCACGCCGGTCGCGGTGTCCTCGATCACGGCGCATCTGCCGGGCTCGGCGCCCAGTCCCTGGGCAGCGAAGAGGTAGGGGTCGGGGTGCGGCTTCGTACGGGCGACCTCGTCGCCGGCGACGGTGAGCGCGAAGCGCTCGCGCCCCAGCGAGGCCAGCACGCGGTCGATGATGCGCCGGTGCGAGGCGGAGACCAGGGCGGTGGGGATGTTGTGCTCGGCCAGCTCGGCGAGCAGCCGCTCGGCGCCCGGCATGAGCGGCACACCTCGGGTGATGCGCTGCTCGAAGCGCTCGTTGAGCAGCACGGTGAGCTCGGCGAGGCTGATGTCCGCGCCGGTCGCCTTGATCAGATAGCCCGCGCTGCGGGTCATCGGACCGCCGACCACCACATCGCGCCAGGCCTCGTCCAGGGTGTGACCGAGGTCGGCGAAGACCTCCACCTCGGCGTCCCACCAGAAGCCCTCGGTGTCCACCAGTGTGCCGTCCATGTCGAGGAACACGGCTTGCAGGGCGGAGCCCCCGGCCGTGCGGGTCAAGGACGCGGGGACCGTGCTGGTCATCCGGCACACCTCCATGAGGGACGCGCAGGCCGGCCGCCAAATCGGGCGACCGGCCTGTATGGGACCGACAAGTGTACGTCTTGTTCGGTCGGTGTGCGTGCTACGGCTCACGGCGAGCCCCGAGGGCTACCGCGCGTTGCCGTGTCTCCCGGGGGACACCCCCCGGACCCCCGGCACAGCGCGCGCTACCGCGCGTTGAAGTACTTCGCCTCGGGGTGGTGGATCACGATCGCGTCGGTCGACTGCTCGGGGTGGAGCTGGAACTCCTCGGAGAGCTGGACGCCGATCCGTTCCGGCCGGAGCAGCTCGGCGATCTTGGCGCGGTCCTCCAGGTCCGGGCACGCTCCGTAGCCGAGCGAGAACCGGGCTCCCCGGTACTTCAGCGCGAACATGTCCTCGACGTCCGTCGGGTCCTCACCGCCGAAGCCCAGTTCGGCGCGCACCCGGGCGTGCCAGTACTCGGCGAGGGCCTCGGCGAGCTGGACGGACAGTCCGTGCAGCTCCAGGTAGTCGCGGTACGAGTCCGACGCGAAGAGCTTCGCCGTGGCCTCACCGATCTTCGAGCCGACGGTGACGACCTGGAGGCCGACCACGTCGGTCTCACCGGACTCCTCCGGGCGGAAGAAGTCGGCCAGGCACAGGCGGCGGCCGCGGCGCTGGCGCGGGAAGGTGAAGCGCGTGCGCTCGGAGCCGTCCTCGCCGAGCAGGATCAGGTCGTCGCCCTTGGAGACGCAGGGGAAGTAGCCGTAGACGACGGCCGCCTCCAGCATGTTCTGCGTGTGCAGCTGGTCCAGCCAGCCGCGCAGCCTCGGGCGGCCCTCGGTCTCGACCAGCTCCTCGTACGTGGGACCGTCGCCGGTACGGGCCTGCTTGAGACCCCACTGGCCCTTGAAGAGGGCGCCCTCGTCCAGCCAGGAGGCGTACTCCTTGAGCTGGATGCCCTTGACCACGCGGGTGCCCCAGAACGGCGGCTCGGGGACGCGGTTGTCGGTGGCGACGTCGGAGCGTACGGCGCCTTCCTCCTCGCGCTCCTCCACGACGGCGCTGGTGGTGGCGCGGACGCGGCGCTGCTTGAGCTCGGGGAGGGCGGCGCCGGGGACGCCTCGCTTGACCGCGATCAGGGCGTCCATCAGGCGCAGGCCCTCGAACGCGTCGCGGGCGTAGCGGACCTCGCCCTCGTAGATCTCGTGGAGGTCCTGCTCGACGTAGGCGCGGGTGAGCGCGGCGCCGCCGAGGATGACCGGGAAGTCGGCGGCCAGCTTGCGCTGGTTCAGCTCCTCCAGGTTCTCCTTCATGATCACGGTGGACTTCACGAGGAGGCCGGACATGCCGATGACGTCGGCCTTGTGCTCCTCGGCGGCCTCCAGGATCGCCGAGACGGGCTGCTTGATGCCCAGGTTGACGACGTTGTAGCCGTTGTTGGAGAGGATGATGTCGACGAGGTTCTTGCCGATGTCGTGGACGTCGCCGCGGACGGTCGCCAGGACGATCGTGCCCTTGCCCTCCGCGTCGGACTTCTCCATGTGCGGCTCCAGGTAGGCGACCGCGTTCTTCATGACCTCGGCGGACTGGAGGACGAACGGCAGCTGCATCTGACCGGAGCCGAACAGCTCGCCGACGACCTTCATGCCCTCCAGCAGGGTGTCGTTGACGATGTCGAGGGCGGGCCGGTCCGCCAGGGCCTCGTCGAGGTCGGCCTCCAGGCCGTTCTTCTCCCCGTCGATGATGCGGCGCTGGAGACGCTCCTCCAGCGGCAGGGCGAGCAGCTCCTCGGCCTTGCCCGCCTTCATCGACTTGGTGGTGGCACCCTCGAAGAGCGCCATGAGCTTCTGCAGCGGGTCGTAACCCTCGGCGCGGCGGTCGTAGATCAGGTCGAGGGCCGTGCTGACCTGCTCCTCGTCGAAGCGGGCGATCGGCAGGATCTTCGACGCGTGCACGATGGCCGAGTCGAGGCCGGCCTTGACGCACTCGTCGAGGAAGACGGAGTTCAGCAGGATCCGGGCGGCCGGGTTCAGGCCGAAGGAGATGTTGGACAGGCCGAGGGTGGTCTGCACGTCGGGGTGGCGGCGCTTGAGCTCGCGGATGGACTCGATCGTGTTGACGCCGTCCTTGCGGGACTCCTCCTGCCCGGTGCAGATGGTGAAGGTCAGCGTGTCGATGAGGATGTCGGACTCGTGGATGCCCCAGTTGGTGGTGAGGTCCGCGATGAGCCGCTCCGCGATGGCGACCTTGTTCTCGACGGTACGGGCCTGGCCCTCCTCGTCGATGGTCAGCGCGATCAGCGCGGCGCCGTGCTCCTGCGCCAGCCGGGTGACCTTCGCGAACCGGGACTCCGGTCCGTCACCGTCCTCGTAGTTGACGGAGTTGATGACCGCGCGCCCGCCGAGCTTCTCCAGACCGGCCTGGATGACGTCGACCTCGGTGGAGTCGAGCACGATGGGGAGCGTGGAGGCCGTGGCGAACCGGCCCGCGAGCTCCTCCATGTCGGCGACGCCGTCGCGGCCCACGTAGTCGACGCACAGGTCCAGCATGTGGGCGCCTTCGCGGATCTGGTCGCGGGCGATCTCCACGCAGTCGTCCCAGCGGCCCTCCAGCATGGCCTCGCGGAACTTCTTCGACCCGTTGGCGTTCGTCCGCTCACCGATCGCCATGTACGAGGTGTCCTGCCGGAACGGCACCGTCTGATAGAGCGAGGCGGCACCCGGCTCGGGGCGCGGCTCGCGCTCGGTGGGGGTGAGGCCCCGTACGCGCTCGACGACCTGGCGCAGGTGCTCCGGGGTCGTACCGCAGCAGCCGCCGACCAGGGAGAGCCCGTACTCGCGGACGAAGGTCTCCTGCGCGTCCGCCAGCTCGGCCGCGGACAGGGGGTAGTGCGCGCCGTCCTTGCCCAGGACGGGCAGACCGGCGTTGGGCATGCAGGCGAGCGGGATGCGGGAGTGGCGGGCGAGGTAGCGCAGGTGCTCGCTCATCTCGGCCGGGCCGGTCGCGCAGTTCAGCCCGATCATGTCGATGCCGAGCGGCTCCAGCGCCGTCAGCGCGGCACCGATCTCCGAACCGAGCAGCATGGTGCCGGTCGTCTCGACGGTGACGGAGCAGATCAGCGGCAGGTTGATGCCGGTCGCGTCCAGTGCCCGGCGGGCACCGAGGATCGCGGACTTGGTCTGGAGGAGGTCCTGCGTGGTCTCGACGAGGAGCGCGTCGGCGCCGCCCGCGATCATGCCCTCGGCGTTCTGCTGGTAGGCGTCGCGCAGCTTGGTGTACGGGGCGTGGCCCAGCGTCGGCAGCTTGGTACCGGGGCCCATGGAGCCCAGCACCCAGCGCTGCTGTCCGGTGGAGACGGTGAACTCGTCGGCGACCTCGCGGGCGATACGGGCGCCCGCCTCGGACAGCTCGTACACGCGCTCGGGAATGTCGTACTCACCCAGGGCGGCGAGGTTCGCGCCGAAGGTGTTGGTCTCGACGCAGTCGACGCCGACCTCGAAGTACGCCGAGTGCACCGAGCGGACGATGTCCGGACGGGTCACGTTGAGGATCTCGTTACAGCCCTCGAGATCCTGGAAGTCTTCGAGGGTGGGGTCCTGCGCCTGGAGCATCGTGCCCATCGCCCCGTCGGCGACCACTACACGGGTGGCCAGCGCCGTACGGAGGGCGTCGGCTCGGGTCCTGCTGTCAGTGATGCGGGTGCTGTCAGCAGAATCAGCGGAAGGTGACGGCAACGAGGCCATGGAAAGTGCTCCCTGGGATGCGACGGCTGTCGGCTTTGCGGCTTCCCTGCGGAAGGCGCACCTGGCCAGGGTAACTGGGCACACCGGATCGTGGGATCCCGTCCCAGCGGGTGGACGGCATGCTGGTTCGGTACCGACGCGATGATGTCCTGATCCACGCGGTCTTGACAGACTGTCTCGGTGAGACACTGATTCGGCATCGACCGATAGTGTTCAGCATTGTCGAACAGCGGATGGGGAGAAGGGCCGGGCGATGGCGAAGAACATCCAGTCGCTTGAACGGGCGGCGGCGATGCTGCGGCTGCTCGCGGGTGGCGAACGCCGGCTCGGCCTCTCGGACATCGCGTCGTCGCTGGGCCTGGCCAAGGGGACGGCGCACGGCATTCTGCGCACCCTCCAGGCGGAGGGCTTCGTCGAGCAGGACGCGGCCTCCGGCCGCTACCAGCTGGGGGCGGAGCTGCTGCGGCTCGGCAACAGCTATCTGGATGTGCACGAGCTGCGCGCCCGCGCGCTGGTATGGACGGACGACCTGGCCCGTTCCAGCGGCGAGAGCGTGCATCTGGGTGTGCTGCACCAGCAGGGGGTCCTCATCGTCCACCACGTCTTCCGGCCGGACGACAGCAGGCAGGTCCTGGAGGTCGGCGCGATGCAGCCGCTGCACTCCACGGCCCTGGGCAAGGTGCTGTCGGCGTACGACCCGGTGGCGCACAGCGAGGCGCTGGAGGTGGACCGGCAGGTGTTCACCCCGCGCACGATCACGGGCCTGGCGGAGTTCGAGTCGGTGCTGGACCTGACCCGCGCGCGGGGCTGGGCCGCCGATGTCGAGGAGACCTGGGAGGGCGTCGCCGCGGTGGCCGCGCCCATCCACGACCGGCGCCGGATGCCGGTGGGCGCGGTCGCCATCACGGGCGCCGTCGAGCGGGTCTGCCATGGGGACGATCTGCGCTCCGAGCTGGTGGCGGCGGTGCGGGACTGCGCCCGCGCGGTGTCCCGGGACCTGGGTGCCGGGCGGTTCTGACCGCCGATCGGGCGAATCCTCCCGTTCTGACCACTGATCGGGCGAATCTGATCGTTCCGTCGCATCATCGATAACGATCGGGTTATCGGCCACGTAACCCTTGACGCCGTCTTAACCAGAGGACAAAACTGCCGTTCATCGGTCGGCATTGTCGAACACCTACCGGCAATACGCGCTAGAGTGTGGCAACGCCAAGGGCCGGTTTCGCTCTCACCCCCGAGGGCGCGAACCGCGGAGGGACCCGTCGGTTCGCCTTCCCCTGGACGAAGGACTAAGGAGTCGCGGGTGTCCAGCTCCGACATCTTCATCGGCGAGATCATTGGTACCGCCGTACTCATCCTGCTCGGCGCCGGCGTTGTCGCCGCCGTCGTGCTCAAGCGCTCCAAGGCTCAGGGAGCCGGCTGGGTCGCCATCACCTTCGGGTGGGGCTTCGCAGTCATGACCGCGGTCTACATCGCGGGCCCCCTGTCCGGCGCACACCTCAACCCCGCCGTCACGCTGGGTATCGCGATCAAGAGTGGGGACTGGAGCAACGTCCCCGTCCAAATGGCGGGCGAGCTCATCGGCGCCATGATCGGCGCCTTCCTGGCCTGGGTCGCCTACTACGGGCAGTTCAAGGCCCACCTCACCGACCCGGAGATCATCGCTTCACCGCTGGCCGAGGAGGGCCTGGTCACCGAGGCGGCGGCGCCGAAGGCGGGCCCGGTGCTCGGCGTCTTCTCCACCGGCCCGGAGATCCGCAGCGTCTGGCAGAACCTCGCCACCGAGATCATCGGCACCCTCGTGCTCGTCCTCGCGGTCCTCACCATCGGCCTGAACGAGAGCGGCAAGGGCCTCGGTGCCCTCGGCGGCCTGTACGTCGCCTTCGTCGTCGTCGGTATCGGCCTCTCGCTCGGCGGTCCGACCGGTTACGCGATCAACCCGGCCCGTGACCTCGGTCCGCGCATCGTGCACGCCCTGCTCCCGCTGCCGAACAAGGGCGGATCCGACTGGGGCTACGCCTGGGTTCCCGTCGTAGGACCGCTGATCGGCGCGGCCCTCGCCGCGGGTATCTACAACATCGCGTTCGCCTGAGCCGTACACCGTGAGCCGTACGCAGTGAGCCGTACGCAGTGAGCCGTACGCCGTACGTCCTTCCCTCAGATTTCCAGGAGCACACCGTGACCGACGCACACACCGACGGGCCCTTCATCGCGGCCATCGACCAGGGCACCACCTCCAGCCGCTGCATCGTCTTCGACAAGGACGGCCGCATCGTCTCCGTCGACCAGAAGGAGCACGAGCAGATCTTCCCGAAGCCCGGCTGGGTCGAGCACAACGCGGCCGAGATCTGGACCAACGTCCAGGAGGTCGTCGCCGGCGCCATCGAGAAGGGCGGCATCAACCCCGCCGATGTCAAGGCCGTCGGCATCACCAACCAGCGCGAGACCACGCTGCTGTGGGACAAGAACACCGGTGAGCCCGTCCACAACGCCCTCGTCTGGCAGGACACCCGCACCGACGCGCTCTGCAAGGAGCTCGGCCGCAACGTGGGCCAGGACCGCTTCCGCCGCGAGACCGGTCTGCCGCTCGCGAGCTACTTCTCCGGCCCCAAGGTCCGCTGGCTGCTCGACAACGTCGAGGGGCTGCGCGAGCGCGCCGAGCGCGGCGAGATCCTCTTCGGCACGATGGACTCCTGGGTCATCTGGAACCTGACCGGCGGTGTCGACGGCGGCCACCACGTCACCGACGTCACCAACGCCTCGCGCACCATGCTGATGAACCTGCACACCATGGAGTGGGACGAGAAGATCGCCCAGTCCATGGAGGTCCCCATGGAGGTGCTGCCCGAGATCCGCTCGTCCGCCGAGGTGTACGGGCACGTCAAGGGCGGCGTCCTGGACGGCATCCCGGTCGCCTCCGCGCTCGGGGACCAGCAGGCGGCCCTCTTCGGCCAGACGTGCTTCGCCGAGGGCGAGGCGAAGTCCACGTACGGCACCGGCACCTTCCTGCTGATGAACACCGGCGACAAGATCATCAACTCCTACTCGGGTCTGATCACCACCGTCGGCTACAAGATCGGCGACCAGCCTCCGGTGTACTCGCTGGAGGGCTCCATCGCCGTCACGGGCGCGCTCGTCCAGTGGATGCGCGACCAGATGGGCCTGATCAACTCCGCCCCCGAGATCGAGACGCTCGCCGCGTCCGTCGAGGACAACGGCGGCGCCTACTTCGTCCCGGCCTTCTCCGGCCTGTTCGCCCCGTACTGGCGCTCCGACGCCCGCGGTGTGATCGCCGGTCTGACCCGGTACGTCACCAAGGCGCACATCGCCCGCGCCGTCCTCGAGGCCACCGCCTGGCAGACCCGCGAGATCACCGACGCCATGACCAAGGACTCCGGCGTCGAGCTGACCGCGCTGAAGGTCGACGGCGGCATGACCTCCAACAACCTGCTGATGCAGATCCTCTCGGACTTCCTCGACGCCCCCGTGGTGCGTCCGATGGTCGCCGAGACGACCTGCCTCGGCGCCGCCTACGCCGCCGGCCTGGCCGTCGGCTTCTGGCCCGACACCGACGCCCTGCGCGCCAACTGGCGCCGGGCCGCCGAGTGGACCCCCCGTATGGACGCTGAGAAGCGTGACAGCGAGTACAAGCTCTGGCTCAAGGCCGTCGAACGGACCATGGGCTGGATCGAGCACGACGAGAGCTGACGAGAGCTGACGAGGAGCTATCGACCATGACCACCCTGCAGAGCGTTCCCACCCTGGGGACGCACCCGGCATCCGGTTCCCTGCCGAGCCGCGCCGAGACCCGGGAGCAGCTTTCCAAGGCGACGTACGACCTCCTGGTGATCGGCGGCGGCATCCTGGGCATCTCCACCGCCTGGCATGCCGCGCAGGCCGGGCTGCGGGTGGCCCTGGTGGACGCCGGTGACTTCGCCGGCGCCACCTCCTCCGCCTCGTCCAAGCTGCTCCACGGCGGTCTGCGCTACCTGCAGACCGGCGCGGTGAAGCTGGTCGCGGAGAACCACTTCGAGCGGCGTGCGGTCTCCCGCCAGGTGGCCCCGCACCTGTCCAACCCGCTCACCTTCTATCTGCCGGTGTACAAGGGCGGGCCGCACGGCGCGGCCAAGCTCGGCGCGGGCGTCTTCGCCTACTCGGCGCTCTCCGCCTTCGGTGACGGCGTCGGGCACGTGATATCCCCGTCCAAGGCCGCGCGTGACGTGCCCGAGCTGCGTACGGACAACCTCAAGGCCGTGGCCGTGTACGGCGACGACCAGATGAACGACTCCCGGATGGCGCTGATGACGGTCCGCGCGGCCGTCGAGGCGGGCGCGGTCGTGCTCAACCACGCCGAGGTCACCGGGCTGCGCTTCACGAACGGCCGGGTCACGGGCGCGGACCTCAAGGACCGTACCGACGGTACCGAGTTCGGGGCCGACGCACGGCTCGTCCTCAACGCCACCGGCCCGTGGGTCGACCACCTGCGCAGGATGGAGGACCCGAACGCGGCGCCCTCCATCCGTCTCTCCAAGGGCGCGCACCTGGTGCTCAAGCGCACCGCCCCGTGGAAGGCCGCGCTGGCCACCCCGATCGACAAGTACCGCATCACCTTCGCCCTCCCCTGGGAGGACATGCTGCTGCTCGGTACGACCGACGAGGAGTACGAGGGCGACCCGGCGGACGTCGCGGTCAACGAGAAGGACATCACCCAGATCCTGGACGAGGCCGCCTTCTCCATCCGCGACCAGCAGCTGTCGCGCGATCTGATCACGTACTCCTTCGCGGGTCTGCGGGTGCTGCCGGGCGGTCCCGGCGACACCTCGAAGGCCAAGCGGGAGACGGTCGTCACCGAAGGCCGCGGCGGCATGCTGTCGGTGGCCGGCGGCAAGTGGACGACCTTCCGCCACATCGGCCGTACGGTGATGAACAAGCTGGCCCAGCTGCCGGGCCGGCCGCTCGCCGACGACATGGAGCCGATCGCGCACCTGCCGAAGAAGCTCCCGCTGCCGGGCATCGCCAACCCGCGCGCCGTCGCCCACCGCCTGCTGGTGGACGGCCCGGCGCCCGGCCCGCGCATGGCCGCGGACACGGCCCGGCACCTGGCGACGCACTACGGCTCGCTGTCGTTCGACATCGCGCGTCTCGCGAACGACAATCCCGAGCTGGGCGAACGGATCCACCCGGACGCGCCGGAGATCTGGGCGCAGGTCGTGTACGCGCGCGACCACGAGTGGGCCGAGACGGCGGACGACGTGCTGCGCCGCCGTACGACGCTGACGATCCGGGGCCTGGCGACGGACGGCATCCGGGCCAGGGTCGAGGATCTGCTGGGCGAGAAGGCCTGAGGACCGAGGCCCGAGCGCCGATGAGGGCGGCTCCTTCGGGAGCCGCCCTCGTTGTACGCTCAGACCTCCGATGATTCGGTGGACAACGGCGAGGGGGAACGTCATGGCTGTCACCGACGAGGCCATCGAGAAGATCAAGGGGATGATCGTCTCGGGTGCGCTGCGACCGGGCGACCGGCTTCCGAAGGAGAGCGAACTCGCCGCCGAGCTGGGCCTGTCGCGGAACTCGCTGCGCGAGGCGGTGCGTGCGCTGTCGCTGATCCGCATCCTCGATGTACGGCAGGGCGACGGTACGTACGTCACGAGCCTGGATCCCCAGCTGCTGCTGGAGGCGCTGAGCTTCGTCGTGGACTTCCACCGGGACGACACGGTCCTGGAGTTCCTGGCCGTACGCCGCATTCTGGAGCCGGCCGCTACCGCGATGGCCGCCGCCCGGATCAGCGAGGCCGAGCTGGACCTCCTCACCTCCCAGCTGGACGCGCTGGGCCCGGACCCGTCCGTCGAGCAACTGGTCGCCGCGGACCTGGAGTTCCACCGGGGCATCGCCCGGTCCTCCGGCAACTCCGTGCTCTGCTCGCTCCTCGACGGCCTCTCCGGCCCGACCACGCGGGCCCGCGTCCTGCGCGGCCTGACCCAGGAGAACGCGGTCAGCCGCACACTGCACGAACACCGCGCCATTCTGGCGGCGCTGCGCGACCGTGACGGGGAGGCGGCGCGGTCGTGGGCGACGGTGCACATCGCGAGCGTGGAGCACTGGCTGCGGTCGGCGCTCTAGGGGGAGCAGCGGATCCCACCCAGTCATCCGATGTATAGCGTCGCCCTGGACGCACAGTCCGGACCCTGCGCTCACATCATGGGGGACAGCTCGGATGAATAGAGGGCTGGATCTCATGGTCCTCTGCCCTGTGTCCCTGCCTCGGTGAAGTTCACCCTGCCGTGCACAGGGGCTGCGGGCTGACACCCCGAAAGCCGTAAGGTTGGTCCGTACGTAAGGGAACGTCGGAAGGAGGCACTGGGTGATCGAGCTCGAGGGGGTTCCCGAGCTGATCGACCCGGTCATGGTGGCCGCGTTCGAAGGCTGGAACGACGCCGGCGACGCAGCCTCCACCGCGGTCGCGCATCTGGACCGGGAGTGGAAGGGCGAGGTGTTCGCGGCGCTCGACGCCGAGGACTACTACGACTTCCAGGTCAACCGGCCCACGGTATGGCTCGACGGCGGGGTACGGAAGATCACCTGGCCCACCACACGGCTCTCCGTGGTCCGGGTCGGCGGCGAGAAGCCACGCGACCTGGTACTGGTCCGCGGGATCGAGCCGTCCATGCGCTGGCGCTCGTTCTGCAACGAGCTGCTCGGCTTCGCCCATGAACTGGGCGTCGAGATGGTGGTGATCCTGGGCGCGCTGCTCGGCGACACCCCGCACACCCGGCCCGTGCCGGTCAGCGGCGTGACCTCGGACCCGGACCTGGCCAGGACGATGGATCTGGAGGAGACCCGCTACGAAGGCCCGACCGGCATCGTCGGCATCCTCCAAGAGGCGTGCACGCACGCCGGAGTGCCGGCCGTGTCCCTGTGGGCGGCCGTGCCGCACTACGTCTCGCAGCCGCCCAACCCGAAGGCGACCCTGGCCCTGCTGAACCGGCTGGAGGACCTGATCGACCTCCGCATCCCGCTCGGTGAACTGCCCGAGGACGCACGGGCCTGGCAGCTCGGGGTGGACCAACTGGCCTCCGAGGACAGCGAAGTGGCCGAGTACGTCCAAACGCTGGAGGAAGCGCGGGACACCGCCGAGCTGCCCGAGGCGTCCGGCGAGGCCATCGCGCGCGAGTTCGAGCGGTATCTGCGGCGGCGGGACGGCGGTCCTGGGCCCGGCGGCCCCGGCCCGGGCGGTCACGCGACGGACAGCGGCGACAGCTCGTATCTGCGCGATACGTCCAGCGGTCGCACGAGACCGCCGAAGCCGCCCAAGCCCGAGGCCGGTCCCGGCCCAGGTCCCGGTCCTGGACCGGAGGACGAAGCGGATTCGTCCGAGGACTGAGCGGTGTACGAAGGCGGGGTGGTGCCGGTCCGGCGCCACCCCGCCTTCGTACACCCCGGCGCCGCCGTCCCAACGGCGACGGGTTGAAACGGGATTGGCGCGCGCCGACGGCAGACGGCCGCCGCCCCCGGACTTCGCGGGAAGTCCGGGGGCGGCGGCCGAGGCGTGAACGGGGACTACAGAGCCACGCCCAACAGGGCGTCCACAGCACGCGATACGACTCCGGGCGCGCCCTCGTCCGTACCGCCCTCGGCGTCCTGGCGGGCGACCCAGCGGTCGACCGCGACGAGCGCGGCGGGGGCGTCCAGGTCGTGCGCGAGGGCGTCGCGGATCTCCTCGACGAGCTCCTCGGCCGACGGACCGTCGGGGCGCGACACGGCGGCGCGCCAGCGGCCGAGGCGTGCGACGGCGTCCTGCAGGACGCCGTCGGTCCACTCCCAGTCGGCGCGGTAGTGGTGGGACAGCAGGGCCAGCCGGATGGCGGCGGGGTCGACGCCGTCGCGGCGCAGCGTGGAGACGAAGACCAGGTTGCCCTTGGACTTGGACATCTTCTCGCCGTGCAGCGCGACCATGCCGGCGTGCACGTACGCCTTGGCGAACGGGTGCTCGCCGGTGAGCACCTGGGCGTGGGACGCGCCCATCTCGTGGTGCGGGAAGGCCAGATCGGAGCCGCCGCCCTGGACGTCGAAGCCCATCCCCAGGTGGTCGAGGGCGATGGCCACGCACTCGATGTGCCAGCCGGGGCGGCCGGGGCCCAGGGTGCCACCGTCCCAGCTCGGCTCGCCGTCGCGGGCGGAGAGCCACAGCATGGGGTCGAGCGGGTTCTTCTTGCCGGGGCGCTCGGGGTCGCCGCCGCGCTCCGCGGACAGGGCGCGCATGACGGCGGCGTCGTAGTTCGACACATCCCCGAAGTGCGGGTCGGACTCCACGGAGAAGTACACGTCCCCGTCGAGCGTGTACGCCGCCCCGGCCTCGACCAGGCGCTCGACGAGCGGGACGATTCCGGGTATGGCCTCGACGGCGCCGATGTAGTGCTGCGGGGGCAGCATCCGCAGGGCGGTCATGTCCTCGCGGAACAGGGCGGTTTCACGCTGCGCCAGCTCGGTCCAGTCCTGCCCGTCGCGGATGGCGCGCTCCAGGAGGGGGTCGTCCACGTCGGTCACGTTCTGGACGTAATGAACCTGCCGCTTGGTGTCGAGCCACACGCGCTGCACGAGGTCGAACGCGTTGTAGGTCGCCGCGTGACCCAGATGGGTCGCGTCGTACGGGGTGATTCCGCAGACGTAGATACGGGCGACGGGACCGGGGTCAAGGGTGACGAGACCCCCGGTCGCGGTGTCGTGGATCTGGAGGTCGCGGCCCGTGCCGGGCAGGGCGGGGACCTCAGAAGCGGGCCAGGCATGCATGCCATGAGCGTAACCGGATGGGCGTTCCGGATACGAACCGGATGCCTCCACCTGTCCGGTTGCGCCGCTTTCACGTCGGCCGGCGGGGCCACGCGGGGGGCTATACAGGGGGCCAGGGGATCGCGGGCCACTGGCCCGAGGGTTCCGGGTGGCGGGCGGTCTCCCGGAGGCCGTGGACACGCGTACGAATCGCCGTGACCTCCGCCGGGGTGAGGAGCTCGGTGAGACGGGTCGCGAGAGCAGTGCCTTCCGCGAGGGCCTCTTCGAGCGCGGTCAGGGTCTCGACCGCGTCCGTGGGCAGGGGCTCGCCCGCCCACCCCCACAGCAGGGTCCGCAGTTTGTCGGCCACGTTGAAGGTGACGCCGTGGTCGATCGCGTACAGCCGCCCGTCCGGCGCCGGCAGCAGGTGCCCGCCCTTGCGGTCGCCGTTGTTGATCACCGCGTCGAGGATCGCGAGCCTGCGCAGCCGCGGATCGTCGGCGTGCACGAGCAGGGCCGTCCGCCCCTCCCCCACCTCCGCGAAGCCGACGGCCTTCCAGCCCTCGCCCGGCTCCTCGTCGTCCACCAGGGCGAGGAGCTCGGCCGACTGGTCGGCCTCGATCCACAGCTGGCACATGCCCTCGCCGTAGGGCCCGTCCCGCAGCACGGTGGGCGGCACCAGGCCCCACCCCATCGCCTCGGAGATCTCGTACGCCGCGACCTCCCGCTGCGCCAGCGTCCCGTCGGGGAAGTCCCACAGGGGCCGCTCGCCGGCGATCGGCTTGTAGACGCAGTGGGCCTCCTCGCCCTCGTACGAGACGGAGCAGTACAGCACCGCGTTCGACGCCTCGCGGATGCGGCCGCGTACCGTCAGCTCACCTTTGGTGAGTACGTCGAGTGCCGTCACGCTCCGCGGCGGTATCCGTTCTGGCGCGGGCATACATGTCCCTCCGGGTCGAGCGGCAGACTGCACAGCGGGCACGGCGGCCGCCCCGCGTTCACCACGTCCAGGGCGCGCTTGGCGAAGGCCCTGGCCTGCGCCCCGCTCAGCCGGACGCGCAGCATCGGCGGGCCGTTCTCCTCGTCCTGCAGCAGCCGCTCCTCGGCCTCCGCGAGGTCCTCCTCGGAGTCCACGTCCAGCTCGACGAGCGCCTGCGCCTCGACGATCATGCGCTGTTCCTCGCCGTCCCAGGCCAGCGCCATCGTGCCGACCCGGAATTCCTCCTCCACCGGCGCGTCGAGCGGCGCGGTGTCGGCGATGTCCGCGGGCGCGACGGCCGGCACCGGGGCATTGCCCCCGGTGCGGCGCACGACCTCGTCGAGCAGTTCGTCGATCCGCTCGGCGAGCGCGGCGACCTGGGCCTTCTCCAGGGCGACGCTGGTGACACGCCCCCCGGCGGAGGCCTGCAGGAAGAACGTACGACGTCCAGGCAGCCCGACCGTACCGGCCACGAACCGCTCCGGTGGGTCGTAGAGGAACACCTGACGGGACACGTCGTGTCTCCCTTGAGAATCAGCGGGCTTTCGGCCCGTCCACCCTACTGCGCGATCCGATCACGGTGCGCCCGCACCGCCTCCGACCACCGCGGTCCCGTCGGGGCCCTCCTCCTGGGGCTTGTTCGGCTTCAGCACACCGAAGTCTCCCGTGTCCCCCATCCTCAGCAGGAAGGGCCGTACCCGGGTGTACCGGATCGCGGTCACGGAGCACGGCTCGGCGTGGATCCGCTGGAAGAGATCGAGATGCATGCCGAGCGCGTCCGCCACCAGCGCCTTGATGATGTCGCCGTGCGAGCACATCAGGTACACGGCCTCCTCGCCGTGCTCCGCCTCGATGCGCGCGTTCCAGTCGCGTACGGCCTCGACGGCACGCGACTGCATGGCGCGCATCGACTCCCCGCCGGGGAACGCCGCGGCCGACGGATGCCGCTGGACGACCTCCATCAGCGGCTCCTCGGCGAGCTCGGCGAGCTTGCGGCCCGACCAGTCCCCGTAGTGGCACTCACCGATCCGCTCGTCGGTGTGCAGGGGCAGTCCGGGCCTGACGTCGAGGAGCGGCTGGAGGGTCTCCAGGCAGCGCTGGAGCGGGCTGGAGACGGCGGCGGCGAGTTCCACTCCGGCGAGCCGCCCGGGCAGCGCGGCGGCCTGCGCGGCGCCGCGCTCGTCGAGGGCGACACCGGGCGTCCAGCCCGCGAGCACCCCCGCGGTGTTGGCGGTGGACCGTCCGTGGCGTACGAGGATCAACGTGGCCATGCGGGCCAGCGTAGGCGGCGGGCGGCGCGAAGGTGCGGCCGGAGTCCGAGCAGGCGGAAAACGCGCGCCGCGAACGTGGGCACGCGGACGGACCGGACGGCCTCTCCGTGGCCCGTACCGCTCTCCGTATCCGCTTGTCTCCTTGTCTCCTTTGGCCGTCGTGGTTGTCTCTTCGGGCCGTACTAGAAGACGGGCGCAGCGGTGGCGGGGCCGCCCAGGGCGTCGCGCCGCTCGGGCATCGTCAGGCTGACCATGCGGCGCCAGCCGGCGGCGCGCTCGTACGCGTACATGGCGTGAATGCCGGCCGTGAGCGCCGCGGACTTGGGCCCGGGCCATTTCAGCAGCTCGCCCATGTGCGACATGACGGCGATGCTGACGTCCCGGTAGACGGCGATCTCGGCGAGGGCGCACTCGCGCAGGGTGCGCTGGATGGTGCGGCCGTGGCCCGCGTAGGCGAGGCGGAGCAACTCCTCGTGGCAGTACGCCAGGTGGTTGTCCTCGTCGTTGCAGATCTGCTTGACGGCCTTGCCCAGCTCGGGGTGGTCACCGAAGTGCCTCACCAGCAGCTCCATCTGGTCGGAGGCCCGCTGCTCGGTGACCCTGCTGTGCGAGAGGTAGACGACGATGTCGTGCTCGGTGAGGGGCTCGTCGCGGCGCAGCTTGTCGTGGGCGAGGCCGATGCCCGCCTTCTCCAGCAGCATCGTGTAGTCGGTCTCCGGCGGGACCTCGACCGGGTCGAGGCCGCGCTTCTTCAGGAGGGCGTTGAAGATCCGGCCGTGCTTGTCCTCGTCGGCGCCGTGCCGAGTGATCTTGGGGGCGAGGTCGCGCATGCTGTCGGGTACGAGTGCGGCGATCCGGCCGTTCTCCCAGCCGCCCTGGGTCTCACCGCTGGCCGCGATCGAGCAGAAGAGCCGGTAGGAGTCGTCGCCGTCGAGGATTTCCTGGAAAAGGCTTCGGGCCGAGAGCATCACTGCCACCTCCGTCAGGTGTCCGCAGAGAACGAGTCAAATGCGGACGAGGCGGCCCGGCAACAGGTGCGTCGGACAACTCCGCCAAAAGAAGGAGCGCGGGCGCGCGCGGAGGGAGTGACCGTGGGGCGGGTTGCGCGTTATCAGTCGTGACGGCCGTGGCGGGGATGACCCCGAGCCCCCACCACGGCCGCAGAGACTTCTCAGGCGAGCCCGGCGCGCTCCAGGGCCTCCGCACCGGCCCGCAGGACGGTGAGACGCTCGTCCAGCGTGAAGCCGGCCGGGGCCAGGGTCAGCGTGGTGACGCCGGCGGCGGCGTAGGCCTGCATCCGTTCGGCGATCCGGTCGACGGAGCCGAGCAGCGTGGTGGAGTCGATCAGCTCGTGCGGTACGGCGGCCGCGGCGCCGTCCTTGTCCCCGGAGAGGTACTTGTCCTGGATCTCCGCGGCTTCCTTCTCGTACCCCATCCGCTGGGCCAGCTGGTTGTAGAAGTTCTGCTTGCGGCTGCCCATCCCGCCGACGTACAGCGCGGTGTACGGGCGGAACATGTCGGCGAGGCCGTTGACGTCGTCGCCGACGGCGAGCGGGAGCGTCGGGCAGACGTCGAAGCCGTCCATGGTCCTGCCTGCCTTCTCGCGGCCCGCGCGGAGGTGGCGGATCGCGGTGTCCTCCAGATGGGCGGCGGACGGGAAGATCAGCAGGGCGCCGTCGGCGATCTCGCCGGTCTGCTCCAGGTTCTTGGGGCCGATGGCCGCGATGTAGAGCGGGATGTGCTCGCGCTGGGGGTGGACGGTGAGCTTGATGGGCTTGCCGGGGCCGCCCGGGAGCGGAAGGGTCCAGTGCTCGCCCTCGTACGACAGGCGCTCGCGGGACATCGCCTTGCGGACGATCTCGACGTACTCGCGGGTACGGGAGAGCGGCTTGTCGAACTTGACGCCGTACCAGCCCTCGGAGACCTGCGGACCCGAGACGCCGAGGCCGAGGCGGAAGCGGCCACCGGAGAGCGAGTCGAGGGTGGCGGCGGTCATCGCGGTCATCGCGGGCTGGCGGGCGGGGATCTGGAGGATCGCCGAGCCGACGTCGATGCTCTCGGTCTGCGCGGCGACCCAGGCGAGCACGGTCGGGGCGTCGGAGCCGTAGGCCTCGGCCGCCCAGCAGACGTCGTAGCCGATGCGATCCGCCTCCTGCGCGACAGCGAGATTGTCGCTGTCCATGCCCGCGCCCCAGTAGCCGAGATTGATGCCGAGCCGCATACCGCTCCCCTTACCGACGAGTAACGTTTCTGTGCCCGGGACTCTAGCGCGGGTGCCCACGATCCGTCAGGCGCGAGTTGTCCACAGGGTCGCTCCGGGTGGGGCCATGGCCAGTAATCTCGCGCCCATGGAGCAGAGGCATCTCGGCCGTACCGGCCTGCGTGTGTCCCGGATCGGGCTCGGCACCCTCACCTGGGGGCGGCACACCGGCGAGCACGACGCCGCCGACCAGTTGAAGGTCTTCTGGGAGGCGGGCGGCACGCTGGTCGACACGGCGGATGTGTACGGCGGCGGGGAAGCCGAGTATCTGCTCGGGCAGCTCGTGGAGCGGCTGGTACCGAGGCGCGATCTGATCATCGCCACGAAGGCGGGGAGCGTGCTGGAGGCGGACCGCCGGTTCGACGGCTCGCGCGGGCATCTGCTGGCGGCGCTGGACGCGTCGCTGGCCCGGCTCGGCACGGATTACGTCGACCTGTGGCAGGTCCATGCCTTCGATCCGCTGACCCCGCTGGACGAGACGCTCCAGGCCCTGGACATCGCGGTGAGCAGCGGACGCGCGCGGTACGCGGGCGTGTCGAACTTCTGCGGCTGGCAGCTGGCGAAGGCGGCGACCTGGCAGCTCGCGGCGCCCGGCATACGGACCCGCCTCGCGAGCACGCAGATGGAGTACTCGCTGCTCCAGCGCGGCGTGGAGCGGGAGGTGCTGCCCGCGGCGCTGGACCTGGGCGTCGGACTGCTGCCGTCGTCGCCGCTGGGGCGCGGGGTGCTGACCGGCAAGTACCGGACGGGCACTCCGGCGGACTCGCGCGGGGCGTCGGAGCAGCTGGGTCCGTTCGTGGAGCCGTATCTCGACGACGCCGCGAGCCGCATCGTGGACGCGGTGGCGACGGCGGCGGACGGACTCGCGACCACCCCGCTGGAGGTCGCGCTCGCCTGGGTCCGTGACCGGCCGGGCGTGGTGGCCCCGATCCTCGGCGCACGCAACGCGCAGCAGCTCACGGCGGCGTTGTCAGTGGAGAGCCTTAGTCTTCCTGACGAGATCTGCGAGGCGCTCGACGATGTGTCGGCGCCCGTGCACCGCTATCCCGACCAGGACTGGAGCACCCTGTGACTGCGCTTCCCGGGGCGACCCACGGATCCCCGGCCGACGAGCAAGAGGACCCCGCCCGCGCGGAGGGCGAGCCCGCGACGCCCGACGCGCCCGCGCAGGCGGCTGCCGAGGGTGCCCCGGCCGGAGAGCCGGGCGGAGAGCCCACCGGTGCGGACGCCCCGCAGACGCCCTCGGCCGAGGGCGGTGACGGCGGCGAAGCCGACGACGACGCGGGCACCGAGACCGACGGCGGCGATGCGGACGGGGCGCAGGGGGAGGTGTCCGAGGCGCAGGGCGACGCGGCCGGGGCTCAGGGCGAGGTGTCCGAGGCGGAGGCGGAGCTCGCCGCCCAGCGGGAGCTGAGGGAGCGGATCGAGCGACGCAAGGCGGAGAAGGGCGGGCCGGTCGAGGCCGGGGCGAAGCTCAAGGGCACGGCCGCCGATCTGCTCGCGGCGGTCCGGGCCGTGGAGAGCGGCCAGAAGTCGGGGGCCACGTTCTTCGAGGCGCCCACCACGCCCAGGAAGCCGGCGCCGTCGTCCGTGCCGGCACCGGTGCGACCGAGGGTGCCGGAGCCCGCGCAGGCACCGTCGGCGGACCCGGCGGCCGTGGCGGCGGTGCTCGACGTGCTGGTGACGGGTGGGGCGCCCGAAGGGCTTGCCGCCCGGGTCGCGCAGGTGCTCGGTGAGCAGGCGGCGGACGCCCTGCGCGAGGACCCGTGGCGGCTGCTCGCCGTGCCCGGGGTCCGGCCGGAGCAGGCCGACGGGTTCGCGCGGGCGCTGCTGGGTGCGCAGTGCGGGCCGGGCGACGAGCGGCGGGCGGTGGCCCTGGTGGCCTGGCTGCTGGAGCAGGCCGCGCTCCAGGGGCACACAGCTCTGGAGTCGTCGTCCGTGCGCGCCGCGCTGGCCGAACGGTCGGTGCCCGATCCGGACGAGGCCCTTCAGCACGCCATCGCGGAGGGTGCCGTGCTGGTCTTCCAGGACGGGCTGGAGGGACTGGAGGAAGACGCCGCGGAGGACGACCAGGCACCTGTCCCGGTGCTCCTCGGGCTCGACCGGTACGCACTGGCCGAGGAGAGCCTCGCCGACGGGCTCGCCCGGCTCGTGAAGACCGGGCCCGGCGACGCCTGGGACGGACCCGACCTGGTGCGGGCCGCCGCCGCGCACGGGCTCGTGCTGCACACCGGCGGTGAGGCCGCGCGCGCCGAGCCGGTGGCCCTGGTCGAGGCGGCCCGGGCCCGCGGACTGCGCGCCGTGGTCGCCGCCCACAGTGAGAACGGCCGGCTCCGGCTGGGCGCCGACGCGGTCACGGTCGCCGGGCTGCTCTCGGGCACGCAGGGGCCCGGCCGGGACGAGGACGGCGCGCTGGCCCTCGATCTGCTCGCCGTCCTCGACGCACCGCAACTGGACGTCGAGACCGCGGCGATGCTCGTGGAGTCGATGCCCGACGGCAGTCGGCTCGTGCTGAGCGGCGACCCCGGTGTGCTGTGGTCGGCGGGCGCGGGGCGGGTCTTCGCCGATGTGCTGGCGGCCCGGGTGTGCCCGCAGATCGCCTCGCGCACGCCCGACCCCGGTCCGCTCGGCGAGCTGGTCTCCGGCATCGGCGTCGGCGAGCTGAACCAGGTGGCGGCGCCGGGCAAGGAGGTCGTGATCGTCCCGGTCCGCGACGCGGGCGAGGCCGTGCACCGTACGGTGCAGCTGGTCGCGGACTCGGTGCCGCGGGCGATCGGGGTGCCCGCGGAGCAGACCCAGGTGATCACGGTGGGCCACGGCGGCTCGGCCGGGACCCGCGCGCTCAACGAGGCGCTCAAGCAGCGCCTCAACCCCGGCCCCGGCCGCTTCGGCGGCTTCGACCCGGGCGACCGGATCGCGTACGTCCCGGCGGCCGGGCGGGCCGTGTCCGGCACGGTGGTCTCCGCCGACGGGGAGGGGCTGCGGCTCGACTGCGGGGGTACGTCCGTCGTCGTACCGAAGGAGCGGGTCGAGTCGATGGTGCGACACGGATGGGCGCTCACCGCGCACCAGGCGGTCGGAATGCGCTGGCCGGCGGTGGTCGTGGTGCTGCCCGGGGACGCGGCGCGGGGGTTGAGCCGGCCCTGGGTCTACACCGCGTTCAGCCGCGGCGAGCGGCATCTGTCCGTGGTGCACGGCGTGGACCAGGCCCTTGCGCGGGCGGTCGCGGCGATTCCGGCGCAGGTGCGGACGACCCGGTTGCGGGGTCTGCTGGAGGGGCTCCTGGCCCCCGCGCCCGGCGAGTGACCCACCGGGGCCGGCCACCCGCCAAGGGTGCCCGGCCCCGGCACGCAGCGGGCGACAGGAGCGCCGCGCTCGTCACGGCGCCCAGTGTGCCCGTCCTCGAACGCCGGACGGGCTGAGAACGCGACGCCCGCAGTGTCCGGCCTCGAACGCCGGACGGGCCGAAGCGCGGGTCAGGTGGTCGCGGTGTCGAGTTCGTCCAGGTCGTCCTCGTCGAAGACCGAGCTGACGTCGAAGCGGCAGACGACGCGCTCCGGGTCGGTCTGGTCGAACGGGATGCTGAGCCATTCCCCCGGCTCGGAGGGCTCGTCCGCGGCACAGACCCAGAGTGTGGAGTCACCCTCCTCCAAGCCGAACTCCTTGTGCCGGGAGGCGATTTCATCCGGTTCGTACTCGCCGAAGAGCACACCGAGCGCGGAATGGACGCTCGTTCCGGCCACCGCGGCCCGGGGGTCCGTTTCGTCGTCCCGGTCCGCGTCCGCGACGCGCTGGGCCTGGGCGAGCAGACGCTGCGGTTCCACCACGGCGTAGTCACGGCGGATGAGGACGCTCACGGCGTTCGGCTCCTCGGGGCCCTCGTACGGCGGCAGGGAGTCGTCCGCTCCGGGGATCTCGAAGGGGGTGACCTCGTCGTAGCGGTCGTAGAGCCGCTCATCGTAGGCCTCGGCCGCGGCGGCAAGTGCGTTGAAGGCCTCGTAGACCGCCGGGTCGTCCTCTCCCGTGCGGCGTTCCACCGCTTCGAGGTGACGGTCCAGCGCGGCTTTGACCGCCTCGGCGGCGGCGCGAACCTCGGCAACCGTGGGCTGCTCGGGAGCGGATGCATCAGACATAGTGCAGACGCTATCCGTACTGGGCCTCTGCCCGCACAATAGATGCGATGCCGGAATACGAATTTGTCGACGTGTACGTGCCTCGCGGGGTCTCCCGCAAGGAGGCGACCCGTCTGCTGACCGACCATGCCGAGTACGGACACTGGGAGTTGGACCGACTGAGTCTGCGCCGGGACGGCAGCCGCAAGGTGCGGCTGCGTCGGCGCATCATCCGTCAGGTGCGCGCCACCTGGTGAGCGCCTTGGTGAACGAGAGACGGAGCGGGCCCGCGAAGGCGGGCCCGCTCCGTTTCGTCACAGGGCGGTCACGCGGAGGCGCGAGCCCGGCGGTAGAGGACGGCGCCGCCGAGCAGCAGTGCGGCGCCCGTCGGGATCACCAGCCCGAGCGGGCCGGAACCCGTCTCCGCGAGCTCTTCGGTCCCCTTGGGCGGGGTGATGGTGTTGGCGTCCGGCGCGTTGGGGTTGGACGGCTCGACCGGCGTCCCAGGCGTACCAGGGGTTCCGGGCTCACCGGGTGTGCCGGGCTCACCAGGCTCTCCCGGTTCCCCAGGCTCACCGGGCTCCCCCGGCTCTCCGGGCTCACCAGGTTCCCCCGGCTCTCCAGGCTCACCGGGTTCCCCAGGCTCCCCCGGCTCGCCCGGCTCGCCCGGCTCGCCCGGCGGCACCCATCCCCCGTCGTTCCCGCAGTCGTTCCCGAACGCCCCGTTGCCCAGGCCGCCGATCGTCACGCTGTTGCCGCACGCGTTGACCGGGACGTGCACGGGCACCTGGACGGTGTTGCCGGAGGCGACTCCCGGGGAGTCGGACGTACGGCCGTCGGCCTCGGCGGCGCCCCCGCCGTGGCTCGACGTGTTGGCGCACTTGTTCCCGAACACGGGGTTCAGCACCCCAATGACGTTCACGGTGTTGCCGCAGACATTGACCGGGACATGCACCGGCGCCTGGACCGTGTTCCCGGACAGGACGCCGGGGGAATTCGCGGCGCCGCCCTCGGCACCCGCACCGCCGTGCGCGTGTGCGTAGCCACCGCTCAGGGCGAGCATTCCGCCCGCGGCCGCGATGGTGATCAGGCCTTTACGCGTGACCTGTCGCATAGGTAGTTCCCTGCTCTCTGACTTCCGGATGACCCCCGGGCGCCGTCGCCCGGGGGCTGAATGCCAGCGGCCCCGGAGTGCATGGCGTGCACTCCGGGGCCGCCTGGCTCAGCCCCTCACGGGTTGAGACACAACGTCACTTGTTGATGCAGGTGTTGCCGAACGCGGGGTTCAGCAGCCCGATCACGGAGATCGTGTTACCGCAGACGTTCACCGGCACGTGGACGGGCACCTGGATGACGTTGCCGGAGGCAACACCGGGAGAGTGCACGGCGGCACCCTGGGCACCCGAGTCGGCGACGGCCATGCCCGCACCCGCGAGCAGAAGACCACCAGTGGCAGCCGCAGCAGCGACGACCTTCTTGATCATTATTCCTCCTTGTAGGCAATGCGGTTCGCAATGCGATCCCAGCTGCGGACCGCACACCTTGTAACGAGGAGGGAGTAATGGAGCTACTAGCGTATGGTCCCATTCACTCTTTTCAGTCAAATACGCACGCGCGGGCGATTATTGGAGTTTCGTTTCAGCACATCGGGCGGTTTCGCCGGCGCTTCCTCAGCTCGCGTCGAGGAAACGGTCCAGCACCCGTACGCCGAACTTGAGACCGTCCACCGGCACCCGCTCGTCGACCCCGTGGAACATTCCGGCGAAGTCCAGCTCGGGCGGCAGTTGCAGCGGCGCGAAGCCGAAGCAGCGGATGCCCAGATCGTCGAAGGACTTGGCGTCGGTGCCCCCGGAGAGCATGTACGGGACGGCGCGCGCGATCGGGTCCTCGGCCTTGAGCGCCGACTGCATGGCGTCCACCAGATCGCCGTCGAAGCTCGTCTCCAGCGCCTTGTCGCCGTGCACGTCCTCGCGCTTCACCCGCGGCCCGAGGAGCCGGTCGAGATCGGCCAGGAACTCCTCCTCGTACCCCGGCAGGAAGCGTCCGTCGACGTGGGCGGTGGCCTGGCCCGGGATGACGTTCACCTTGTAGCCGGCGCCGAGCATGGTGGGCGCGGCCGAGTTGCGCAGGGTCGCGCCGATCATCTTGGCGATGCCACCGAGCTTGGCGAGCGTCGCCTCCATGTCCTCCGGGTCGAGCGGGGTGCCGAGCGCGTCGGACAGCTCGTCGAGGAAGGACCGTACGGTCTTGGTCATCCGCACCGGCCAGGTGTGCCGCCCGAGCCGCCCGACGGCCTCGCACAGCTCGGTGATCGCGTTGTCCTTGTTGGTCATCGAGCCGTGCCCCGCCGTGCCCTCGACGGTGAGCCGCATCCAGTGCATGCCCTTCTGGGCCGTCTCGACGAGATAGAGCCGCAGGTTCTCGTTCACGGTGAAGGAGAAGCCGCCGACCTCGCCGATCGCCTCCGTGACGCCCTCGAAGAGAGCGGGGTGCTTGTCGACGAGATACCTCGCCCCGTACGTACCGCCCGCCTCCTCGTCCGCGAGGAAGGCCAGGACCACGTCGCGCGGGGGCTTGCGGCCGCTGCGCAGCCGGTCGCGTACGACCGCGAGGGTCATCGCGTCCATGTCCTTCATGTCCACCGCGCCCCGGCCCCAGACGCAGCCGTCGGCGATCTCGCCGGAGAACGGGTGGTGCGTCCAGTCCTCGGCGTTCGCCGGGACGACGTCGGTGTGGCCGTGGATCAGCAGCGCCGGACGGGACGGGTCCTCGCCCTCGATCCGGGCCACGGTGGAGGCCCTGCCCTTGTGCGACTCGATGATCTGCGGCTCCAGACCGACCTCGGCAAGCTTCTCCGCCACGTACTCCGCGGCCGCGCGCTCCCCCGGCCCCGAGTGGTCGCCGTAGTTGCTGGTGTCGATCCGGATCAGATCGCGACAGAGGTCGACGACCTCGTCCTCGCCGGAGATCTTCCGGGCGGTGTTCGACTCGCTCACGCTGCTTCCTCCCACTGTCGCTCTGGTGGTCCCCCTCATCCTCCCGCGAACGGGGGTGTGATCGAGCACGTCCGAATGTTTGCTATGGTTTTCCACGTCGGAACGGCCCAGGGCCGAACGGCAGACACCTTGTCCGGGTGGCGGAATGGCAGACGCGCTAGCTTGAGGTGCTAGTGCCCTTTATCGGGCGTGGGGGTTCAAGTCCCCCCTCGGACACCACCAAGGAACCCCAGCCCAGCTGGGGTTCCTTTGTTTGTACGGGTGCGTTACGGGTGCGCACGGGACGAGTGCGGGAGTAGCAGGTGGGACGCAGACGACGGGCGGTGCCCGCGGCGCCGCTGCCGCAGCGGGACGGTATCGATCCCGTGCGCCTGCGGCTGCCGGAAGACACCGACGGGGTGTGGGCGACCGTACGTGACCACCTGGTCGACCGGTTCGGCGGCGCGGTCGGCGCGGAGCGGGTGGAGGCGATGCTCCGGGAGGGCCGCATCGTCGGTACGGAGGGCCCCGTCGCCGCGGAGGAGCCGTACGCGGCGGGCCGCTATCTCTGGTTCCACCGGGATTTCGCGGCCGAGGAGCCGGTGCCGTTCGAGATCGGGATCGTGTACCGGGACGAGCGGGTGCTGATCGCCGACAAACCGCACTTCCTCGCCACGACCCCGCGCGGCCGGCACATCACCGAGACCGCGCTGGCGCGGCTGCGGCGTGAGCTGGGGCTCCCCGAGCTGCAGCCCGCGCACCGGCTGGACCGGCTGACGGCGGGCCTCGCGCTGTTCGTCGTACGGCCCGAGGACCGGGGCGCGTACCAGACGCTGTTCCGGGACCGGCGGGTGCGCAAGGAGTACGAGGCGGTGGCGCCGTACGACCCCGAGGTCGTCCTGCCCGTCACCGTGCGCAGCCGGATCGTCAAGGAGCGCGGTGAGCTGGCCGCCCGGGAGGTGCCGGGCGAGCCGAACAGCGAGAGCCGGATCGAGCTCGTGGAGCGGCACGGCGGCCTCGGCCGGTACCGGCTGCGGCCGGCCACCGGCCGTACCCATCAGCTGCGGGTGCACATGAACGGCCTCGGGCTGCCGATCCTGCACGACCCGGTGTACCCCGTGGTCAGGGAAGAAGGCCCCGAGGACTACGGGCGGCCGCTGCAGCTGCTCGCGCGGGCACTGGAATTCACCGATCCGCTCACCGGGCGGGAGTGCCGCTTCGAGAGCGGGCTGCGGCTCTCCGAGGCCGCCCGGGGCCCCTCTTCCGGATCCGCCTAGAACATCACCACCGAGCGCAGGACATCACCCTCGTGCATGCGCTCGAAGGCCTTCTCGATGTCGCCGAGGGCGATCGTCTCGGTGACGAAGGCTCCGAGGTCGATGCGGCCCTGCTGGTGGAGGTCGATGAGCATCGGGAAGTCCCGGGACGGCAGACAGTCGCCGTACCAGGAGGATTTGAGCGCGCCGCCGCGGCCGAAGACGTCGAGGAGCGGCAGTTCGAGTCTCATCTCGGGGGTGGGGACGCCGACGAGGACGACGGTGCCGGCCAGGTCACGGGCGTAGAAGGCCTGCTTGTACGTCTCGGGGCGGCCGACCGCCTCGATGACGACGTCCGCGCCGAACCCGCCGGTCAGCTCGCGGATGGCTTCGACGGGGTCGGTGGTGCGCGAGTTGATCGTATGGGTGGCGCCCATGGACTTCGCGGTCTCCAGCTTGCGGTCGTCGATGTCCACCGCGATGATCCGGGCGGCGCCCGCCAGGCGGGAGCCGACGATCGCCGCGTCGCCCACGCCGCCGCAGCCGATGACGGCGACGGAGTCGCCGCGGCCGACCGCCCCGGTGTTGACGGCGGCGCCGATGCCCGCCATGACGCCGCAGCCGAGCAGGCCGGCCACGGCCGGGGAGACGGACGGGTCGACCTTGGTGCACTGACCGGCCGCGACGAGGGTCTTCTCGGCGAAGGCGCCGATACCGAGGGCCGGGGAGAGCTCCGTGCCGTCGCTGCTCAGCGTCATTTTCTGGCGGGCGTTGTGGGTGTCGAAGCAGTACCAGGGCCTTCCGCGCAGACAGGCCCGGCAGCGGCCGCAGACGGCCCGCCAGTTGAGGATCACGAAATCGCCCGGGGCGACATCGGTGACCTCGGGGCCGACGGCCTCCACGACTCCCGCGGCCTCATGGCCGAGGAGGAAGGGGAAGTCGTCGTTGATGCCGCCCTGCTTGTAGTGCAGATCGGTGTGGCAGACCCCGCACGCCTGGATCTTCACCACGGCCTCGCCGGGGCCCGGGTCGGGGACGGTGATCGTCACTACCTGGACGGGCTCGTTCCTTCCGGGGGCGACGACCCCCTGGACCTGCTGCGTCATCGCAGTGCTTCCCTTCCCTCGGGCCAGGTGTACGGCACCACCTTGCCGGGACGGGACGCGAACGGCGAGACCCCCGCCGGACGTGTCCGGCGGGGGTCTGCGCGTATGGCTCGATCGGGCGTCAGTGGAGCTCGCGCGTGGCGGCGATCTTCTTGACCCGCTTGCGGACCACGAACCAGCCGCCGACCAGCGCGGCCGCGATCAGCGGCAGCAGGTTGACGGTGGTGCGGCTGATGCCGCCGTCCATCCACATCAGGACCAGGACGGAGCCGAGGAAGAGCAGCGTGACGATCTGGGTGTACGGGGCCCAGGGCAGCTGGTAGCTCGGACGGGTGACCCGGCCGTCCTTGGAGCGCTGCCAGAAGAGCAGCGAGCAGACCATGATCATGCCCCAGGTGCCGATGATGCCGATGGAGGCGACGTTCAGCACCAGCTCGAAGGCGTCGTCCGGCATGTACTTGTTCAGGACCACACCGACGACACCGAAGGCGGCGGTGAGCAGGATGCCGCCGTAGGGCACGCCGCCCCTGTTCATCACACCGGTGAACTTGGGCGCGGAGCCGGACATCGACATCGAGCGCAGGATGCGGCCGGTCGAGTACAGGCCGGAGTTCAGGCTGGACAGGGCGGCGGTGAGAACCACGAGGTTCATGATCCCGGCCGCACCCGGGATGCCGAGCTTGTCGAAGACGGTGACGAAGGGGCTCTGGTCACCGGTGTAGGCGGTGTACGGCAGCAGCAGCGCGAGCAGGATGACCGAGCCGACGTAGAAGAGGCCGACTCGCCACATGATCGAGTTGACCGCCTTCGGCATGATCTTCTCGGGGTTCTCGGTCTCGCCGGCGGCGACGCCGCACAGCTCGACGGAGGCGTACGCGAAGACGACACCCTGGATCAGCAGCAGCATCGGCATCATGCCCATCGGGAAGATGCCGCCGTTGTCGGTGATGTTGGCGAGGCCCGCGGTGTTGCCGCCGATGTCGTGCGAGGTGACGACGAGGTAGATGCCGATGAGCATGAAGATCACCAGCGCGGCGACCTTGATGATCGCGAACCAGAACTCCATCTCACCGAAGTACTTCACCGAGATGAGGTTGGCGGCCAGCACCACGGCGAGCGCGATGAGGGCGAGCACCCACTGCGGGATGTCGCTGAACATCGACCAGAAGTGCGCGTACGTGGCCGCCGCGGTGATGTCGGCGATGGCGGTGGTCGACCAGTTGAGGAAGTACAGCCAGCCGGCGGTGTAGGCGCCCTTCTCGCCCATGAACTCACGGGCGTAGGAGACGAAGGCGCCGGAGGAGGGCCGGTAGAGGACGAGCTCGCCGAGCGCGCGCACGACGAAGAAGGCGAAGACGCCACAGACCGCGTAGGCGATGAAGAGGGAGGGGCCTGCGTTGGCCATGCGCCCACCGGCTCCGAGGAAGAGTCCCGTACCGATGGCGCCGCCGATGGCGATCATGTTGATGTGCCGGGACTTCAGGTCCTTGCGGTACCCGGCGTCACCGGCGTCGACGTGGGGGGTGCTGCTTGGAGCCGGTGCCCCGGCGACTGGCGTATCGGCCGCGGTGATCGTGCGGTCGCTCATAAAGATGTTCGCCTTCGTGAGGGGGTGTGCGGTACCCGGCCGTATGCCGGCGGCCTTCTCGTGGTGAGGAAGGTGGTCACCACGACGTGACCCAATGGGCGTGCGGGCCCAAGGGCCCATGGTCAGGGCAACCCTGGGATTTTGGCAGTGGCGAACCTCACTCAGACATAGATCTGAGGGTTTTCAGAGGTTACGACAAGGTAAGTAAAGGGTTCGGGAGAGAACAGGGGTCGAGCGGGGGCTTGCGGACGCCTCAGGGCGCGAGGACGTCCAGCTCCTGGAGAGCCCCTACGGCGATCTCCCGGGTGAGGCTCTCGGCCCGGTCCGCGTCGCCTTCGCGAACGGCTTCGGCGACCTGGACATGGAGGGTGACGGCGGCCGGGTCGGGGTCCTCGAACATGACCTGATGGTGCGTACGGCCGGTGAGGACCTCGGCGACGACGTCGCCGAGCCGGGCGAACATCTCGTTGCCGGAGGCGTTGAGCACGATCCGGTGGAAGGCGATGTCGTGCTCCAGGTAGCCCTCCAGCTGGTGGCCGCGGGAGGTGGCGACCATGCCGAGGGCGCATTCGGTGAGGGCGGCGCACTGCTCGGGGGTGGCGTTGCGGGCGGCGAGGCCGGCGGCGACCGGTTCGATCGCGGAGCGGAGCACGGTCAACGAGCGCAGCTGGCGCGGGCGGTCGGCGCCGGCGAGTCGCCAGCGGATGACGCGCGGATCGTAGACGTTCCACTCCTCGGCGGGGCGTACGGTCACGCCGACACGGCGGCGGGACTCCACGAGGTGCATCGACTCCAGGACGCGGACCACCTCACGGACGACCGTGCGGGACACGTCGAAGCGCTGGGCGAGCTCATCGGTGCGCAGCACGCTGCCGGGCGGGTACTCCCCCGCGGTGATCGCGAGGCCCAGGGTGTCGAGGACATGTGTGTGCAGCCCGGGGCCCTCTGTGGTCATGGGGCAAGCGTACGGGGCACCGTTCGGGAACAAAAAGTATGACGTTTATGTCTCATCCCCTTGAATAAGTCATACCTAATGCGTTTCAGTGGCGCGACACACCGGAGACGTACCGATGCCGATCCGGCGATGTACCGATGTCGACGAAGACACCGATGTCGATGAAGACAGCGAGGCAGCACCCATGAGCACCCCACTCGTCGTCGTGGTGATGGGCGTGGCAGGGACCGGCAAGACCACGATCGGTCCCCTGCTCGCCGAACGGCTCGGCGTTCCCTACGCCGAGGGAGACGACTTCCACCCCGAGGCGAACATCGCCAAGATGTCCGCCGGAGTCCCGCTGGACGACGCGGACCGGGCACCCTGGCTCGACGCGATCGGGCGGTGGGCGCACAACAGGGCCGGGCTCGGCGGGGTGGTGAGCAGCTCCGCGCTGAAGCGGAGCTACCGCGACCGGCTGCGCGCGGCCGCTCCCGGTGCCGTCTTCCTCCACCTCACCGGTGACCGCGAGCTGATCCAACGGCGGATGACCGAGCGCACGGGGCATTTCATGCCCACCGCGCTGCTGGACTCGCAGTTCGCCACGTTGCAGCCGCTCCAGGGCGATGAGGCGGGCGTCGCCGTCGATGTCGCCGGAACGCCCGAAGAGATCACCGAACGGGCCGTCGCCGCGCTGCGCGGGCTCGAAGAGTCGGACCGGCCCGAAAGCTCAGGCCCGCCTGAAGAGTCGGCCCGGCCCGAAGGCGCAGGCCCGACCGACGACGCGGCCACGCCCGTGGAGTCAGGCCCGCCCGACGACACAGGCCCGCTCGAAGACTGAAGACTCAAGCCCGCCCGAAGACCAAGGAATCACCGTGACCAGACTCAGCGTCGAGACGCTGGCAGCGGACGCCGCCGAGCCGATCACCTCGGCGGGCAACGTACAACTGGGTATCGCCGTGCTCGCGGGCATCGCCGTCATCGTCCTGCTCATCACCAAGTTCAAGCTGCATGCCTTCCTGGCGCTGACCATCGGCTCGCTCGCGCTCGGCGCGCTCGCCGGGGCGCCGCTCGACAAGACGCTCGAATCGTTCGGCAAGGGCCTCGGCGCCACGGTGGCGAGCGTGGGCGTGCTCATCGCGCTCGGCGCGATCCTGGGCAGGCTGCTCGCCGACTCGGGCGGCGCGGACCAGATCGTCGACACGATCCTCGCGAGGGCGAGCGGGCGGGCGATGCCGTGGGCGATGGTGCTGATCGCCTCGGTCATCGGGCTGCCGCTGTTCTTCGAGGTCGGCATCGTCCTGCTGATCCCGGTCGTGCTGATGGTCGCCAGGCGCGGCAACTACTCGGTCATGCGCATCGGCATTCCGGCGCTGGCGGGGCTGTCGGTGATGCACGGGCTGATCCCGCCGCACCCCGGCCCGCTCGTCGCGATCGATGCCATCGGCGCGAACCTCGGCGTCACGCTGGCGCTGGGGGTGCTGGTCGCCGTCCCGACCGTGATCATCGCCGGTCCGGTCTTCTCCCGGTACGCCGCCCGCTGGGTGGACATCCCGGCGCCGGAGCGGATGCTCCCTGCGCGGCCCTCCGCGGACCTGCAGCGCCGCCCCGGGTTCGCCGCCACCGTCGCCACCGTGCTGCTGCCCGTCGTCCTGATGCTGGCCAAGGCGCTCGTCGAGATCGTCGTCGACGACCCCGACAACGGCCTCCAGCAGGTCACCGATGTCATCGGCGCCCCGATGATCGCCCTGCTCGCCGCCGTCCTCGTCGGCATGTTCACGCTGGGCCGCGCCGCCGGATTCACCAAGGAGCGGATGTCCGCGACCGTCGAGACGTCGCTCGCCCCGATCGCGGGCGTCCTGCTGATCGTCGGCGCGGGCGGCGGCTTCAAGGCGACGCTGATCGACATCGGCGTGGGCCGGATGATCCTGGACCTCTCCAAGAACTGGGCCGTCCCGACGCTGCTGCTGGCGTGGCTGATCGCGGTGGCGATCCGGCTCGCGACCGGCTCGGCGACCGTGGCGACGATCTCGGCGGCCGGTCTGGTCGCCCCGCTCGCCGCGGGCATGACGACCACCGAGTCGGCGCTGCTGGTGCTGGCGATCGGCGCCGGTTCGCTCTTCTTCAGCCATTTGAACCCTCCCCCAGCTAAAGCAGGGGGATTCCTGGCTCACGCTGCCTGCGGGTCTGCGACTCGACAGGTCTTCCACGATCAACACCAGCCGGGTTGGAACCAGCCCGGTTTGGTACGGCAATGCTTGAAGGTGCATGTGCCGTCTTGGTTCTCGATCGGCACGGTGTGCGCGCTTGGTTCTCGCAACGCACGGCGCACACCCTACCCGATCATGCGGGACGGCGGTCGGCGGGGCTCGCGTTTCTCAGTGGACGGAGCTCTCGGAATCGCGCAGCTTGAACACGGCCAGCACGCCCGCGTGGTCGGACGGCCACAGACCCGAGGGGGTGCGGTCGGACTGCTCCTCCCCCACCAGATCGGCCTTCACCGCGGTCGGGCCGTTGCGGAACAGCACGTAGTCGATGCGCTGCCTGAGGGTCGACGTGGGGTTTCGCAGGTCGGGAGCCTGGCCGAACGTGAAGCCGGGGTCGTCGGGGTGCGTCTCGGTCCAGGCGTCACGGAAGCCGGCGGCGAGGATGTTGGCGTGGGTGGGGGTGGCGGTGCCCGGCCCGGCGCCGACGCCGCCGGCGGCCGAGTTGAGATCGCCCAGAAGCACGGTGGGGAGCTTCGTGTCGAGCGGACCGGCGAGCAGTTCGTTGCCCTGCTGCACCTGCACGGTGGGTCCTGCGCCCTCCAGGTGCGTGTTGACCACGCGTGTGGTGCGGCCACTCACGGTGGCATCGACGGCGACCCAGCCGCGCGGAAAGACAAGGCTTCCCAGCAGCGGGTGGGGGATGGCCAGGCGGGCCTGGTAGAGACCCCGCTGCGCATGGGCGACGGAGAACTTCTTCGCGGGCAGGTCGGTGCGGGCCAGGAGCACATCGCGGTCGGTGAGACGGACGTCCTGCAAGCCGCTGGGTGTGGAGCGGGGAACCTCGCGGTCGCTGGTGGTGAGGGTCTTCACGACGCCGTAGTGCTTGCCCCGGGACGCCAGCTCGTCGAGCAGGGTCCGCAGGAAGTCGTATTCGACGTCGGTGGCGGGGCTGGCGGGGTCGGCCGGCGTCTGGCTGCGCCACAGTACGGCCTCCTGCAGACCCACGACGTGGGGATCGCTCTCGGCGATCTCGTCGGCCAGCGCCTCGGCGCGCTCGGGGAAGTCCGTGGCCTCGACCTGGGCGTACACCTGGGTCACGGCGGCGATGAGCGAGGCCGTGCTGGTGGCTCCGAGGACAGGTGAGAGATCGGCGCCCAGATAGAGGTTGCGGGTGAGCACCTTGAGCTTCGCCGGGGTTTCGCCGGCCGAAGCCGTGGTGGACGCCCCCGACCCGACGAGCAGGAGTGTCAGCAGGACAGTGAACCAGGCGCGCGGCGCACGCCGCCGGGCGCGGCGGTCCGCCGACCCGGTCGTCAGGCGGGTTTCGGACATGGCGGGGCAGCCCTTTCCGTCACGGGAGGAAGCGGCCGAAGGGTCGCGGAGCGGAGCGCTGCGCCGGCGGAGGCCGCGACGCACACGATCCTCACGTAACCACACGGCGACGGGCGCGGCCCGCCCGTGTACGCCAGGCCGGTGACGCGCGGTCGGGCCGGTCCGGCGATCCGTCAGTCCCTGTCCGGGTTCCACAGCGGGTGCTCCCGCCGGGCCCAGGGGCGCGCGACCGAGCCGGTGCGCATGCCACGGCGCGCCTCCGGGTCGGCGAGCGCCATCTTGATGTGGCCGATCAGTACGAGGCCGATGGCGAGCGCCAGCCAGTCGTGGACGAAGGTGGCGCTGGTGCGCCAGACCAGTGGCGCGAGGCCGGTGAACCACATCAGCAGCCCGGTGCCGAGCATCACGAGCACGGCGCCCGCGATCCACGCCGCGTAGAGCTTCTGCCCGGCGTTGAACTTTCCGGCCTGACGGGCCCCCGGGTGCCGGTCCCGGCGGCGTACGGCACGCAGCCACGCACGGTCGTGCGCCCCGAACCGGTTGAGCCGGCGCAGATCGGCCCGGAAGGCGCGCGAGGCCAGACCCAGCAGGAAGGGCACCGGCAGCAGCAGCCCCGACCACTCGTGCAGGGTCACCACGAGATGGCGGCGGCCGACGAGTTCGGCGAGTACGGGTACGTAGAGACAGGCCGCGGAAGCGACGCACACCAGCATCAGGGCGGCGGTCGAGCGGTGCACCCAGCGCTCGGCGCGGCTGAACCTGCTGACGCGCGCCGGGGGTTCAGACGGTGGGGGCGTCGTCGCGGCCGTTGGACCGGCCGACCCAGGCGTCGATGTCATAGCCTCGCTCCTCCCAGTAGCCGGGCCGTACGTCGGACGTCAGGGAGATCCCGGAGAGCCATTTCGCCGACTTGTAGAAATACATGGGGGCGACATACAGCCGCACCGGCCCGCCGTGTGCGTGGCTGACCGGCGCGTCCCGCATACGCAGGCACACGAGGACGTCGTCGCGGCGGGCCTGGTCGAGGGTGAGGCTCTCGGTGTACGTGCCGTCGAAGCAGGTGAAACGGATGGCCCGGGCCTGTGGCCGTACGCCCGCGGCGTCGAGCAGCGTGGAGAGCTTCACGCCCTCGAAGGGGGTGTCGGGGACGCGCCAGCCGGTGACGCACTGGACGTCGCGCACGATCCGGGTCTGCGGCAGCGCGCGCAGTGCGTCCAGGGTGTACGTGGCGGGCCGGTCGACGAGTCCGTCGACCGTCAGCCGGTAGGTCGTGGCGTCCTTGTGCGGCACGGACGCGGCGACCGAGTAGTAGCGGAAGCCGCCGCCGTTGGGGAGCAGTCCGGTGAGCTTGGTGGGGTCCTTGTCGGCGACGGAGCCGAGGAAGGCCTCCAGGCCGCTCTGGAGATACGGGGCGGTGACGACTCCGGCGGCGCCGAGGCCGAGTACGGCGAGCACCACGCGCCGCCCGACGGGGACGCCGTCGGCGTCGGGTGCCGGGGCCTGATCAGGCTCCTGGTACTGGTACGGGGCCGGGGAAGGGTCCTGAGGCGGGGACGGGTCCTGGTCCTGGGAGGGGTCGTTCACAGAACAATTCGAACACCCGCGGCCGCCCGGATCCAGGGGCCGCGGGTATCCGTCAGACTTCCGTCACACTCGGGCGTCCGTCGCCTCCGCCGCGCGCTCCAGCCGGAACGCCTCGTTGCCCAGCCCGATGCGCTGATGCACCTCGGGGCGTACGGCCTTCAGCACCGCGCCGTACACCAGCCCCACGACCAGAGCGGCTCCGATGATCCCGGGCAGGATCCAGTTCAGCGGGGAGCCGGGGCCCGCGCCGATGAGGACGTCGAAGTCCTTGACCGTGTAGCCGGCGATCGCGAGGAGGGCGAGAGCCGCGAGCCCGGAGGCGATGAGCCGCCACGCCTGCGGTCCGGCCGCGCCGCGGCGCGTGAAGAAGGCGATCACTGCGACGGAGGCGGCCGCCATCAGCAGGATGACGCCGAGCGCGCCGACGTTGCCCATCCAGGTGAACAGGCGCAGCACGGGGGTGGTGGGGTCGCCCGCCGGGAGTTCGTCGGTGACGGCGAAGGCCACGACGACCACGACGGAGACGCCGGACTGGAGCGCCGAGCCGGTGGCGGGGGCGCCGCTGGACCGGCTCGTACGACCGAAGGCGGCGGGCAGCAGGCCCTCGCGGCCCATGGCGAACGCGTAGCGCGCGACGACGTTGTGGAAGCTGAGCAGCGCCGCGAACATGCCGGTGACGAAGAGGACGTGCAGCACGTCGGTGAAGGCTCCGCCGAGCCGGGTCTCGGTGAGCGAGAACAGCAGCCCGGGGCCCTGCTCGCCCGCCGCGCCGACGATGGCGCCGGGGCCGGTGGCGACGGTGAGCGCCCAGGCGCTGAGCGCGAGGAAGAGCGCGGCGTACCCGACGGCGAGGAACATCACGCGTGAGACGACGACATGGGGGCGGCTGGTCTCCTCCGCGTACACCGGGGACTGCTCGAAGCCGACGAACGCGGCGATGCAGAAGCAGAGCGCGGTGCCGAGACCGGCGCCGGTGAGCGTGTCCGGGTCGAAGGCGGTGAAGGACAGCCCTCCGCGCGCCGGTTCGGCGATGGCCGCGATGTCGAAGATGACGACCAGCGCGCACTCGACGACCAGCAGGACGCCGAGCACCTTGGCGTTGAGGTCTATCTTCAGCCAGCCCAGGACGGCGACGAGGACGGCGGCCGCGAGGGCCGGGGCCCACCAGGCGACGGTCAGATCGAGGTGGGCGGCGAGCAGCCCGGAGATCTCGAAGCCGAGGATGCCGTAGATGCCGACCTGCATGGCGCTGTACGAGACGAGGGCGACCAGCGAGGCCCCGGCGCCGGCGGTGGGGCCGAGGCCGCGGGCGATGTACGCGTAGAAGGCGCCGGCGTTGTGGACGTGCCGGCTCATCTCGGCGTAGCCGACGCCGAACAGCATCAGGACGATGCCGAGGATGACGTAGAGGAGGGGCTGGCCGACGATGCCCATGACACCGAACACGGTGGGCATGACTCCGGCGACGACCATCAGCGGCGCGCTGGCGGCGAGCACGGAGAGCAGCAGGCCCGCCGTGCCGAGGCGGCCGGCGCGCAGGGCGCGGTCCTGGCCCTTGTAGGTGTTGATCTCGTCCGGTGCGGTGGTGGGGCTCGTTCGGGGAGTGCTGGAGGTGCCCGACGGCATGGCGGGGGTTGTCCCTTCGGGGGCGGTTTCGGACGTGATGCGGGTGGTGCTCGCGGTGGCGATTCAGGTGGTGGCTCAGGTGATGGTTCAGGTGGCTCAGATGGTTCAGGTGGTGGTTCAGGTGGTGGTTCAGGTGGCTCAGGTGGTGATTCAGATGCTGCCGAGCGCGGCACCGCGCGCGGCGCGGAACGCGTCGTGCGGGTCCCGGTCCGGGTACGACCAGGGCGCGGGGGTGGCGTGCCGGCCGATGCGGTGGAAGAGCGCGGCGGCTTCGGCGGCCCTGCCCTCGCAGTACTTGGCGTGGGCGAGGAAGTTGAGGTCGACGCGGTTGCGGGGGTGGTCCTCGCGCTCCCACTCCAGCCACCAGTCGAAGGCGGCCTTCATCACCTGCCCGGCCCGGCGGCCGCACCAGTGACCGGAGGCGAGCGGGTCGGCGGGTTCGCTGCCGAAGGCCGCGAGTACGCGGTAGCGCTCGGCGTGGGCGACGACGGGCAGGACGGCGAGGGGGGAGTCCGCGGGCGCCTGTTCGGCGGCCCAGGCGGCGAAGTCGTACACCTCGTGCAGCGGGTCCTGGCCGGCGGCCGGATGGCGTTCGGCGAGTCGCGCCGCCATCAGGTGGTGGGCGTGGTGGTGGTCGGGGTGCCGGAAGCGCACCTCGTCGAAGAGGCGTACGACTTCCTCCTCGGTGCCGAGGCTGCGGGCGAGGAGGAGCAGCGCGAGCCACGGGGTGGGGTCGTCGGGAGCCAGCTCGGCGGCGGCCCGGCAGGCCGTACGGGCCGGTTCGGCCCGTTCCTTGCCGCGCAGCGCGCCGCAGACGTGCGCGCAGGCGAGCAGCAGGGCGGCGTCGGGGCTGCGGGGCTCGGCGAGGAGCCAGTCGCGGGCCCAGGCCGCGGTCGTCGGGGCTTCGCCGAGCACGACGAGGCGGTGACCGCGGCGGTCCCAGTCGTCGCCGGTGACGGCGAGCAGGGACCGTACGGCGGCCCATCGTCCCTGCGCCAACTGGGCGCGGGTGGCGATGAGTTCGTCGTCGTCCAGGGCCGGGTCGAAAGCCTGACCGGAGCGCCCGGCACGGCGGCGGGCACGGCCGAGCGGCGGCGGTGGGGGCATCCGCGGGGCTTCCTTGTCTGCGATGCGAACGGCGGTACGGGCCCTGCCGGATGAACGGGATGTGAGGGACCGATCACGCACAGCAAAGCGGTAGCGAATGCTCCGCGTCAAGGCGTGTGGCGAGTGGGGAACTCCGGGTGTGTGAGGGGTGGTTGGCACGGGCTGCTGCGCCGTGGCCGCGACGGGCGGGGCGCCTGCGGCTACGACACCGCCCGGCCCGCGGCACGGCCCGCCGCGCGGCCCGAGAAGATGCAGCCGCCGAGGAACGTGCCTTCGAGGGAGCGGTAGCCGTGTACGCCGCCGCCGCCGAAACCGGCCGCCTCGCCGGCCGCGTACAGGCCGGGCAGGGGCTGCCCGCCCTCGACCAGGACCCGTGAGGACAGGTCCGTCTCCAGGCCGCCGAGCGACTTGCGGGTGAGGATGTTGAGGCGTACGGCGATGAGCGGACCGGCCTTGGGGTCGAGGATGCGGTGCGGTGCCGCCGTGCGGATGAGCTTGTCGCCCAGGTACTTGCGGGCGCCGCGGATGGCGGTCACCTGGAGGTCCTTGGTGAAGGGGTTGGCGATCTCCCGGTCCCGGGCGGTGATCTCGCGCCGCATGGCGTCCTCGTCGATGAGGGGTTCCTCGGTGAGCGCGTTCATGCCGCGCACCAGCGCGCCGAGGTCCTTCTCGACGACGAAGTCCACGCCGTTGTCCATGAACGCCTTCACCGGACCCGGCACGTCGGCGCGCGCACGGCCGATGACGTCACGGACCGACTTCCCCGTCAGGTCGGGGTTCTGCTCCGAGCCGGAGAGTGCGAACTCCTTGCCGATGATGCGCTGGTCGAGCACGAACCAGGTGTGGTCGTACCCGGTCCGCATGATGTGCTCCAGGGTCCCGAGGGTGTCGAAGCCGGGGAAGAGCGGCACCGGCAGCCGCCGCCCGCGTGCGTCGAGCCAGAGCGAGGACGGTCCGGGCAGGATGCGGATGCCGTGCCGGGCCCAGATCGGATTCCAGTTCTCGATGCCCTCGGTGTAGTGCCACATCCGGTCGCGGTTGATGTGACGCGCGCCGGCCGACTCGGCGATGCCGAGCATCAGGCCGTCGACGTGCGCGGGCACTCCGGAGAGCATCTTCCCGGGCGGGGTCCCGAGGCGCTCGGGCCACTGGGCGCGTACGAGGTCGTGGTTGCCGCCGATGCCGCCGGAGGTGACGATCACCGCCTGGGCTCGGAGTTCGAAGGAGCCGGTGACCTCCCGGCCGCTCGCCGTGCCGCGCTCGGCGGCGGACGGCTCCAGGACCTCCCCGGTCACGGTGTCCACGGCCCCGTCGGTGCGGCCGAGGCCGGTCACCCGGTGCCGGAAGCGGAGGTCGACGAGCCCGCGCGCTGCGCCTTCCCTGACCCGCCGCTCGAAGGGGGCGACGACGCCGGGGCCCGTGCCCCAGGTGATGTGGAAGCGCGGCACCGAGTTCCCGTGCCCGGTGGCGTCGTAGCCGCCGCGCTCGGCCCACCCGACGACGGGGAAGAACCGTATGCCCCGCGCGTGCAGCCAGGCGCGCTTCTCGCCGGCCGCGAAATCGACGTACGCCTCGGCCCAGCGGCGCGGCCAGTGGTCCTCGTCGCGGTCGAAGCCTGCCGTACCGAGCCAGTCCTGGAGGGCCAGGTCCCGGCTGTCCTTGATGCGCAGCCGGCGCTGCTCGGGCGAGTCGACGAGGAAGAGCCCGCCGAACGACCAGTGCGCCTGACCTCCCATGGACTGCTCGGGCTCCTGGTCGAGCAGGATGACCTTGCGGCCGGCGTCGACGAGTTCGGCGGTGGCGACCAGGCCCGCGAGCCCTGCCCCGATCACGATGACATCAGCGTCGTACGCCATGGGTGGTGTCCCTCTCGGAGCGGCGGGCCCAGGGCCTGTCTTTCGGATCAGGCCCTAGCGATGGCTCCGATCTTCGGTACGCGGCAGTAACACGTCAACCGTCCGACGGGACCGTCCCGGCCCTCGCATTTAATAATGTCGAGCATTAAGGTGCTGGCATGGCGAGGACCTCAGGACCCGAGACCCGGGACAAACTGATCCGCGCGGCCGAGGAGGTCTTCGCGGCGCAGGGCGTCGACGGGGCGCAGCTCCGCGACATCGTGCGGCTGGCGGGCCAGAGCAACCCGTCCGCCGTGCAGTACCACTTCGGCTCGCGCACCGGCCTCGTGGAGGCCGTGATGGCAGGCCGCCAGGCCCGCACCGACCAGGTGCTCGCGCCGCTCCTCGACCGTGCGGCCCCGGACGACGTGCACGAGCTGATCGCCGTCCTCGTCAGGACCGAGTCCACCGAGCTCCGCTCCGAGCGGGGCCTGCGCTGTCTGCGGATCTCCGCCCAGCTCAGCCATGAGAGCGGGGTACGCGTCCGCACCCCGCACCCCACCCTCGACGGCACCGCCTACTGGCGGCTCATCGAACGTGTCGAGGCCTCTCCGGCGCTGGCCGGACTCCCCGAGCCGGTCCGGCTGGAACGCCTGGACCTCGCGCTCACCCTCATCGGCGCGGCCCTCGCCGACCGCGCCCGCCAGTACCTCGACGGCGTGACACCGCTCACCGGCGAGGAGTTCTTCCTCGCCGATCTCGTCGAGACCGCCACCGCACTCCTGCGGGCCCCCGTGCCCGCCTCACAGAGGGACATCACCACATGAGCGACCTCAGCGGAAAGACCATCGTCATCACCGGCGGCGCGCGCGGCCTCGGCGCCGAGGCCGCCCGGCAGGCCGTGGCCGCCGGTGCCTCCGTCGTCATCACCGACGTCCTGGACGACGAGGGCAAGGCCACGGCCGCGGAGCTGGGCGAGCGGGCCCGCTTCCTGCACCACGACGTGACGTCGGAGGAGGACTGGCAGCGGGTCGCGGACCACGCGGTGGCGGAGTTCGGCGGACTCGACGGACTGGTCAACAACGCCGGGATATCGGCCGGCCAGTACCTGGAGGCCGAGAGCGTCGAACACTTCCGCAGGGTCCTCGACATCAACCTCACCGGCGTGTTCATCGGCATGAAGACGGTCATCCCGGCCATGAAGGAGCGCGGCGCGGGCTCGATCGTCAACATCTCGTCGGCGGCGGGCCTGATGGGGCTCGCGCTGACCGCCGGGTACGGCGCGTCGAAGTGGGGCGTGCGCGGGCTGACGAAGATCGGCGCGGTGGAGCTCGGGACGGCCCGCATCCGGGTCAACTCGGTGCACCCGGGCATGACGTACACCCCGATGACCGCGTCCCTCGGCATCGAGCGGGGCGAGGGCAAGTATCCGAACACGCCGATGGGCCGGGTCGGCGAGCCCCACGAGATCGCCGGAGCGGTCGTCTATCTGCTGTCGGACGCGGCGTCGTACGTCACGGGCGCCGAGCTGGCCGTGGACGGCGGCTGGACCACCGGACCGACGGTCAAGTACGTCATGGGGCAGTGATTTCATGGCGGCATGAGTGCCGCTTCGAGTGCAGCTTCGAGTCCAGCTGACGAGATCCTCGACATCGTCGACGAGAACGACGAGGTCGTCGGGCAGGCCCCGCGCGGTGAGGCGTACGCGCGGGGCCTGCGCCATCGCTGCGTGTTCATCCAGGCCCGGGACGCCGAGGGCCGGATCTTCGTCCACCGCCGGACCGCGACCAAGCTCGTCTTCCCCTCCCTGTACGACATGTTCGTCGGCGGCGTCGTCGGCGCGGGCGAGACGTACGACGCCGCGGCGCTGCGCGAGGCCGAGGAGGAGCTCGGCGTCACAGGGCTCCCCCGGCCCGTCCCGCTCTTCAAGTTCCTGTACGAGGCCCCCGCCTCCGGCCCGGAACCGGTGTGGCAGACCTGGTGGTCGGCCGTCTACGAGGTCCGCTGCGAGCTGCCCGTGAACCCTCAGGCGGAGGAGGTCGCCTGGCACGCCTTCCTCCCGGAGGCCGAGCTGGAGCGGCGCCTCGGCGAGTGGGCGTGGGTCCCGGACGGGCTCGCCGCGTACGAACGCCTGCGCGACCACCGGGCCTCGGCGGGCTGACCGACGCGGCCCTCCGCCGCCCGGGCTGGTGCCGTCCGGGGCCACGGACAACGCCGCGGGTAAGGTGCGACACGTGAGCGAATTCGTACGGAGCCTGCGGCTGTGGTTCGCGCCCGAGCGGATCCGGGACGAGGGCGAGACCCCCGACTACCGCTTCTCGCTCGCGAACGAGCGCACGTTCCTCGCCTGGCTCCGTACCGCGCTCGCGCTCATCGCCGGCGGGTTCGCCGTCGACCAGTTCCTCCCCGATCTGCGCTGGGGCGTCCGCGTCGGGCTGTCGCTCGCGCTGATCGGTACGGGGGTGCTGTGCGCCGTGCGGGCCGTGAACCACTGGGTGCGGTGCGAGCGGGCCATGCGGCGCGGTGAGGATCTGCCGGTGTCCCGCTTCCCGACGATGCTGGCGCTGGTCGTCGGCGCCGTGTCGGTGGTCATGGTCGTGGTCGTCGCCTGGGGCCGTGCGTGAGCGGGGCGGAGGCGCGCGATCCCGGGCTGCAGCCGGAGCGGACCCGGCTGGCGTGGCGGCGTACGACGCTCGCTTTCACGGTCGTGGCGGTGCTGGCGGTGCGGCAGGTCGTCCACCGCGAGGAGATCACCGGGGACGATGTCGTCGCGATCGCCCTCAGCACACTGGTGTGGCTGGCGTTCCTGTCCGTGGCGCACCGGCGCATCGTGGCGATGGAGTCGACCACGCCGCCCGGTGTGATGCCCTTCGGGCAGGCCGTCGCGGCGACCCTGTGCACGCTCGCGCTCGCCGCCTTCGCCGTCGCCATCGTGTGGTGAGCGGGCCGGTGCCGGCTCAGCTCTCCCAGTCGACCGTGACGACGATCTTTCCGTGGGGGTGGCCTTCCTGGCTGAGCCGGTGGGCGTCGGCCGTCTGCTCCAGCGGGAAGGTGCGGGCCACCCGGACCTCGATGACCTCCTCCTCGGCGAGTTCGCTCAGCCGGTACAGGTCCGCGGTGTTGGGCCGAACGAAGACATAGCGGCCGCCGAAGGTGGTCACCGCCGGATCCGCGATGGACGCGAGCCGGCCGCCCTCGGCCAGCAGCCCCGCCGAGAGGGCGAGCGTGTCGCCGCCGACGGTGTCGAAGACCGCCTGGACGCCGTCCGGCGCGAGCGCCCGTACCCGCTCGGCGAGACCGTCGCCGTACACCACCGGCTCCGCACCCAGATCGCGCAGATGTTCGTGCGACGGCTCGCTCGCGGTGCCGATCACCCGGGCGCCGAAGTGGTGGGCGAGCTGCACGGCCATCGACCCGACCCCGCCGGCCGCGGCGTGCACGAGGATCGTGTCGCCGTGGCCGACGCTCAGCGCCTGCGTCAGGACCTGGTAGGCGGTCAGTCCGCACAGCGGCAGCCCCGCCGCCTCCTCGAACTCCAGGTTGCGCGGTTTGCGGGCGAGCGCGCGGACGGGGGCCGCGACGTACTCGGCGAACGTGCCGCGGGAGAGGAAGTCCTCGCGGACGTAGCCCATGACCTCGTCGCCGACGGCGAACTCGGTGACGGAGAGTCCCGGCTGGACGACGACACCGGAGACGTCCCAGCCGGGGATCACCGGGAAAACGGTGTCGATGAGCCCGTCCAGGTACCCTTCGCGGCACTTCCAGTCAACCGGGTTGACGGCCGCCGCCCGCACCTTGACCAGCACGTGGTCGGGGCCGAGCTTGGGTTCCGGGAGGTCTCCGTACTCCAGGACCTCGGGGCCGCCGTAGCGTCGGTAGCTGATCGCCTTCATGTTCCGACCCTCCGGCGCGCCCGGGGCTCGCGCAAGCCGGAGGGCACATCACGGTCACCCGTGGTGAGCATCTGAACGCCGTCCATGGCGGCCACCGGGCGGCCGCTGACCGGTGGCCGCGCCGCCCGCTTCCCCCGGCGCGTGCCCACCTGGCACGCTGCCACCGTCGGTCCGACCACTCCCGGGGGAGCCCAGTGCCTGCCACTGATCCGTACACCGTCCAGCTCGCGCCGTCCGTGCACGCCTATGTGCAGCCCGACGGCGGCTGGTGCCTGAACAACGCCGCCTTCCTGAGCGACGGCGAGTCCACCGTCCTCGTCGACACCGCCGCCACCGAGCGGCGCGCACAGCTGCTGCGCGAGGCGCTGCTCGCGACCGGCGCGCCGCCGCCGCGCACGATCGTCAACACGCACCACCACGGCGACCACACCTACGGCAACGCGGTGTTCACGCCGGAGGCGACCGTCGTCGGCCACGAGGCGTGCCGCAGGGAGGTTCTCGCCGCCGGACGGCAGCTGGACCTCATCTGGCCCGAGACCGAGTTCGGCGACATCACGATCACCGCGCCCGACCTGACGTACAGCGAGCGGCTCACGCTCCACGCGGCCGGGACGGAGGTGCGGCTGATCCACCCGGGCGTGGCGCACACGGTCGGGGACACGATCGTGCATCTCCCGGAGCACGGCATCGTCTTCACCGGTGACCTGATCTTCAGCGGGGGTACGCCCTTCCTTCCGATGGGCTCGCTCAGCGGGTCGCTGCGCTCCCTCGCACTGCTGCGCTCGCTGGACGCCACGACCGTGGTCCCGGGGCACGGCCCGGTCACCGATCCGTCGGCGTACGACGCGACGGAGCGCTATCTGCGGTACGTCGCCGCGCTCGCCGAGACCGGACGCGCCAAGGGCCTCACTCCGCTGGAGACGGCCCAGGGCGCCGACCTCGGGGAGTTCGCGGAACTGCGCGAGAGCGAGCGCCTGGTGGCCAATCTGCACCGCGCGTACGCCGAGCTGGACGGCCTGCCGGCGGGCTCACCGCTGGATCTCGTGACGGTCTTCACGGACATGACGGTGATGAACGGAGGGAAGCCGGTGGCCTGTCACGCGTGAGCGCCGGCAGCGGGGCACTTTCGGGGTGCGCCGCTGTCGTGCCGGGCGGACCCGGATTTCATACGTGAACTGCATCCAGGCATGCGATGAGCGAGCTAGAGGGCACAACGACCTTTCGGCCGACGCTCTGGACGACATACCGACTGGTCGGTCATCATGGTGGGGACCTGTTCACCGCCTCCGGAGGTGCCCACGATGAGCTCAGTCCACCCGCCAGGCCTCGACCTCGAGCAGCTGCGCGGCGTCCTCGACCGCCGCCGGCCGGGCCTGGTGACCGGACCGCTCAGCGCCCGGCTGATCCAGGGCGGCCGGTCCAACCTGACGTACGCCGTCAGCGACGGCGCGGACGGCCGGTGGGTCGTGCGCAGGCCCCCGCTCGGCCATGTGCTCGCCACCGCGCACGACATGAAGCGTGAGCACCGGGTCATCAGCGCCCTGCACCCGACGGCGGTCCCGGTGCCCGAGCCGCTGTTGCTGTGCGAGGACGAGTCGGTGCTCGGGGCGCCGTTCTACGTCATGGAGTTCGTCGACGGGACTCCGTACCGTACGGCCGAACAGCTCGCCCCGCTCGGCCCCGAGCGCACCCGCAGCGCCGTCCTCGGCCTGGTCGACACGCTCGTCGAACTGCACGCCGTAGAGCCCGATTCGGTGGGTCTCGGCGATTTCGGCCGCCCCGAGGGCTTCCTCGACCGGCAGCTGCGCCGCTGGGGCAAGCAGCTCGCAGCGTCCCGGGGCCGCGAGCTCGCGGGCATCGACGAGCTGCACGCCGCCCTCGGCCGCTCGCTGCCCGGGTCCCCCGCGCCCGCCGTCATCCACGGCGACTACCGGCTCGACAACGTGCTGATCGGCGACGACGACACGATCAAGGCGATCCTCGACTGGGAGATGTCCACGCTCGGCGATCCGCTCACCGACCTGGGCCTGCTGGTGATGTACAGCCAGAAGCTGGAGCTGCCCGACTCCCCCATCAGCACGACGGCCGGGGCCCCCGGCCACCCGGACGCCGCCGAACTCGTCGAGCGCTATGCCGCCCGCTCCGGCCGCGACACCTCGGCCATCTCCTGGTACACGGCGTTCGCGTGGTTCAAGCTCGCCGTGATCCTGGAGGGCATCCACTACCGCTACACGCTGGGGCAGACCGTCGGCGCCGGGTTCGACCGGATCGGCGAGCTGGTCCCGCTCTTCATCGAGCACGGCCTCACCACCCTCCAGGAAGGCTGAGAACACTCATGGACTTCGCGTTCGACGCACGCACCGAAGAACTGCGGGCCAGGCTGCTCGCCTTCATGGACGAGCACGTGTACCCGGCCGAGGCGGTCGCGCACGAGCAGCACGCCCGGCTCGCCTCGCCGTGGGACACCCCGGCGGTCGTGGAGGAGCTCAAGGCCGAGGCCCGTAGGCAGGGCCTGTGGAACCTCTTCTTGCCCGATGGGGAGTACGGCGCCGGGCTGACCAACCTCCAGTACGCGCCGCTCGCGGAAATCACCGGCCGGTCCCCGCACTTGGCGCCCACGGCGCTGAACTGCGCGGCCCCGGACACCGGGAACATGGAGGTCCTCGCCCAGTTCGGCTCCGACGAGCAGAAGAAGCAGTGGCTGGAGCCGCTGTTGGCCGGGGAGATCCGCTCCGCGTTCGCGATGACCGAGCCCGACGTCGCCTCGTCCGACGCGACCAACATCGAGACGCGCATCCGGCGCGACGGCGACGAGTACGTCATCAACGGCCGCAAGTGGTACATCTCCGGGGCGATGAACCCGAACTGCAAGGTCTTCATCGTGATGGGCAAGACCGACCCGGACGGCGAGGACATCCGCCGCCAGCAGTCGATGATCCTCGTCCCGCGCGACACCCCTGGTCTGCGGGTCAAGCGCGCCATGCAGGTGTACGGCTACGAGGACCACCTCCACGGCGGCCACGCCGAGGTCCTCTTCGACGACGTCCGTGTCCCGGCCTCGCATCTCATCGGCGAGGAGGGCGGCGGCTTCGCGATCGCCCAGGCGCGCCTCGGCCCCGGCCGGATCCACCACTGCATGCGCCTGATCGGCATGGCCGAACGCGCGATCGAGCTGATGTGCCGTCGCGCCGTGTCCCGTACCGCCTTCGGCAAGCCGATCGCCCAGCAGGGGGTCGTCCAGAACTGGATCGCGGACGCCCGCGTCACCGTCGAGCAGCTGCGGCTGCTGGTGCTGAAGACGGCCTGGCTGATGGACACGGTCGGCAACCGCGGCGCCCACACCGAGATCCAGGCCATCAAGATCGCCACCCCGCGCGCCGTCGTCGACATCCTCGACCGGGCGGTCCAGGTGCACGGCGCGGGCGGCGTCAGCCAGGACTTCCCGCTGGCCGAGCTGTGGGCGGGGGCACGGACCCTGATGCTGGCGGACGGGCCCGACGAGGTGCACCAGAGGTCGCTGGCCCGGCGGGAGCTGAAGAAGTACCTCTAGCGGCCGGGCCCCAGGGCCTGTCCTTCGGATCGGCCCGGCAGGATCCGGGGCCGGCAGGATCCGAAGGACGGGCCCTACGGGCGCAGGGCCCGCAGCAGCAGGTCAGCGAGGTGCGCGGCCACCTGCTGCGGGGTGAGGGGGCCGTCGGGCCGGTACCAGGTCGACAGGTGGTGGACCGAGCCGAAGTGGTAGTCGACCACCAGGTCGGCCGGGGTGGCGTTCGAGAACACCCCGCTCTGCTGCCCCTCCTCGATCAGGGCCCGGAAGCGCTCGTGGTAGCGCCTGCGCTCCGCGCGGACCTGCTTGTTCTTCTCGGGGCTGAGGTGGTGCATGGAGCGGAAGAAGATCGCCGCGTCGTCGAGGTTGTCGATCGTCGTCACGACGACGTCGGCGGCGGCGGCCCGCAGCCGCTCCTCGACGGGCGCGTCGGCGTCGGCGAAGGCGTCGAGCCGCTCCTGCTGGAGCCGCAGCACACGCGAGTAGACCTCCTGGAGGAGGTCTTCCTTGGAGCCGAAGTAGTGGTAGAGCGCGCCCTTGGTGACGCCGGCCGCCTCCACGATCTCCTGGACCGACGTGCGGTCGTACCCCTGTTCGGCGAAGAGTCGGGTGGCGGTGGCCAGCAGCCTCTGGGGGACGGGAGTGCCGCTCCCGTCCGTCGTCCTGGCCATTGCCGCCACCCGCCTTTCGCTCAACTCACACTGTTCATGTCCGAGAACGCAGTTCCCGCCTGAGGATCTTCCCACTAGTCGTCTTGGGGAGCTCCTCCAGTACCTCGATCTGCCGTGGGTACTTGTACGCGGCCAGCCGCTCCTTGCAGTGGCCGGCCAGCTCGTCGGGGTCCACGGAGGCTCCCGGGCGCAGGCTGACGTACGCCTTCACCGTTTCGCCGCGATAGGCGTCGGGTACGCCGACGACGGCCGCCTCGCGGACCGCGGGGTGGGCGTAGAGGACGTCCTCGACCTCGCGGGGCCAGACCTTGAAGCCCGAGGCGTTGATCATGTCCTTCTTGCGGTCGACGACGTAGAGCCAGCCGTCGGCGTCGATGAAGCCGATGTCGCCGGTGCGCAGCTCGCCGTCGGGGAAGGCGGTGGCGGTGGCATCGGGCAGCCGCCAGTAGCCGGGGACGACCTGGGGGCCGCTCACCGCGATCTCGCCCGGTTCGCCGAAGGGGACGTCGTCGCCCTTGTCGTCGATGATCCGGACGACGGTCTCGGGGCCGGGGACGCCGACCGAGAGGGTGCCGGAGTCCGGGTCGACCGGGGCTTCGTGTTCGGGCGGTACGGAGGCACAGGGGGCGGTGCACTCCGTGAGGCCGTAACCGTTGCGGATGTACGGGCCGAAGGCGGCGCGGAACTTCTCGACCAGGGCGGGCGGCAGCGGCGCGCCGCCCGAGGAGATGACCTGGAAGGAGGCGAAGTGGTCGCGGGTGACGCCGGGGTGGGCCGCCAACGCCATGAAAGCGGTGGACGGGCCGACGGTGTAGGCGGGGCGGTGCTCCAGGAAGGCGTCGAGGACGACGCCCGCGTCGAACCGGTGGGCGAGGGCCAGCGTCCCGGCGTTGGCGATGCAGGCGGCGAGTTCGCAGACCATTCCCGTGATGTGGAAGAGCGGCGCGAGCGCGAAGTAGCAGCCGCCCTCCGGTACGGGGTGGCCGGTGCGCTGGCGCTCGGCGTTGTAGGTGATGGCGCCGTGCGGGTTCATGGCGCCCTTGGGGGTGCCGCTGGTGCCGGAGGTGTAGCTGATCAACGCCACGTCGGCGGAGCCGGGGTCACGGCCGGCGGGGGCCCGGTGGCCGGCCCTGGCGACGGCGACGAGGTCGTCGGTGTCGTCGGGCCGCGGGAGCCGTTCGAAGCCGAGGACGCGTGCGTCGCCGCGGCTCTGCAGGTCCAGCTCGCAGGTGGTGAGGGCGAACCGTACCGGTGAGTCCCGCGCGGTCTCCCGCAGATACGCCTCCCAGGCGCGGTCCGCGCAGATCAGCGCCGCCGCGTCCGCGTCCCTGAGGACGTGGGCGACCTCGGCCGACTTGTACATGGGGTTGAGCGGGACGACGATCGCGCCCGCCTTCCAGGCGCCGAGCAGCGCGATGACGAACTGCGGCGTGTTCTGGAGCATGAGGGCCACGCGGTCGCCGCGCTCGATGCCCCGGGCGGCGAGATGGCCGGCGACGGAGTCGGAGAGCGCGTCGGTCTCGCGGTAGTCGAGGCGTCCGTCGAAGTAGGCGAGCGCGGTGCGCCCGGGGGCGCGGGCGGCGGCGGCGCGCAGGGCGTGGACGACGGTCGCGGGCGGGGTGACCGGCGCGCGCTGGGCGTCGGTGAGCCTGGACAGCCAGGGTTTGGCGGCGTAGATCGAGGTCACTTGCCTGTGTCCTCCCACTTCTGCTGGATGTGGTTCATCCCGGCCAGCCAGCGGCCGGTGTCGGCGGCGCGGGCCTGGTAGTACGCGGCGACGTCGGGGTGCGGCAGGATCAGGAAGCGATCGGCCTCGATGCCGTCGAAGAGCGCGTCGGCGACGTCCTCGGGCTCGATGGCGCCCGGCGTGAGGACGAGCTCGCCCGCGGACCCCGCCGCCTTGAGCATGTCCGTGCGTACGCCCTGCGGGCAGATGGCGTGGACCTTGAGACCGCGGTGGCGGTAGGTGAGGGAGAGCCATTCGGCGAAGGCGAGCGCGCCGTGCTTGGTGACGCTGTACGGGGCGGCGCCGATCATGGTGAGCAGTCCGGCCGCGGAGACGGTGGAGACGAAGCGGCCGCTGCCGCGCTCCAGCCAGTCGGGCAGCAGCGTACGGACCGCGCGGACGTGCGCCATGACGTTGACGTCCCAGGCGGCGGCCCACACGCCCTCGTCGGCGAAGGCGTCGCCGGGAGAGGCGAGTCCGGCGTTGGCGCAGTAGATGTCGACGCTGCCGCCGAGCGCGTCCCGTGCGTCGGCGACGATGGCGGAGGCGTCGCCGGGGACGGCGGTGGCGCCGATCTCGTCGGCGACGGCCTTGGTCCTGCCCGGGTCGATGTCGTTGACGACGACGCGCGCGCCCTCCGCGACGAAGCGCCGGGCGAGGGCGGCGCCGATGCCGCCACCCGCGCCCGTGACCACTACACCCGCACCCTGCACCGTAGTTGTCGCCGTGCTCATCGGGACCCACCTGCCTCTCCGTCGCGGCTCGCTGCGGTCGATCCGGCCGGCCGGGCAGCTCTGGTCACTCCGGCCGGGCCCAGTCGACCCATCGACAGACTAACCAGTCGGTATGCCCTCGGGAAGGGGCGTGACCCGCCCTGTCCGGATCGTTCCGCACGGCCTGGCGGCGCGCTAGCGTGCGTGGCCATGACAGACGGAGCGATCAGGGGACCGATCACGGAGGTAGCGCGATGAGCCTGTCCAGACGAGGTCTGCTGGTGGCGGGGGGCGCGGCGGGCGCACTGGCCTCGGCCTCCGTGCCCGCGTCGGCGCACGCCGGACGCGCCCGCCTCCGAACCGGCTTCGAGCGGCTCGCGGCCGACGGATACGGACTGCTGTCCGGCGAGCGGGTCGGCGTGGTCACGAACCCGACCGGGATCACCCGCGACGCCCGCCACATCGTGGACGTCATGCACGCCGACGACCGGGTGGACCTGGTCGCCGTCTTCGGGCCGGAGCACGGCTTCCGGGGGACGGCCCAGGCGGGCGGCTCCGAGGGCCGCTACGACGATCCGGCGACCGGGCTGCCGGTCTACGACACGTACCTGAAGAGCGGTCAGGCGCTCGCGGACATCTTCACGGCCTCGGGCGTGGGCACGATCGTGTTCGACATCCAGGACGTCGGCGCGCGCTTCTACACGTACATCTGGACGCTGTACGACTGCATGGTGGCGGCGGCGCTCGCCGGGAAGCGCTTCGTCGTGCTGGACCGGCCCAATCCGGTCACCGGGCGTGCGGCGCTGGGGCCGGTGCTGGACAAGGAGTTCGCGACCTTCGTGGGCCGTGAGCCGATCGCGCAGGCGCACGGGATGACGGTGACCGAGCTGGCCCGGCTCTTCAACGGCGAGTTCCTGAAGGCCCCGGTCGAGCTGGAGACGGTCCGGATGTCGGGCTGGCGGCGCGGGGACTTCTACGACGCGACCGGGCTTCCCTGGGTGCCGCCGAGCCCCAACATGCCCACGCCCGACACCGCGCTCGTGTACGCGGGGACCTGCCTGTTCGAGGGCACGAACCTCTCGGAGGGCCGCGGCACCACCCGCCCGTTCGAGCTGCTGGGCGCCGAGGGCATCGACCGGGCGTGGGCCGCGGCAGCGAACGGCCTGGAGCTCCCCGGGGTGCGGTTCCGCGAGGCGTACTTCGCCCCGACGTTCTCCAAGTTCCAGGGAAAGACGGTCGGCGGCGTGCAGCTGCACGTGCACGACCGGGAGGCGTTCGACCCGCTCCGTACGGGCATCGGCCTGCTGGTGACGGCGAAGCGCAGCTGGAGCGGGTTCGCCTGGCGGCCCGACAACTGGATCGACAAGCTGACGGGCTCCACGCGGGTGCGCACGATGATCGACGCGGGGGCCGGGACGGACGAGGTGGTGGGGGCCTGGCAGCGGGACCTGGCGACTTTCCGGGCCGTGCGCCAGCGGTATCTCGCCTACCGCTGAGGTGGCAAAATAGGGCAGGGGTCCTATTCCTCCGGTATTTCACAGCATTATCCGGCTCCCTGCAGGATTAGCCGTGATCCGCCGGAATTGCTCGTGTGGGAGGCCCACATGATGGCGACGCAGAGCTCGGGAGAGACCTTCAGGGGAGCACTCTGGCCAGGTATCGCGGGGATCGTGTCCGGCTGCCTGATGATCGCCGGACTGGTGCTGCTGATGTGGCGCACCCCGGACACCGGGGAACCGGGCGGCCTCGGGGCCACGCTCGTCTTCTACAGCGAGCAGGGCAATCTGGATCTCTCCGAGACCTCGGCGGTGCTGCTGGTGGGGGCGGGGCTGCTGTTCATGTGGTTCCTGGTGGCGCTGGCCCGGCTCGCCGGGAACCGGTCCCATCTGGTCCTGGTCGGCGGTTGCGTGTTCACCGTGTTCCTCATCGGCGCGGCGCTCGTCGGCAACATCTACGCGATATCGGCGAGCCGTTCGGACGCGTTCCTGGTCCTGCCGCAGACGGTGCTGGTCGCGGTCCTGCTGCTGGATCTGGCGTACGCGCTGCTGGTCGCGGCCATGGTGGGGGCGGCGGTGATGCTCTTCGCGATGTGGCGGGTCGCCGCGACGACGAAGGCCGTACCGGAATGGCTGGGCTGGGCCGGGCTGGTGGTGGCGATCGTGTCGCTGGCCGGGCCGTTCAGCGCATGGCTGACGCCCCTGCTGCTCGCGGTGTGGACGATCACGGCCGGCGTGCTGCTGATCCTGAAGGCACGGGCGGCGGCGCGGGAGACCGGGGAGCACCCGGACCGTACGGACGGGACGCCGGGGGCGACCCCTCCCCCCGGGCCTCCCGAAGCCCCGGAGGGGCCGGGTGCTCCGGGGACGCACAGGGCGTGATCCCGCCGCGCGCGGTGGTGTTGGCCGAACCTCCGGCAGGGGGGTCAACCCCCGTACGCAAGGGGTGCTGACCGGCTGTCCGGTGCCCGGTCCGTCCGCACATCCTTGATCCATGTACTCGCACACACCGCTCCATCGGCTGCAACGACTTCTGCTGCTCGTGATCTGCCTCGGCGCGCTCGTCGTGACAGCGCCCGTCGCCCGCGCCAGGCCGGCCCCTCCCACCACGGACGATCCGTTACGCGCTCTGGCCGCCTCGGCGCGGCCCCTGGACGATCTGCGGCCGCTGGGCCGGATGGTCGGCGACGCGAAGGTCGTGGGCGTGGGCGAAGCCACGCACAACTCCAAGGAGTTCTTCACCACCAAGCACCGGATCTTCGAGTACCTCGTCGAGCGCAAGGGCTTCACCACCTTCGCCCTGGAGGCCAACTGGAGTGCCGGGCTGCGCCTCGACGACTTCGTGCTGCACGGCAAGGGAGATCCCCGGCAGATCATGCGGGAGGAGTTCCAGAACTCGTACGCCATGTGGGACACCCAGGAGTATCTGGACCTGGTCAACTGGATGCGGCAGCACAACCTCCGCCACCCCGGCCACCCGGTGCGGTTCATGGGCAACGACGTCGGCCATGCGGGGCCCGCGCTCTTCGACCGGGTCACCGCGTACGTCGGCACGCACTACCCGGAGCTGTCGCCCCGTGTCACCGCGCTGTACCGGGCGTCACGGCCCACCGGCGGCGTGGATGAGTCCATGGACGCGTATCTACAGAAGCCGCTGCCCGAGCGCGGGCGGATGGCCCGGGACGTCCAGGAGGCGTACGACCTGCTCGCGAAGCAGCGGCCCGGTCCCGACCGGGCGGAGCACGCCTGGGTGCTCCAGCACGCCAGGGCCATCGCGCAGACCGGCCGCATGTTCTCCTACGACTTCTTCGACCCCGCCGACCTGGGCAAGGCCATGCGCTACCGCGACCAGGTCATGGCCGAGAACACGGTGTGGTGGCAGCGGCGGACCGGCGACCGGATACTGCTCTCCGCACACAACGGACACGTGGGGTACGAGACCAGCAACCCCGCGCAGTACCCCAAACTCCAGGGGGCCTTCCTGCGCGAGGCGCTGGGCGCCGGCTATGTGAACGTGGGATTCACCTTCGGACAGGGGTCGTTCAACGCACTCGACGTGACGGACCCCGCCGAGCCGATCCGTACCTTCAGCGTCGGCCCGATGCCCGCCGGCAGCAACGAGCACACCCTGGAGCAGGTGTCGCGCCGGGACTTCTACCTCGACATGCGGACCGCTCCGCGCGCGGCACGGGAGTGGCTGGGGACGGTCCGCCAGACGCGCAGCATAGGCAACTCCTGGCCGGCCGAGCCGGAGCCGGTCCGGCTCGCCACCTCGTACGACGCGCTGATCCATCTGCACCGGGTCACCGCGGCCGACCGGCTCTGAAACGGCTCTGAAACGGCTCTGGAACGGCGCGGGGCCGGGCCGGGTCCTCATTCAGTGTTGCGTGGGGGCTAACAACTGACCAAGTGCAAATGACGGTTCCATTTTTCACGTTCCGTGAATACTCGCGGCAGCCTAACAAG